>DATIPA010000020.1:0-13779 GCA_035472475.1 Xanthobacteraceae bacterium | reverse complement strand
GTGGTTCGCGCGGCGAACATCAAGGTTGAATAAGCGATTCGCCCGCAAAAGCTCCTACGTCACGCGGCGAGCCCGGAACCCATAGCCACAGGTCTCGCGACAACGCGCCGGATCGGGGTCATGGATCCCTGACAGCCGCTTTGCACCGCTTCGTGCTGCTCAGTTTCCGGGATACGAGCTCAATCGGCCGCTTGCCATCGTGCGGACGCGCCCATAAATCCTTTCACATCATGGACGCGCTTTTCGATCAAACCGCGCTCACCGATCTCGCCGAACGTCTGGTCGCCGCCGCCCGCCGCGCCGGCGCCGACGCGGCCGATGCGATTGCCACCCGCGGCATCTCGCAATCGGTCGAAGTCCGCGACGGCACCGTCGAGGAATCGGAGCGCTCCGAAGGCGACGACCTCGGCCTACGGGTGTTTGTCGGCCACAAACAGGCGGTCGTTTCGACCAACGACTTTTCCGGTGCGAACGCCGGAGCGCTGGCCGAGCGCGCCGTCGCAATGGCGCGCGCCACACCCGAGGACCGTTTCGCGGGCCTCGCCGAACCGGAACTGCTCGCCCAGGTCATTCCTGACCTCGACATGCTGGATTCCAAGCTCCCCTCGGTGAAGGCGCTCGAAGATATGGCGCGAGCCGCCGAGACGGCGGGGCTTGCGGTGAAGGGTGTGAGCAAGTCGGGCGGCGCGTCGGCATCGGCCGGGATTGGCGGCATGGTGCTGGTGACCAGCAGCGGGTTTGCGCACGCCTATTTGGGCTCACGTCACGGCATCGCCATGCAGGCTATTGCCGGCGAGGGCACCGGCATGGAGCGCGACTACGATTTTGCGTCGGCGATTCACGCCGCCGATCTCGAGCAGCCCGAAGCGATCGGACGCGCCGCCGGTGAACGGGCGGCGCGTCGGCTCAACCCGCGCAAGGTCGCGACCCGGAAGGTGCCGGTCGTATTCGAACCGCGGGTCGCGGGCTCGCTCGTTGGACACCTGGCATCCGCGATCAACGGGGCCGCGATCGCTCGCGGTACCAGCTTCCTGAAAGACCAGCTCGGGCAGCAGATCTTCAGGCCTGGCATCGACATCATCGATGACCCGCTGCGCAAGCGCGGCCTCGGCTCGCACCCGTTCGACGCCGAAGGCGTCGCTGGCGAGCGGCGCGCGCTGGTCGAGAACGGTGTGCTGAAAACCTGGATCCTCGATTGTGCGACGGCGCGCGAGCTCGGCCTCAAAAGCACCGGACATGCCAGCCGCGGTGTCTCGACAACCCCCTCGCCGGCACCATCCAATCTCCACCTCGCGCCCGGCGCGGTCACCGCCAGGGAACTGATCGAAGACATTGCCGACGGTTTCTACGTCACCGACCTCATCGGGATGGGCGTCAACATGGTCACCGGCGACTACAGTCGCGGCGCATCGGGTTTCTGGATCGAGCGCGGCGAGCTGACCTATCCGGTGAGCGAGATCACGATAGCGGGCCATCTCAATGAGATCTTTGCGTCGCTCATGCCCGCCAACGATCTCAAATTCCGCTACGGAACCAACGCACCGACGATCCGGATCGAGGGACTGACCGTTGCCGGCATCTGAGCGTGCCGAAATCGCTGCAGCGCTCGCCCGGGCCGTACGCGACGCCGGCGACCTTGCGCTGACGACGTTCAACAGCGCGCTCAAACACTGGACCAAAGGCAAGGATTCCCCGGTGTCGGAAGCCGACATTGCGGTCGACCACTTGCTGCGGGACCGTTTGCACGGGATCGCGCCGGACGCCGGCTGGCTGTCCGAGGAGACCGACGATGACCGGTCGCGACTGGACCGGCGCCGAGTGTGGGTCGTCGACCCCATCGACGGCACGCGCGCCTATATCGCGGGACTTTTGGACTGGACGATATCGGCTGCACTGGTGGAGGACGGCCGTCCGGTGATTGCCGCGTTGTTCGCCCCCGCCGAGAACGAATTCTTCAGCGCGGTTATCGCGGAGCGGGCGACTTGCAACGGGCAACGGCTGCGGGCAAGCGACGGCCACAGCCTCGAGGGTGCGCGCATCAGCGGGCCGCGGCGGATCACCGAACAACTCACCGCCATGGCGCCAACCATCATCGCGCTGCCGCGCGTACACTCGCTCGCATTGCGGTTCGCCCGGGTGGCACAAGGGCGGCTCGATGCCGCCCTGTCCGGCGCCAACAGCCACGACTGGGACCTTGCGGCGGCCGATCTTTTGGTGCACGAAGCTGCCGGGGTACTGACAACATTTGCGGACGAACGCATTGTCTATAATCGCATGGAGCCGATTCATGGACCGCTGCTGGCTGCCGGGCAGTCGCGGCACCGAGTGCTGCGCGACTTGTTGAACAAATAGCGGGTGTCCCGATGGTGAGGGGAACTTCAAATCCACCGCACAAGGTTTTGGGAGGAATGCGCGACGAACACGGTCGATTATGGCCGTCCATGCCCGCATGATTTTCTTCTCAGGGGACTCCGATGCCTGCCGAACCCGCGAAGCCGCTGCTGCATCTCGTCTTTGGCGGCGAGTTGGTGAACCTCGACGACATAGAGTTCAAGGATCTGTCGAAGCTGGACATCGTCGGCATCTATCCGAACTACGCCGCCGCGCATGCGGCCTGGAAGGCGAAGGCCCAGCAGACCGTTGATAACGCACTCGTGCGCTATTTCATCGTCCACATGCACCGGTTGCTCGATCCGGACGAGAACAAGCAATCAAGAGCGCGATGAGGCGGAGGATCGTCAGGCGCGTTACCCACTCACGCGCCTTTCAGAATGCGCTGGGCACCAGCGGGGCCTATTACCTGCGATTGGTGTGGGCGACGTCGCGCGTGATCCTGGAACCGCCGGACGTTTACGAGCTCATCGAGCCTGATTTGCCGATCATCCTCGCAATGTGGCACGGGCAACACTTCATGGTGCCGTTCCTGCAGCAGGACCATCCCAAGCACCGCGCCAGGGTCTTGATCTCGCGCCACCGCGACGCTGAAATCAACGCCATCGCCGCGGAAAGACTTGGCATTGGCACCATCCGAGGGTCCGGCGACCAAGGCGTGCGATTCGACCGCAAAGGCGGGGTCGGCGCCTTCGTGGCGATGCTCGATGCACTCAGGGAGGGATATACGGTGGCGATGACGGCGGATGTTCCCAAGATCGCGCGCGTTGCCCGCGAAGGAATTATCCGGCTCGCCGCCCTGTCCGGACGTCCGCTTGCCTCGATAGCGTTTGCAACCAGCCGTCGGGTCGAACTCAAAACCTGGGATCATGCGGCGCTGAACTTGCCGTTCAGCCGGCTGGCGATCGTCGGCGGGCCGCTCATCCGGGTTCCGCCCGAAGCCGATGCGGCAGTCCTCGAACAGTACCGAACCGAGCTTGAGGCCGAACTCAACGCGGTCACCAAACGGGCCTATACGATCGTCGACGGGGGCGGAGCCAACCGATGAGCGACGCGTTGCCGCCCTCGCTTGCGCTTTATCGGCTCGCCACACAGGTGGCGACGCCGTTCGCCGGCCAGCTGCTGCGCCATCGACTGCGGCGCGGCAAGGAGCATTCCGTCCGCCTTCCGGAGCGGCGCGGCGAAACCGAAGTGCCGCGTCCGGACGGCGCGCTCGTGTGGGTGCATGGTGCAAGCGTCGGTGAACTGATCGCCGCCGTTCCGCTGGTCGAGCGCATCCGAGAGCGCGGGCTATCGCTGCTGGTAACGTCGGGTACGGTGACCTCGGCCGGCATCGCCCGTCAGCGGCTGCCGCCCGACGTCATCCATCAGTTCATTCCGCTCGACGTTCCGGGATTCGTGACGCGCTTTCTCGATCATTGGCATCCGAGCCTCGCGCTGTTCGTCGAATCCGACCTCTGGCCGAACCTCATCACCGCGAGCGGGCGGCGCGGAATTCCGCTGATCCTGGTCAACGGTCGGCTGTCGGAACGTTCCTACAAGCGCTGGCAACTGATGCCCGGCCTGATCGGCGCACTGCTGCGCCGCTTCGATCTTTGCCTGGTGCGCTCGCGCGACGACGCGAAGCGCTACGGCGATCTCGGCGCCTCCCACGTGACGGTCGTCGGCAATCTCAAGCTCGACGTGCCACCGCTTCCGGTCGACGGCCGCAAACGCGACGAGCTTGCAAGAGCACTTGCGGGACGGCCGATTGTTGCCGCCGCGTCGACGCATCCGGGCGAAGAGCAAGTCATGATCGACGTGCACCGGCGGCTGCGTGCAAACTTTCCGGGCCTGCTGACGCTGATCGTACCCCGCCATCCGGAGCGCGGCGCCGAGATTGCGACCCTCGTCGCGGGTGCCGGGCTCAAGGCCGCGCTACGCTCGGCGGGCGCGCTGCCCGACGCTGCAACGGATGTCTACGTGTGCGACACGGTCGGCGAACTCGGCGTGATCTATCGGCTCGCGCCGATCGTGTTCATGGGCGGTTCGCTGATTGCCCATGGCGGGCAGAATCCGATTGAGGCGATCAAGCTCGGCGCAGCCATTCTGCACGGGCCATTCATTTCCAATTTCGCCGAGATCTACGCCGCGCTTGATGGTGCCCGGGGCGCCGATCTCGTTGGCGACACCGATCGCCTCACAACGCAGGCCGGCAATTGGCTCAGGGACGAGGCGGCCCGCGGGCGCGTTGTCGCGGCTGGGCAAAAGACTGTCGAGTCCCTGGGCGGTGCGCTCGAGCGTACGCTTGCCGCGCTTGATCCTTATCTCCTGCAGCTTGGCATGGAAGACCATGCGTGAGCCCCGCTTCTGGCGCCAGCCTGGTGCGCCGGGGCGACTGCTTGCTCCGCTCGCCGCGATCTACGGCGCGGTTGCCGGCGCGCGCATGGGGCACACCGGTGCGCGCGCGGGCGTTCCGGTGATTTGCGTCGGCAATCTCACGGTCGGCGGTGCGGGCAAGACACCGAGTGCCATCGCCATTGCGAAACTGCTGCTGGCGCAGGGCTCGATGCCGTTCTTCCTCACGCGCGGCTATGGCGGCACGCTTGCCGGCCCGGTGCGCGTTGGGCCGCCGCATCGGGCCGCCGACGTCGGCGATGAACCGTTGCTACTCGCGGCAACCGCGCCGACCATCGTGGCGCGCGATCGGGTACGCGGGGCTGCTGCTGCGGTGTCGGCCGGCGCGAACGTGATCGTCATGGACGATGGGTTTCAGAACCCATCACTCGCCAAGGACTTTTCGCTGGTCGTGCTCGACGGCGAGTATGGCATTGGCAATGGGCTGGTGTTTCCGGCGGGGCCTTTGCGCGCGCCACTCGAAGCCCAGTTGGAGCATACCGGCGCATTGCTGGTGCTCGGAGACGAACAAGCTTCAGCACGCGGAGTGATCGCGCGCGCGCAGGCGCGCGGGCTGCCGATCCTGCGCGGGGCGCTAGTGCCCGAGCCGGCTGCTGTCGCGGCGCTCGCCGGCCGCAAGATGCTGGCGTTCGCGGGGATCGCCTATCCCGAGAAATTCTTTGCAACGCTCGCCGCCGCCGGCATCGCGGCACCGCAAACACGCCGCTTTCCGGATCACCATGTGTTCACGCGCGCCGAGGCCGAGAGCTTATTCCAGATCGCCGAGCGCCACGGGCTCGGCCTTGTGACGACCGAAAAGGATCTCGTGCGCATGCGCGGTGACGCAGAGACTGCAGCCCTTGCGGACAAAACGAGCGCGCTGCCGGTGGGGCTCCGCATCGAGAACGAAGACATGGTCAGGACATTGCTGCGGACGGTCACGGCCGCGTAAGGTCGGACACCTGCCGCAAGATAATCAGCGCCAGCGGGGTCGAAAGCGCACGCATGCAAATCCTGGTTCTTCCCGGCGATGGAATCGGCCCGGAAATAACCGCGGCGACGCTCGCGGTGCTGCGCGCGGCATCAGATCGCTTCGGCCTTGGCCTTAAGCTCGAGGAGGACGTGGTCGGCCACGAGAGCCTGCGCCGCTACGCCACCACCGTCAGGCCGGACGTGCTGGCGGCGGCGCGCAAGGCCGACGGGCTGATCCTCGGTCCGACGGCCACGGCGGATTTCAAAGATGCAGCACACGGCGAAATCAACCCGTCGATGTTCTTTCGCAAGAACCTGGACCTGTTCGCGAACATTCGCCCGGCGCGCACTTATCCGAGCGTGCGAAGCCCTGTCGGCGCGTTTGACCTCGTGGTCGTGCGGGAGAACACCGAAGGTTTCTACGCCGACCGCAACATGGAGCTAGGCAGCGGCGAGATCCTGGTGACCCGGGACGTCGCAATTTCGCTGCGGCGGATCACACGCGCCTGCTGCAACCGGATCGCGCGTGCGGCGTTCGAGCTTGCGGCGCGTCGCCGACAACACGTCAGCATCGTGCACAAGGCCAATGTCCTTAAATTGGGCGACGGCCTGTTTCTCGAGGAATGCCGCAAGGTCGCGGCCGAGTTCCCCGGGATCACGGTCGATGATGTCATCGTCGACGCCATGATGGCGCACGTGGTGCGGGCCCCCCAGCGCTTCGACGTGATCGTCACCACCAACATGTTCGGCGATATTCTGTCGGACCTCACCGCCGAGTTGTCCGGAAGCCTCGGGCTGGGCGGATCGCTTAACGCCGGCAGCGGGCATGCAATGGCGCAGGCCGCGCACGGCTCGGCACCGGATATTGCGGGGCGCGATATCGCGAACCCGTTGTCCTTGATCTTGTCCGCGGCGCTGCTGCTGGCGTGGCACGGGCGACGGCGGCAAGCCAAGACGTTCGAGACGGCCGCAGCCGCAATCGATGCGGCCGTTGCGGCGGCGGTCGCGGCCGGCGAGACCACGCCCGACATCGGCGGCAAGCTTGGAACGCGGGCAGCCGGCCGGGCAATTACCGCGCGCATAGGCTGAGCCTCAGCCAATGCGCTGCGACAGCCACGTTCACATCATCGGTGCGCACAATCGCTGTCCTATCCGGCCCTCGTTGACGACTTCCTCAGCGCGGTCGGCTCGCCCCGTTGCGCCGAGCGGATCATGCGCGACAACCCGAGGCGCCTCTATGAATTCCCGGACATGCCGTGAAGACTGTAGGATATCGGTAAGACCGGGAGGCAACGCATGATCAGGATGGCTTTGGGCATCGCCGCGATGGCGTTGGCGTCTGCCGTTGCGCTTGTTGCGCGTCCGGCCGCGGCGCAGGCGCCGCAAAGCCAGACCACCCGCCTCATTGTGGCGTACGCGGCCGGCGGCACCGGCGATGTCGTGGCCAGAATCCTTGCCGACCGGCTCGGGGCCGCACTCGGTCAAAACGTCGTGGTCGAAAATCGCGCCGGCGCTAGCGGTGCAATCGCGTCACGCGGCGTCGCCGCCGCGTCGCCCGACGGCCACACCCTGCTGGTCGGGCAGACCGGCGAAATCGCGATCAATCAGTATTTCATGAAGGATCCGGGCTACGACGCCGACAAGGATCTGCAACCGGTCGCGCTCGCCGGCGTGGTTCCGCTTGCACTGGTCGTGCCGGCGCGCACGCCGTACTCCACCATGGCCGAGTTCGCGACAGCGTTGCGGACGGCCAAGCTCACCTTTGCGTCGGCAGGCGCCGGAACGCCAGGCTACTTCGCGGGCGAAGTGCTCAAGGCCAAGATCCCGGCCAATCTGACGCACGTTCCTTACAAGGGCGCCGCGCCGGCGCTCAACGATCTCATCGGGGGCCACGTCGACCTTTATTTCCCGGGCATGCCGGCGGTCGTTCCGCTTATGAAATCCGGCTTGCTGAAGGTTCTGGCGGTGTCCTCGGCCAAGCGCTCGGCGATCGCCCCGGATGTTCCGACCGTCGCCGAGGCGAGTCCGCTCAAGGATTTCGATTTCACGCTGTGGGTCGGCTTCTTCGCGCCAGCGAAGACCCCAATTGATGTCGTTGCGCGGCTCAACAGCGCAATCAATACGCTGCTCGTGCAGCCGGAGATCAATGAAAAACTGGTAGAGGCCGGCGCCGAGATCAACCCAATGTCGGTCGATCAGTTCACCGCGTTCGTACGCGCCGAAAGCCGCAAGTATCAGCAGGTGATCAAGGAGCTCGGCCTCGCCGGCGAATAACGGCCCAAATCGGCCCTAGTACGCCGGGATCATCTCATCCGACACGCCGACGACGCCCGGCACCCCTTCGGCGAGCGCGGTCAGCGCCTTGCGCTCCTCTTCCGAGCCGACCAGCCCCCACAGGTGGACGACGCCATCCGTCACAATGACGTTGCGCGAGCCGAAGTCGGTCCAGTCCTGTTCGCCCAAATGGGTCAGCAGGATCGAGCGGATGTCGCGATCGGATTCAGCCGCGTCGTGCGGCCGGCCGTGCGAGGAGGCGAGCGCCTGGATGAGGTTGGAACGGCTGACCATCCCGACCAGCTTGCCGTCCCGCAGGATCGGTACGCGCTTGATGCGATGTTTCTCCAGAAGATTGGCAATGTCGCCGAGCGGCGTATCCTCGCTCGCCGAAATGACTTGGGTGGACATGACCTCGCTGACGCGCCGGCCATGCGACTTGGCGAACTCTCCCGCCAGTTTGCTGGCGGGAGTCATGGCCTCCATCCACCATGGGTGATGCTTCTCGGTGCCGATCTCCGGCCGTCGCATCAGATCGAGGTCGCCGATCATGCCAACCACATTGCCGTCCGCGTCGACTACCGGCAGCGTGCTGGCATCGTGCTTGGCCAGAAGCTCGACGACCTGATCCACGTCCTCATCCGGGCTCGCGGTGACCACGTCCCGCACCATGACATCCATTGCTCGCATGGCTTCTTTCTCCACGCAGTCAGATCAGAATATGTTGACGAACAGGACGTACAGCGTCGCCGACAGCATGATCGCCGCGGGCAGCGTCAGCACCCACGCCATCGCAAGGTTGCGCACCGTCGACCACTGCAGCCCCGAGCCGTTCGCCATCATCGTCCCGGCGACGCCGGACGACAGCACGTGGGTGGTCGACACCGGAAGGCCGTACATGTCGGCGAGCCCGATCGTGCCCATGGCCACAAGTTCCGCGGAGGCGCCTTGCGCATAGGTCAGGTGTGTCTTGCCGATCTTTTCGCCGACCGTGATGACGATGCGTTTCCAGCCGACCATGGTGCCGAGCCCGAGCGCGATCGCCACCGCAACTTTGACCCAGAGCGGAATGAACTTGGTCGCCTCGTCGAGCAATCGCTTGTAGGCGGTCAGCGTGGCAACCTCTTCCTTGGTCAGGTCGTTTTCCTTGTCCTTCATGAGGAAGCGCAACGCCTCCGAAGCGAGATAGATGTCGTTGCGGGTGTTACCGACGGCGGCCGCCGGAACCTTGGCGAGGGAGCCGTACTCGTTGACCTGTTTGGCGATGTCCTGGACCAGTACTGCCAGCGACGGATAGGTCCCTTCGTTGATCTTGCGGCTCGACACAAACTGGGTGACCGCCGGACGCGGGTCACCCAACACGTTGTAACCCTCGGCCTTCCGCTTGATGATCGCCGCCGCGGCGCCCGACGTCGTGCGGAACATCTCGATCTGGGAAGCCGGCATGGCGCGGTTGAGCGCATAGGCCGTCGGGACCGTGCCGATCAGGATCAGCATGATCAGGCCCATGCCCTTCTGTCCGTCGTTCGAGCCGTGGGCGAACGAGACGCCGGTGCAGGTGAGAACCAGAATTCCGCGGATCCACCACGGCGGGGGCGTGTCGCCCTTCGGGGCCTGATAGAGCGCCGGGTTGCGGACAACGAACTTCAGCACGAGCAGCAGAACCGCCGCGGCAACGAAGCCGATCAGCGGCGACAGCAGCAGCGCGTAGCCGATCTCGGTGGCTTTGCTCCAGTCGACCCCGGAGGTGCCGTCCTGGCCGTGCATCATTGCATTGGCGACGCCGACCCCGATGATCGAGCCGATCAACGTGTGCGAGCTCGAGGCCGGGAGGCCGAGATACCAGGTTCCAAGGTTCCAGATGATCGCCGCGATCAGCAACGCGAACACCATTGCGAAGCCGGCGGCGCTCCCGACCTGGAGAATGAGCTCGACCGGCAGCAGCGACACGATGCTGAAGGCGACCGCGCCGGACGACAGCACAACGCCCAGGAAATTGAAAAAGCCCGACCACACGACCGCGGCATTCGCCGGCAAGGTGTGGGTGTAGATCACGGTCGCGACGGCATTGGCGGTGTCATGAAAGCCGTTGACGAACTCGAAGCCAAGCGCAATCAGCAGCGCAATGAACAGCAACAGATAGGGCAGGAACGTCTTGGTCTGGGTGCCGCTGTCGTCGACGTCGACGTACAAGCTATAGGCGATGAACAACAGCGCCGTTCCGACGATGCCGAAGAACGCGATGATGCTGACGATATTGCTGGGTCCATCGAGCTTGGGGCGCGTGGCGGCGGGGGTACCAACCGGGATGTGCGCGGCGAGATCGGTCATAACTACCTCCCCGAAACAGACAATTGCTCTCTCCGCAAAGACCCCTGTTATGTTGCAGGCGTGTGACTATGCGCTACCTCTCCCCGCTGGCGATCCGCGCTACGCCATGGCATGGCGGCTCGCGCCTACCGCCAGAATTGCTATCTTGAAGCCATGCCGAACCTTTCGTCCGACTCAGCCTTCGTTCGCCGCGTACTTGTGTCCCCCAACCACGACGCACGCGGACGCAGCATTGACATGGTCGTGCTGCATTACACCGGCATGCGATCCACGGACGCCGCCCTCAAGCGACTGTGCGATCCAGCCGCCCGCGTCTCGTCCCATTACGTGGTGCTGGAGGACGGCGAGATCTGCCAGCTTGTCCCGGAAGCTGAACGTGCCTGGCACGCCGGCGTGTCCTCGTGGGAAGGCGCCACCGACATCAACGCGCGATCGATTGGCATTGAAATCGCAAATCCGGGGCACGATCTCGGTTACCCGGACTTTCCCGACGCCCAGATCGCCGCGGTCATTGCGCTATGTCGCGACCTGATCCTGCGGCGGGGCATCGCTGGGGCGCGCGTTCTCGCGCATTCCGACGTGGCGCCTGCACGTAAGCCCGACCCGGGTGAGAAATTTCCCTGGCAGCAGCTGGCCGATGCCGGCATCGGCATCTGGGTCGAGCCAACCGAGATCATGCCCGGCCCCGAACTCGATCCCGGCGACCACAGCGAGATCGTGAGCCGGCTGCAGAACGAGTTCGGCGAGTTCGGCTACGGCCTCACCCCAACCGGAACCTATGATCAGTCCACCAAGGAGGTCGTGATCGCGTTCCAGCGCCACTTCCGGCCGGCGCGTGTCGACGGCATCGTGGACTACTCGACTTACGAGACCCTCAAGCGGCTGTTGGCAGCACGCGCCTTAGCGGCATAAGCAGCTTCCTAAACGCTTGACCCCGCTTGCTCCAAACGCCATCTCTTGGAGGTCAGTCGGCCGGACGGCCGCTCGTATCAATGCCGAAAGGCGATGCGGGAGGAAAGTCCGGGCTCCATGGACATGCGGTGCCGGATAACGTCCGGCGGGCGCAAGCTTAGGGACAGTGCCACAGAGACTAAGACCGCCGCGGTGCGTTGCGTTTTGCCGCGGCAAGGGTGAAAAGGTGCGGTAAGAGCGCACCGCGTTGCCGGCAACGGCAACGGCACGGTAAACCCCACCGGGAGCAAGACCGAATAGGGGCGGCGCGGGGTCTGCGCGCAAGCGTGGGAACCGGGATCGATGTCCTGATCCGGCCGTCCGGGTAGGTTGCTGGAGGCTCCGGGCAACCGGCGTCCCAGATGAATGGTCGTCACGCGCGGGCAACCGCGCCGTACAGAACCCGGCTTACAGGCCGGCTGATGCGTAAGGGGGCTCGGCGGACACCTGCCGGGCCCCCGCCAATTTTGGGGATCCGGCCTCAAGCGACAAATCGCGCCTCACCAACAAACAACGACCGTCATCCTGAGGCGCGAGCCTGGCGAAGCCAGGCGAGCCTCGAAGGACGACGGCCGAAGCATCACAACTCGCGAGGGCGACCAGCCCTCCGCTTCGCCAGCAAACGTACGCTGTTCCAATCCCCGCGAATGAGGGCCTCTTTCTTCGCGCGGCTCCATCCCTTGATTTGCCGTTCTGCCGCATTGGCGTCGGTGTACCGGTCGAAATGTTCCGACCACACCAAACGCACGGGCCGACGGGTGAATGTGTAGCCCTGGAAGCGGCCAAGCTGATGCTCGGCGATACGTTTCGCAAGGTCGTCGCCCGTCGCGTTGCCGACATAGTAGGAGCCGTCCGCGCACTGCAGGATGTAGACGAATGCGCCCACGGGATTTCAACTCATTCGAGCAAGGCTTGTCTGGATGTTATTCGTGGTGAGGTCTCGGCCGTCGTCCTTCGAGGCTCGACCGCAAGAGCGATCGAGCGCCTCAGGATGACGGGGTGAGCGCGGTGCTTGTTGAAACGCTCACTACACAACCTCGATCCCTCACATCTTCCTATAGGCGTCGATTACCGCTTGCCCGTCGGGGCCGGCGCGCTTGACCCAATCGGCGGTCAGCTGATCGCCGATGCCCTTGAGGCCGGTCTTGAGCGCATCACCCGGTGGCGCGACTTTCATCCCGTGGGATTTGAGCTGCTCGACATACCAGGCGTTCTTATCCCGCGCCATTTTCCACCCGCGCTCCTCGGCCTGCGCGGCCGCCTTGAGCACCGCGTCCTGGGTCGCCTTGTCGAGCTTATCGAACGCTGCCTTGTTGGCGATGACGACGTTCTTCGGAAGCCACGCCTGCGTGTCGTAGTAGTGCGACATGGTCTCCCAGGCTTTGCTGTCGTAGCCGGTCGCCGACGATGTCATGAAGGCGTTGACTACGCCGGTGGCAAGCGCCTGCGGCAACTCCGCCGCCTGGATGGTGACCGGCTGCGCGCCGACCAACTCGGCGATGCGCACCGTTCCAGGATTGTCGGCGCGCCACTTCGCGCCCTTGAGATCGTCGATCGAATTGAGATCCTTCTTGACGAAGATTCCCTGCGGCAGCCACGGCACCGCGTAGAGCACGATCAAGCCCTGATCGGCGAGCTTCTTCTCGATCGCCGGCCGCGACACTTTCCAGAGCTTGCGCGCGTCATCGAAGCTCGTCGCCAGGAACGGCACCACGTCGATCCCGAACAGCGGATCGTCGTTCTCGTGCAGCGAGATCAGAATTTCGCCGGCGTGCGCTTGCCCGGTCTGTACCGCGCGCTTGATCTCCGGCGCCTTGAACAGCGAGGCGCCCGTATAGGCGATGATTTGCAGCTTGCCGCCGGTCGCCGCCGCCACGTCGTTGCCGAACGCAATCAGGTTCTCGCTGTGGAAATTGTCACTCGGATAGGCCGAGGGCAGGTTCCAGCGAACCTGCCGGGCTTGAGCGGACGCGGCGATGAGCGCGGCCGTCAAAGCTGTGAGGATGCAACGCGTAAGCATGGTCCCCTCCGTATTGGTTGGGGCCAAGCTTAGATCGTTTCCAGGCGATTGAAATCGCGTTTGCGCCTAGATCATGATCTCGCGATCGTGGTCTGGCTTTTTTTGAGCATGATCTTTTCCGAAAACCGGTGGCCACTTTTCGGGATCATGCTCTAGCCGGGAAAAACCATGCGGGGCAACACCATCACCATGTCTGGAAACACCGTGATGATCGCCACGGCCAGTAACAGCAAAAAGAAAATGGCAGCGAGGCGCGCGCGACTATGTTGGAGTCTTTCCAGGCCACCAGATCATCGCCGGCCGGAACGTTGACGCCGAGCGGGCGCCCGGCCGAGAGCACCATCATCAGAACAAAGATGAGAATCATGAAGCCGCCGGCTGCAAAGCCGGCGAACAGATAGAGGCGATCGAGCGCTGCGCGCACTAGCGGCGCGTCCATTTTTCTTTGCCAGGCTGGGTTCCGC
>DATIPA010000019.1:0-64818 GCA_035472475.1 Xanthobacteraceae bacterium | reverse complement strand
TCCGGTGCCATATTCAACCGAGGGACAGCATGGCGGCGGTGCAAGCCATCGGGTTGATGAGCGGAACGTCGCTCGACGGCGTCGACGTCGCGGTGATCGAGACCGACGGCGAACGCGTGTCCGCGTTCGGGCCGACCGGCTATCGCGCCTACACAGAGGGCGAGCGGGCGCTGCTGCGTGAGGCGCTGACCGATGCGGTCGCGATGCGCGAGCGAACCGAGCGGCCGGGCGCGCTCGCACAGGCGGAGGCGCTGGTGACGCGCGCGCATGGCGACGCGATCGAGGATTTCCTCAACGACAACGGGCTTGCGCTGACCGCGTTCGAGATCATCGGCTTTCATGGCCAGACCGTGCTGCACCGGCCCGAGCGCCAGCTCACGGTGCAGATCGGCGACGGCCGCGCGCTGGCGCGCCGCTTCGGCGTGCCGGTCGCCTTCGATTTCCGCGCCGCCGACGTCGCCGCCGGCGGGCAGGGCGCACCGCTGGTGCCGGTGTTCCACGCCGCGCTCGCGCAAAGCCTCGACCGGCCGCGGCCGATCGCGGTGCTCAATATCGGCGGCGTCGCCAACGTGACCTATTGCGACGACGGCGACCTCATTGCCTGCGACACCGGCCCCGGCAATGCGTTGCTCGACGACTTCGTGCGTGCGCGCACCGGGCGCGCGTTCGATACCGGCGGCGCCAAGGCGGCACGCGGTCGCGTCGACGAGGCGTTCGTCGAGCGCGTGCTGCGCCATCCGTTCTTCGACCAGCGGCCCCCGAAGTCGCTCGACCGCAATGCTTTCGCGGCCGCCTCGGCCGGACTATCCCAGGCTTCGGTCGCGGACGGCGCCGCGACGCTTGCGGCGCTCACCGCAGCCAGTGTCGCCCGGCTGGTGCCGCTGCTGCCGCGCCCGCCGCGCACCTGGATCGTGGCCGGCGGCGGCGCGCGCAACGCGGCGATGTTTGCAATGCTGACCGAGCGGCTCGCGCCCGCTATGGTCGAGCCGGCCGACGCACTGGGCTGGTCGTCGGACGCACTCGAGGCCCAGGCCTTCGCCTACTTGGCGGTGCGGACACAACGCGGTTTGCCGATCACCTTTCCGTCGACCACCGGGGCGCCCCATCCGATGCAGGGCGGGCAGATCGTCACCGCGAGTGGCTGACTCATGGATGCCACCATGGATGCCCAAGTCTGAGGGACAGGCATCCATGCAGGACGTGAGCAGCAAAACCTAAGCTCCAGGCGGAGGCGGCCAGTTTACCCGGCGCCGCTGCGCCGGCCGCGTGGCTCGGGGCGCGTTTCGCCGGCCGCGATCCGCTTGTCGAGGTAGGTCCCGACCTCGTTCATCAGTACGTCGACCTTGCCGTCGAAGAAATGGTTGGCGCCGGAGACGACCTTCTGGTCGATCACGATACCCTTCTGGGTCTTGAGCTTTTCCACCAGCCCGGTGACGTCCTTGTGCGGCACAACTGCATCCTTGTCGCCGTGGATGATCAGTCCCGAGGACGGGCAGGGTGCCAGGAACGAGAAATCGTAGAGGTTCGCCGGCGGCGCGATTGAGATGAAGCCCTCGATCTCGGGCCGCCGCATCAAGAGTTGCATGCCGATCCAGGCGCCAAACGAGAACCCGGCGATCCAGCAGCTGCGGGTCTCCGGATTGAGCGCCTGCGCCCAATCGAGCGCCGAGGCCGCGTCGGCGAGCTCGCCCATGCCGTGGTCGAACGTGCCCTGGCTGCGGCCGACGCCGCGGAAGTTGAAGCGCAGCACCGCAAAATTGCGGTGCGCGAACGCGTAATAGAGTTGATAGACGATCTGGTGGTTCATCGTGCCGCCAAACTGCGGATGCGGATGCAGCACGATCGCGATCGGCGCGTTTTTCGTCTTCGCCGGATGAAAGCGGCCTTCTATCCGTCCGGCCGAACCGGTGAAGATAATTTCGGGCATTCATAACCTCAATGAAGTCTGACCCAGCCAGAGCGCGCTCCGCTGCGATACGCGGGTGCGGAGGCCCGAGCGCACCTGATCTTGGACGATTCTGGGCTCTGGTGGTCCGAATGGCTGCATATATGCGGGGACGCCCGGCGCGCGGAGTGCTTTCTATCACGTTCGGCGGGGCCGAAAGCAAGATTCATGATAGGGTTCAAACCGGCGTTTTAGACGGAATCTCGCGCATTTTTGACCCAATGCGCAGCGGGTTGGCACAGGCAATCGAAGCTTAAGCGGCGGTACGATGGGAGTTCGGGCATATCTCGACTGGAATGCGACGGCGCCGTTGCGGCCGCAGGCGCGCTGCGCGATCGAGGCTGCGCTCGATCTAGTCGGCAACCCGTCCTCGGTCCACGCGGACGGCCGCGCGGCGCGCGCGCTTGTCGAAGGCGCGCGCGAACAGGTCGCGGCGCTGGTCGGCGCGCAGGCGCGCAATGTGATCTTCACGTCGGGAGGCACGGAAGCGAACGCGCTGGCGCTGACCCCCTCGCTCACACCGGGCGAGGCGCGTGGGCGCGACCGCGCGCTGATCTCTGCAATCGAGCACCCGTCCGTGCGCAGCGGCGGCCGCTTTCCTCAGCAGCTGCGCGAGGACGTCCCGGTCACCCGCGAGGGCGTGGTCGATCTCGTCTGGCTCACCGAACGGCTCGACGCGCTCAGCGGCAGTGCGCCGCTGGTGTCAGTCATGCTGGCCAACAACGAGACCGGGGTGATTCAGCCGGTCGCCCAAGTGGCCGAGGTCACCCACGCCGCGGGCGGCCTGCTGCACGTCGACGCGGTCCAGGCGGCCGGACGGATTCCTTGCGATATCAAGTCGCTGGGGGCAGATCTTCTCACGCTGTCTGCGCACAAGCTCGGCGGTCCCAAGGGCGTTGGGGCCCTCATTCTGGCCGACCAGGACCTGCATATCGGCGATCCCCTGATCCGGGGCGGCGGACAGGAGCGCAGCAGCCGCGCCGGCACCGAAAACGTCAGCGGGATCGCCGGCTTCGGCGCGGCCGCACAGGCGGTCCTGGCCGGGCTTACGGACGAGGCTGCCGACATGGCGCGCGCCCGTGAGCGGCTCGAGGCGGGCTTGCGCGCAGCTGCGCCGGCGGCGGTCATTTTCGGCGCCACCGCCCCGCGCGTACCGAACACGACCCTTGTCGCGATGCCCGGAATCAAGGCTGAAACCGCCTTGATAGCGCTCGACCTCGAAGGGGTTTCGGTGTCCTCCGGTTCGGCCTGCTCGTCCGGCAAGGTTGCACCGTCGCATGTGCTGGCCGCCATGGGGGTAGCGCCGGAGCTCGCGCTGGGCGCGGTGCGCATCAGCCTCGGGCCAACCACGACCGAGGAGGAGATTGAAATCTTTCTAAACGCTTGGATGAAGCGCGTTATGGGACTATCTAGGAGGGGACGGGGCCTTGCCGCGTAGCGCCGCCTGCGGCTGCTTGAAGGGCCCTGAGAGTTTTCGAGAGCGCATCCGAATTTGGCTGGAGTGCTCAAACGCTTGAAATCGGGGCGCATTCCCAGGGAACGCGTCCCAGGAGGTGGTTGCCGGACACCGCCATAGATCCAACCCGCGGTCCTTGAAACCGCAGTGGAGGGAATGAGATGCCTGCCGTGCAGGAAACCGTCGACCGCGTCCGCGGCATCGACGTTGATCAATACAAATACGGCTTCGAAACCGACATCGAGTCCGAGCGGGCCCCCAAGGGCCTGTCTGAGGACACGGTCCGCTTCATCTCGGCCAAGAAGGACGAACCCGACTGGATGCTGGAGTGGCGGCTTGGCGCCTATCGGCGCTGGCTGACCATGCGTGAACCGCGCTGGGCGCGGGTCGAGTATCCGCCGATTGATTATCAGGACATCTATTATTACGCGGCGCCGAAGGCGTTCAAGGCGCCGAAGTCGCTCGACGACATCGATCCTGAAATCCTCAAGACCTACGAGAAACTCGGCATTCCGCTGCGCGAGCAGGAGATCCTGGCCGGCGTCGAGCGCCCGGACGGGGAGCGCTCGCGCGTTGCGGTCGATGCCGTGTTCGACTCGGTCTCAGTCGCGACCACTTTCAAGGAAGAGCTCAAGAAGGCCGGCGTGGTGTTCATGCCGATCTCGGAAGCGATTCGCGAGCATCCCGACTTGGTGAAGACCTACCTGGGGACGGTCGTGCCGGTGTCGGACAATTTCTTTGCAACGCTTAATTCGGCGGTGTTCTCCGACGGCTCGTTCGTCTATGTGCCGCCGGGCGTGCGCTGCCCGATGGAGCTTTCGACCTATTTCCGCATCAACGAGAAGAACACCGGGCAGTTCGAGCGCACGCTCATCATCGCCGACAAGGGCTCTTATGTGAGCTACCTCGAAGGCTGCACGGCGCCCATGCGTGACGAGAACCAGTTGCACGCGGCTGTGGTTGAGTTGATTGCGCTCGATGACGCCGAGATCAAGTATTCCACGGTACAGAACTGGTATCCGGGCGATAGCCAAGGTCGCGGCGGCATCTTCAATTTCGTCACCAAGCGCGGCGACTGCCGCGGCGCGCGCGCCAAGATTTCCTGGACCCAGGTCGAGACCGGCTCGGCCATCACCTGGAAGTACCCGAGCTGCATCCTGCGCGGCGATAATTCGCGCGGCGAGTTCTACTCGATTGCGATCTCCAACGGTCGCCAGCAGGTCGATTCTGGCACCAAGATGATCCATCTGGGCAAGAACACCACGAGCCGCATCATCTCCAAGGGCATCGCGGCCGGCCGCTCGAACAACACCTACCGTGGACTGGTCTCCTCGCACCGGCGTGCCACCGGGGCGCGCAACTTCACGAACTGCGACAGCCTGCTGATCGGGCGTCACTGCGGCGCGCACACGGTGCCTTATATCGAAGCCAAGAATGCCTCCACGGTGTTCGAGCACGAAGCGACCACCTCGAAGATCTCCGAAGAGATGCTGTTCTACTGCATGCAGCGCGGCCTCTCGGCCGAGGAGGCGACCGCGCTAGTGGTCAACGGCTTCGTGAAGGACGTGCTGCAGCAATTGCCGATGGAATTCGCCGTCGAGGCGCAAAAGCTGATCTCGATCTCACTTGAGGGCAGCGTGGGGTGAGCCATCCTTCGAGACGCGTGGCCCGCGGCCACGCTCCTCAGGATGACGTCAGAGAGAATTTCGCAAGGACTGAAAGGATTTCGAATTGGCAATGCTTGAAATAAGAAACCTACAGGTGCGGGTGGACGACCGCCAGATTCTCAATGGGCTCGACCTAACCGTGAATGCGGGCGAAGTGCACGCCATCATGGGTCCGAACGGCTCGGGCAAGTCGACCCTGGCGCACGTGCTTGCGGGCAAAGGCGGGTACGAGGTCACCGGCGGTGACGTTCTGTTCGAAGGCGAGGACCTGCTTGAGCTCCGCCCCGACGAGCGCGCCGCGCGTGGCATTTTCCTCGCGTTCCAATATCCGCTGGAGATCCCCGGCGTTGCCACCATGACGTTCCTGCGCACCGCCATAAATGCGCAGCGCAAACAGCGCGGCGAGCCGGAGCTCTCGACGCCCGAGTTCATGAAGCGAGTGCGGGACGTCGCCGCCAAGCTCGACATCAACCAGGACATGCTGCGGCGCGGCGTCAACGTCGGATTCTCCGGCGGCGAAAAGAAGCGCAACGAGATTCTACAGATGGCGTTGCTCGAACCGCGCCTGTGCGTGCTCGATGAAACCGACTCGGGCCTCGACATCGACGCGCTCAAGATCGTGGCCGACGGCGTCAACCGCCTGCGCGCCCCGCAGCGCGCGATGATCGTCATCACCCACTACCAGCGGCTGCTCGATTACATCGTGCCTGATGTGGTTCATGTCCTCTCGCGCGGCCGCATCGTGAAGACCGGCGGCAAGGAGCTCGCGCTCGAGCTCGAGGCCAAGGGCTATGCAGGCTACCAGGACGAGGCGGCGTGATCGCATGAACGCCGAGGTCACCCCGATCAAGACAGCGGCCGAAACCGCCCTCGCGGACGCGTTTGCGCGGCGCAGGACGTCGCTGCCGGGCGGGCGCGCGAGCGCGGCGCGGCGCGAGGCGGCGTTCCGGCACTTCGAGCGCACGGGTCTGCCGCACCGGCGGGTCGAGGACTGGAAGTACACCGACCTGCGCGCGCTCATGCGCGAGGGCAAACCGCTGGCCGAGGCGCCTGATGCCACCGCCAAGGCTGCCGCTAAAGGCGCCGGCTCAATCCTGGCCGGCTTGCGCGCGCATCGCATCGTGATTGTTGACGGAAGCTTCGTGCCAGAGTTGTCCGACACGGCCATCGACGGCGTAACCGTCACGTCGCTCGCGCACGAGATGACCGAGCATGACGACGTGCTGGGCGACGGCATCAACGAAGACGTGGCGCTGGCGCTGAATACGGCGTTCGCGTCGGACGGCGCGGTGATCCGGGTTGGTGCGAACGTCGCGGTCGCGCATCCGATCCAGCTGGTGTTCGTCCACAGCGCCGGCAAGGCGACCGCGGTGTTCGCGCGTTCGCGGGTGACCGTCGCGCCCGGCGCGCACGTGACGCTGGTTGAGAGCCACGAAGGTCCGGACGGAATCGACTACCAGATCAACACGGTGCTCGATCTCAACGTCGGGCGCGGCGCCAAAGTCGACCACGTCAAGGTCACCTGCGAAGGCAATGCGGCGCTGCATGTCAGTACGTTGAACGCCGGCATCGGCGAGCGCGCCGAGCTGCGTGATTTCACGTTTACGCTCGGGGGTGGGGTGGTGCGCAACCAGCTGTTCGTCGCTTGCAATGGCAGCAACACGACGCTCTCGCTGGCCGGCGTCAACCTGTTGCGCCACCGCCAGCACTCCGACACCACGCTCGTGCTCGATCACGCGGCCGGGGGGTCCGTGAGCCGCGAACTCTTCAAGTCTGTGCTCGATGATGAGAGCCACGGCGTGTTCCAAGGCAAGATCATCGTGCGCCCGGATGCGCAAAAAACCGACGCCCGGATGATGACGCGCGCGCTGCTCCTTTCCGAGCGCGCGGAAGCCGACAACAAGCCCGAGCTCGAGATTTTTGCGGACGACGTGCAGTGCGGCCATGGGGCGACCGCGGGCGCGCTCGATGAGAACCTGAAATTCTATCTGATGGCGCGCGGGATACCGGAGAAGGAGGCCGAGGCGCTGCTGATCCAGTCGTTCGTCGGCGAAGCGGTGGAGACTATCGCGCACGAGGGCGTGCGCGCCGATCTCATGTTCGCGGCCGTGCGCTGGCTGGGAGCGAGGGGAACATGAGAGTGCACCCGGCCGTCAGCAATGGTGCCTACGATGTCGCCCGCATCCGCGAGGACTTTCCGATCCTCGCGATGCAGGTCTATGGCAAGCCGCTCGTCTATCTCGACAACGCTGCCTCGGCACAGAAGCCGCAGGTGGTGCTCGATCGCCTGAACGAAGTCTACACCCGCGAATATGCCAACGTTCACCGCGGTCTGCATTATCTCGCCAACACGGCGACCGAAGCCTACGAGGGTGCGCGCGAGAGCGTGCGCGCCTTCATCAACGCGCGCCAGTCAGAAGAGATCATATTCACGCGCAACGCCACCGAGGCCATCAACCTCGTTGCCTATACGTTCGGACGCGAGCGCATCAAGCAAGCTGGCGATGAGATCGTGCTCTCGATCATGGAGCACCATTCCAACATCGTGCCGTGGAATTTCCTGCGCGAGCGCCACGGCGCGGTGATCAAATGGGCGCCGGTCGACGACGAAGGCAACTTCCTGCTCGACCAGTTCGAAAAGCTCCTTGGCCCGCGCACCAAGATGGTGGCGATCACCCACATGTCGAACATGCTGGGCACGGTCGTTCCCATCAAGGAAGTAGTGCGGCTCGCGCATGCGCGCGGCATTCCGGTGCTGGTCGACGGCGCTCAGGGCGCGGTTCACCTCGACGTCGACGTCGTTGACCTCGATTGCGATTTCTACGCCCTCACGGGCCATAAGCTCTATGGCCCGACCGGCATCGGCGCGCTTTACGGCAAGCACGAGCACCTGGCGGCGATGCGGCCGTTCCTGGGCGGCGGCGAGATGATCCGCGAGGTCTTCGAGGATCGCGTCACCTATGGCGATCCGCCGCACAAGTTCGAGGCTGGCACGCCGCCGATTGTACAAGCTATCGGGCTCGGAGCCGCGCTTGAGTATGTCAATTCCGTCGGCAAGACACGCATCCGCGCCCATGAAGGTGGGCTCATCCATTACGCGCAGGAGCGGCTGCGGGAGATCAACTCGCTGCGTATTCTTGGAACCGCCAAGGACAAGGGCCCGATCCTGTCGTTCGAGATGAAGGGCGCGCATCCGCATGATGTCGCGACCGTGATCGACCGCGCAGGCGTCGCGGTCCGCGCCGGCACGCACTGCGTAATGCCGCTGCTCGCCCGCTACGGCTTGACCGCAAGCTGCCGGGCGTCGTTCGCCCTCTACAACACGCGTGAGGAGGTCGACGGCCTTGCGCAAGCGTTGATCAAAGCACAGAGCATTTTCGCATGACCCAGGAAACCACCGAACGCCCGCCAGTGGTCGCGCCGGCCAAGCCGGCTGAGACACCGATCACGCCATCCGCTCAAACGGAGGGCGCGCCATCCGACGACATCACGCGCCTCACCGACGAGATCGTGCAGGCGCTCAAGACCGTCTACGACCCGGAAATTCCCGCCGACATTTACGAGCTCGGTCTCGTTTACAAGATCGACATCGCGGACGATCGCGGCGTGAAGGTCGACATGACCCTGACAACTCCGAATTGCCCCTCGGCACAGGAGCTGCCGATGATGGTCGAGAGCGCCGTCGCGAGCGTGCCGGGCGTGCGCGAGGTCAAGGTTGAAGTGGTGTGGGATCCGCCCTGGGATCCGAGCCGGATGTCGGACGAGGCGCGGGTCGTGCTGAACATGTGGTGAATGTGGTGACCGTCATCCGCAGGTGCCCGAGCGGAGCGTCTCGAAGGGTGAGGACCAAGTGGCTTCGCAGTTTGGAGGAATGCTCAAGTCCCGGGGAATTGCGGCCTTCATTTTGCGGGAATCGTCGCTATCTTAAGGACGTAGCTGCCGGGCCTTGAACCCGGAAAGAGGGACAAATGGCGAGCTTGCGCCCACGACCACAGGTGCTGCGTCTGACCGAAGCGGCCGCGACGCGCATCAAGGATATCCTCGGGAGCGCCGAGGGCCCGATCGCGGGCGTGCGGGTCGGCGTGAAGAATGGCGGCTGCGCCGGCATGTCCTACACCATGGAGTATGCGCAGAACGCGAACCCGACCGACGAGGTCGTGGACGACAAGGGCGTGCGCCTCCTGATCGACCCGAAGGCGGTGCTGTTCCTGCTCGGCACCGAGATGGACTTCAAGGTCGACAAGCTCTCGTCCGGCTTCGTGTTCAACAACCCGAACCAGACCTCGGCCTGCGGCTGCGGCGAGTCGGTCGCGCTGACGCCGGCGAGCGAGCATTCCGCCGCGCTTGACTCCTGATCATATCAGCGAGCTGTTCGGGCAATTCCGACCCGTGACGGTGCGCCGTCTGTTCGGCGGCGCCGGCCTCTATGCCGACGGCGTGATGTTCGCGATTCTCTCCAAAGACGTGATCTATTTCAAAGCAGACGAGGCGACGCGCGCCACGTTCGAGCGCGAAGGCTGCGCGCCGTTCAGCTATCAGGCCAAAAGCGGACGACGCGCGATCATGTCGTACTGGCGGATGCCGGAGCGGCTCTACGACGATCCGGATGAGCTCGCAACCTGGGCCGAGCGGGCGCTCGCAGTCGCGCGACGCGCGAGCGAGCCGAAGGCGAAACCAGAGAAGGGAAGGGCGGCGAAGCGCGGAGCGCGCAAGCCGCGACGCAAGGCCTAGGCCTTCACCGGCCTTAGCAGAAACGCCGGGAGAGGAAAGCCCTCGCTGTCGCGCGGGCGGCTTGGTTCGGCGCGGGGCGCCTTGGCCTTGGCGGCCGCCGGGCCTACGGCCGGACGTTTCGCCGGCGGCGCGGCGGTTGTCGGGCGCTTGCCTTGCGCACCCGAAGCTCGACGCTCGTGGCCGCGGGCCGGGCGGTGCCGCGGGCGTTCTACCGCGGGCGCCTCGTCGTCGGCGACATCCGGGGCAGGGGTGCCAGCCCAGGGAATCGACTGGCCGATCAGCTTCTCGATCGCGGCCACCGACTTGCCGTCGGCCGGGGCCACCAGGGTGATCGCGGTACCGCTGCGACCGGCGCGGCCGGTGCGGCCGATGCGGTGCACGTAGTCGTCCGGGTGGTGCGGGACGTCGAAGTTGTAGACGTGACTGACGTCCGGAATGTCGAGCCCACGCGCCGCGACATCGGACGCAACCAGCAGCGTGACCTCGTTGCGGCGGAATTTCTCGAGCGCGGCTGTGCGCGAGGACTGGTCCATGTCGCCATGCAGCGCCAGTACGGAGAAGCCGTGGCGCACCAGCGAACGGTAGAGTGCCGCGACTTCGGTCTTGCGATTACAGAAGATGATGCCGTTTTTCATTCGGTCGGCGGCGCGGATCAGGCTGCGCAGCGTCGCGCGTTTCTCGTGCGGCTCGCGGCTGGTCTTGACCAGATGCTGCGCCGTGGTCGTCAGCGTGGTCGCGGGCTTTGCGACCTCGACCTTGACCGGGTTGTGCAGGAACTGCTCGGTGATGCGCCGAATCTCCGGCGGCATGGTGGCGGTGAAGAACAAGGTCTGGCGGGTAAACGGTACCAGCTTGCAGATGCGCTCGATGTCGGGAATGAAGCCCATGTCGAGCATGCGGTCGGCTTCGTCGATCACGAGCAGCTCGACGCCGGTGAGCAGCAACCGGCCGCGTTCCGAATGATCGAGCAAGCGGCCCGGGGTCGCAATCAGGACGTCGACGCCGCGAACGAGCTTCACATCCTGGTTGTCAAACGACACGCCGCCGATCAGCAGGGCGACGTTGAGCTTGTGGTTGACCCCGTACTTGATGAAGCTTTCCTCAACCTGCGCAGCGAGTTCGCGCGTCGGCTCGAGGATCAGTGTGCGCGGCATGCGAGCCCGCGCGCGACCGTGCTCAAGTTTGGTCAGCATCGGCAGCACGAAGGCGGCGGTCTTGCCGGTCCCGGTCTGGGCGATGCCCAATACGTCACGGCCCGCGAGCACGTGCGGGATGGCCTGGTCTTGGATCGGGGTCGGGATGGTGTAGCCGGCAGCAGCAACGGCGGAGAGAACTTTATCGGACAAGCCGAGATGCGAAAACGACATGAAACCTCAAGTCTGGAACAGCCCGGGTTTTTTAGGGCCGCGACGGCTTGCTAAAAAATCAGCGGTCGGGCGGAGGGGCAGTCCTGAATCGTTGCGCGAAACATAGTGGCGAACCACGGGAAGTCAATCCTTCGCACTGCAATAAGTGGCCATTTACCGCGGTTTTTGCGCAATCTATAGACAAACTCCCGCAATGGACTAGGACGCGCCGACTTTAGGTGCCGAGGTGGGGCGGAATGACGGCGTTTCTGTGGATCTGGCTCATCGCGCAGGCGACCGGCGTCGCACTGGTGTGGCTGTTCACGCTCGGATTGGGCCGGCCGGTGCGACTCAACGCGACGCCCCGCGTCGCGGTCGTCGTCGCGGTGAAGGGCCACGACGAGGAATTCGACGAATTCCTGGTGCGGCTGTTCGAGCAGGACTATCCCGCCTTCCGCGTCATCTTCTCGGTCGAATCGGCGGCCGATGCGGCCGTGCCGGCGATCGAACAGTGCCGGGCGATGGCGCCCGAGCGCGTCTCGCTTGTCGTGGCGGGGACGCGCCGGGACGAGGGCCAGAAGACCACCAACCTGCGCGCCGCGGTCGCGACGCTGACACCGGACGATGAGATCCTCGTGCTCGCGGATGCCGATATCTGGCCGGAGCCGGACTGGCTCGCGCGCGTGGTGGCGCCGCTCGTCGCCGACGAGGCCGACGTGGTGTCGGGCTTTGCGTGGCTGGTCGTGAAAGACAATCACCTGTCAAGCTTCGTGCTGACCGCCATGGCGGCCTCGATTGCGACGCTTCCGCGACTGCCGCTGCTCAACCCGGCGTGGGGCGGCTGCATCGCCATGAAACAGGACACCTTCCGCGACCTCGGCATCGCCGATGCATGGCGCGGCACGCTGAGCGACGATCTGCAGCTCACCAATGTGGTGCAGCAGGCCGGCGGCCGAATCCGCGCGCCGCGCGAAATCCTCCTGCGCACCGCCATCACGACCGGCGGGTTCGCGGCTGTTACCGCCGAAGCGCGCCGCTGGTTCATGCTGGCGCGGGTCTACATGCCGTTCGCCTATTGGACGACGCTCGCGGCGATGTCGTTTTCGGCGCTCGGCTGGATCCTCAGCGTTGTGGGCACGCTGGCGTTGCAACGCGACGCGGCCGTGGTGCTGGTGCTGGCGCTGGCGCTCGGCGTGATCCGCTCGTTCGGTCGGGCGCGGCTGGTCACCAAGCTGTGGGGACAATCCGGCAGCGCGGAGAATGCGCGCTACCTGCGGTTCGACTTTCTGGTTTCGCCGCTCGCCACGGTGCTGAACGCGATCTATGGCTGGTCGGCGCTCACCCTGACGCGAACGACCTGGGCGGGGATTACCTATGAGGTCATGGGCCCGCAGGAGGTTTTGGTCGTCAAGCGCAAGTAGAACAAGGCGCGCGGCCGTGTCGGCCTACGAATCCTTCAGCGCCTGCCGCAGCGGGCGATTGCACAGCGCGATCACCACCGCCGCCGCAGCCGCGATTGCTGCGAGCATCAGAAAGAAATCGCGCTTGTCCATGCCGCTCCAGAAGCTGCCGAGCCACCCGGCAATGAAGTTGCCGGTAAAACTTGTCGCGAGCCACACGCCCATCGTCATCGACAGGTAGCGCGCGGGCGCGACCTTGGTGACGAGCGATAACCCGATCGGCGACAGATAGAGCTCGCCCAGCGTGATGATCACGAAATAGCCGGCAAGCCACAGCCAGCTCACCGCCGCGTTTCCTTGCGCGCCGGCCACTGCGGCGGCCGCGACCAGCACCAGGTTCGCCACCGCAGCGGCGAGACAACCGATCGTCATCTTGATCACGGTCGACGGCTCGTGGCCGCGCTGGGCCTGCCAGGCCCACAACGCAACGACGAACGGCGTGAACGCAAAGATCAGGAACGGATTGACCGACTGAAACCATTCGGCCGGAATGTCGCCGCGCCAGAACCCGAGATCGACTGTCCGGTTGGTGTAGTCCTCGGCCCACAGCGCGATGGTATTGCCCTGCTGCTCATAGGTTGCCCAGAACAGCGTGACCGGCACGAACAGAATTGCGATCGCGGCAAGGCGCCGGCGTTCCTCTCGGCTCAGCGGGGTGCCGGGCTCTCCGCGCCGCGTCTCAATGCCGTCAGGCGGCAGCGCCGGTGAGGCTGCCAGATAGGTCGCAAGCCCGATCAGCATGCCGATCCCGGCCGCCGCAAAGCCGTAGTGCCAGCCGAAGCCGACAGCGAGCGCGCCGCAGACGAGCGGCGAGAGGAATGCCCCGATGTTGATGCCGACGTAGAAGATCGAAAACGCCCGGTCGCGGCGCGGATCGCCCGGCGGATAGAGCGCGCCGACCTGGGTCGAGATATTTGGCTTGAAGGCGCCGTTGCCGAGGATCAGCACCAGCAGGGCGAGCAGCATCAGCCGCTCCGAGGCCATCATGAAGTGGCCGACGGCCATCAGCGCGGCACCGAGCAGCACCATGCGGCGCTGTCCCAGCACCCGGTCGGCGAGCAGACCGCCCAGAATCGGGGTCAGATAGACGAGGGCGGTGTAGTCGCCGTAGATGTAGGACGCGAACGGCTGCACGCCGAGCGGGCCGACCAGAAATTCGTGCGCGCGCTTGAGCCATTCGTAGCCGATCACCTGCTCGGCGCGCCCCGGCAGGAACAGATATTTGACCATGTAGAGGGTGAGCAGCGCGCGCATGCCGTAGTAGGAGAACCGCTCCCACATTTCGGTTGCGAACAGGAATGCGAGGCCGCGCGGGTGGCCGAAGAGCTCGCGGGACGCGGCCGCAGCGGGAGTTGTGGTCACGGACATCCGGTGATTGTAGCAGCCGCGGCGACGCTCACCTCAACACATTACCGCCGCGACGCACCGCCGCGCTGTCTTTGCGAAGTCGCAGCATCGGAGTAATGTTGTTGACGTACACGATTTGCGTCGCTTACCGGCAAAATTCAGGGGGACAAGCATGGCTTACCACCTCGAAGGGCGACTGCTGGAAGTCTGCAATTGTCGCGTTCTCTGCCCGTGCTGGATCGGCGAGGATCCGGACCGCGGCACCTGCGATACCATCGTGGCCTGGCACTTCGACAAGGGCAGCATCGACGGTGTCGACGTCGGCGGCACCACGATCGCGGTGCTCGCCCATGTGCCGGGCAACATCCTGCAAGGCAATTGGCGCGCCGCGGTCTATATCGACGACAAGGCGAGCCCGAAACAGGAAGAGGCGCTGCTCAAGGTCTATACCGGCAAGGCCGGCGGCCCGGTGGCCGACCTGGTCAAGCTGATCGGCGAGGTCGTCTCGGTCGAACGGGTGCCGATCACGTTTGAGGTCCAGGGCGGCAAAGGCACCATCCAGCTTGGCGACAAGGCTTATGCGGAGCTCGAGCCCTACAAAGGCTCGACCGGCGCCAGCACAACGCTCACCGACACGATTTTCTCGACCGTGCCGGGTGCGCCGGTGTTCGTCGGCAAGGCGCCGCGCTACCGCGCCAAGAATCCGGCACTCGGCATCGACCTCGAGCTCACCGGTCACAACGCGCTGCAAAGCGTGTTCGTGTTCGACGCGTAGAGGGGGCCTACAAGAGCACGTCCCGCTCACAGAACGGGATCATGCTCTGAGGAGACCGTGCCGTGGCCAACACGTTGCCCCGGTACCGCCCGTTTCTGCCGATCCTCGGCGGCGTAATCGCGTTTGCCTGGATCACGCTGATCCTGTGGGAGCAGAGCCCCTACGGCCGTTATCTCGATCACGGCCAATGGACCCAGATCGGACTCGCGGCCTCCCTTTGCCGGTATTTGCCCGCGGGCCCGGTGCTGCTGCCCGCGCTGCTCTATGTCGGTGGCTTCGTGCTGATGATCACCGCCATGATGCTGCCGACCACGCTCCCGCTGGTCGACACGTTCGCCCGGCTGATCGAGACGCGGCATGATCGCGGGCGGCTGATCACGTTGTTAATCGTCGGTTATCTGGCGATCTGGACATTGTTCGGTGTTGCTGCGCACGTGGTCGATGCCGCGCTGCATGCGCTGGTCACGGCGAGCCCGTGGCTGACGTTCAACGGCTGGATCATCGGCGCCGTCGTGCTCGCGCTCGCCGGGGCGTTTCAATTCAGTTCGCTCAAATATCATTGCCTCGACCGCTGCCGCACGCCGCTCGGCTTTGTCTCGGAACATTGGCGCGGTCGGGCGGAAGCGCGCAACGCGTTCAGTCTCGGGTTGCACCACGGCCTCTACTGCGTTGGCTGCTGCTGGGCGATCATGCTGCTGATGTTCGTGGTGGGCACCGGCAGCGTCGGCTGGATGCTCGCGCTCGGCGCCATCATGGCGATCGAGAAGAACGCGCCCTGGGGTCGCGTGCTCAGCGCGCCGCTCGGCGTTGCGCTGATCACGCTTGCGGGGATCGTGGTCGCGGTCAATCTATGGGCATTGCGGGGCCTCTAATGGTCGGGCACGAGCTGATGGACGCTTCGTCAGACATCCCCGGCGTCGTCGCGCCGCCGCCGGTGATTTATGCGGGGGCGGTCGCGGCCGGCCTCGTTCTTGACTCGCTTTTTCCGGTCTACGTGCTCGCGACCCTGCTCTACGGCGCCGACCGCGTCGTCATCGGGATTGCGGTGATCATCGGCGGCGTGGCGCTCGCGGTTTCGGCGTTGCGAACGTTTCGCAGCATCGGCACCAATCCGGAACCCTGGAAGCCGGCGCTCGCGCTCGCGACCACGGGCGTATTCCGCTACTTGCGCAACCCGATGTACGTCGGCATGACCCTCATAGTCGTGGGTCTGGCGATCGCGCTTGCGTCAGACTGGATGCTGGTCGCGCTGATCCCGGCGGCGCTTGTCGTCCACTATGGCGCCATCCTGCGCGAGGAGCGTTATCTGGAGCAGAAATTCGGCGAGCCCTACCGGCAGTACCTCGCTAACGTGCCGCGTTACGGCTGGCCGGGGTAGGGAGGGGCGCAGCAGCTTCAGCCGGCGCTGGGCTCACACGTCCAAAAGCTCTTCGCTCGCAAATTCCGCGCGTTCCTGGATGAAATCGAAGCGCGCCTCGGCTTTCGTCCCCATCAGGCGCTCGACCGATTTTGCCGTATCGCCGCGGTCGTCCGCGGCCAGCACAACCCGCAGCAATATGCGCTTTTTCGGGTCCATGGTGGTTTCCTTGAGCTGGTTCGCCATCATCTCGCCCAGCCCCTTGAACCGACTCACCTCGACCTTCGCGTTGGCATGAAACTCCTTCTTGAGCAGTTCATCCTTGTGCTTGTCGTCGCGGGCATAGACGGTCTTGCCGCCGTGGGAGAGCCGATAGAGCGGCGGCACCGCCAGATAGAGATGGCTCTCCTCGATCATCTTCGGCATTTGGCGATAGAAGAACGTGATCAGCAATGAGGCGATATGAGCGCCGTCGACGTCGGCGTCGGTCATCACGATCACCTTGCCGTAGCGCAAATCTTCCTCGCGATAGTGAGTGCCGGTCCCGCAGCCGAGTGCTTGCACCAGGTCGGCGAGTTGCTGGTTCTGGGCGAGCTTGTCCTTGCCGGCGGACGCGACGTTGAGGATCTTGCCGCGCAACGGAAGGATCGCCTGCGATGCGCGGTCGCGTGCCTGCTTGGCGCTGCCGCCGGCGGAGTCGCCTTCGACGATGAAAATCTCGGAGCCTTGCGCCGCCGTGTTGGTGCAGTCCGCGAGCTTCCCGGGCAGACGCAGCTTCTTGGCCGCGCTTTTGCGCGAGATTTCCTTCTCCTGCCGCCGGCGCAGCCGTTCATCCGCCTGCTCGACCACGAAGTCCAAGAGCTTGGTTGCCGCCAGCGGGTGACCCGCAAGCCAGTGGTCGAACTGATCCTTGACGGCCGATTCGACGATCCGCTGCGCCTCCGCGGTGGCCAGACGATCCTTGGTCTGGCCCTGGAACTCGGGTTCGCGGATGAACACCGACACCATGGCGGCGGCGCCGACCATCACGTCATCGCTCGTCACCGGTGCGGCGCGCTTGCCTTGTCCGATCCGCTCGGCGTGATCCTTGAGACCCTTAAGCAACGCGCTGCGCAGGCCTGACTCGTGGGTGCCGCCGTCCGGCGTGGGGATCGTGTTGCAGTAGGAGGAGAGAAATCCGTCGGCGTCGGCCACAAACGCCACGGCCCATTCCACGCTGCCGTGGCCGCCTTCCTTCTGCGACTTGCCGGCGAAAATATCGGGATGAACCAAGGTGGCGCCGTTGATGCTGGCGGCGAGATAGTCACGCAGCCCATCAGGGAAATGAAACGTTTGCTCGGCCGGAACGCCCTCGACCCCTTTCAGCAGCTCCTCATCGCAGCTCCAGCGAATTTCCACGCCGCCAAACAGATACGCTTTCGCCCGCGCCATCTTGAACACGCGCTGCGGGTTGAACTTGAGCTTGCCGAAGATCTGGTCGTCCGGCCTGAAGCGCACCTTGGTGCCGCGCCGGTTCGCGATCTTGCCGAGCTTCTCGAGACCTGCCTTCGGCTTGCCGCGCTGATAGATCTGGCGATAAAGCTGACCGCCGCGCGCGACCTCGACCTCGAGCCGTTCCGAGAGCGCGTTGACCACCGACACGCCGACGCCATGCAGACCGCCGGAGGTTGAGTAGACCTTGCCTTCCGGATCGAACTTTCCGCCCGCGTGCAGCGTGCACATGATCACTTCGAGCGCGGATTTCTTCGGCGACTTCGGATGCGGATCGACCGGGATGCCGCGGCCGTTGTCGATCACCGTCATGAACCCGTCGGCGGCGAGCTCGACCTCGATGAAAGTCGCGTAGCCCGCCAGCGCTTCGTCCATCGCGTTGTCGATTACCTCGGCGAACAGATGATGCAGCGCTTTCTCATCGGTGCCGCCGATATACATGCCGGGGCGGCGGCGCACCGGCTCGAGCCCCTCGAGCACCTCGATGTCGCGCGCCGTGTAGCCGCTCTCGCCCGCGGGTGTACGCGCCGGCCGGCTCGTGCGGCGCGGCTGCGAAAGACCAGACAGCAGATCGGGTTCCTTGCGTACGGTGCTTTTCTTGCCCATGCGGCCCGTGCGGATCATGTTGATTTTGTTCGCGCTTATGTAGGCGACGAGTTGGCCGACACAAAGGCGCGAATCACCGCCACTATGCCACGCCGATGGGGCAAGGTCTCGCAAGAGCCTAGCAGGCGTTTGTTAAGCAATGTGCTGGTCAGGGGGTGACGGCCGCGCTATGGCGAGCGCGCAATTGTCCCGCTTGTTCGCCGCCGATGGATCTCCAGCAATACATCGATCCACTCATCGGGTTTGTGCGCACGCATGCCGCGTGGGCGCCGCTGATTGTTGCTGTGCTGGCGTTCGGAGAATCGCTCGCGTTCGTTTCCCTGGTGTTTCCGGCGACGACCATGCTGGTCGCGATCGGGGCGCTGATCGGTGCCGGCGCGCTCGGCTTCGTTCCGATCTGGATCGCTGCGGCGATCGGCGCTGCGCTAGGCGACTGGCTCTCGTATTGGCTCGGTCAGAAGTTCGAAGCACCGATCAGCCGGGTGTGGCCGCTATCGCGCCACCCGGATCTCATTCCGCGCGGCCATGCGTTTGTCGAAAAATACGGCATCGCCGCGATCTTCATCGGCCGCTTCTTCGGTCCGTTGCGCGCGTCTATTCCGCTTGTCGCTGGAATCCTCAACATGGCTTGGTGGCCGTTCCAGGCCGCCAACGTGACGTCGGCGTTCGTATGGGCGGCGGCGCTGCTGGTGCCGGGCGCGTTCGGCTACGAGTTTGTGAGCAAGCTCCTGTCGTTTTAAGGTTTTGGGCGATTGACGGGGCGACACCCCGCGTCTATATGCGCCGCCATGACGATGACCCGCATAACTCTGCGTCGCCGCCGCGCCAACGCGGCGTGCGGGCTTGTCTGAAACTCGCATGCCGCCGGACGATAGTCCGCGGCGCCTATTCTCTAAAATCCGCCGCGTCATCGTCCGGTCGCATTAAACGACTGGGGTTCGATCATGCCTGACCAAGCGAAAATCGGCGTCCTCGGCGCTTCCGGCTACACCGGGTCGGAATGCGTTCGGCTGCTGCTGCGGCATCCGCGCGTGGCGATTGCCGCGCTGACCGCGGACCGCCGCGCGGGCCAGGAAATGCGCGAGGTGTTTCCGCAGTTCTCGCCATTCGCGTTGCCCAAGCTGAGTTCGCTCGAGGCGATCGACTGGGTGGGCGAGGCGTTCGATCTCGTGTTCTGCGCGCTCCCGCACGCTACCACGCAAAAGGTCATCAAGGATTTGCTGGGGCGGGCGCCGGCCACCAAGGTGGTCGACCTCTCGGCGGATTTTCGCCTGGCGCCGGACGCCTATGCGCGCTGGTACGGCCACGAGCATGCGGCGCCCGACTTACAGAAAGAAGCTGTCTACGGCCTGGTCGAGATCTACCGGAAAGAGATTGCCAAGGCCCGGCTTGTCGCCAACCCGGGCTGCTACACGACGTGCGCGCAGCTGCCGCTGATCCCGTTGCTGCGGGCCCGCGCGATCGACCCCGACGAGATCGTGGTCGACGCCAAATCCGGAATGACCGGCGCCGGGCGCTCCGCCAAGGAAGCCATGCTGTTCTCGGAGGTTTCCGAAGGGTTCAACGCGTACGGGGTCGGCCACCATCGCCACATGGCTGAGCTCGACCAGGAATTCTCCAAAGCGGCCGGGCGGGAGGTCACGGTCAGCTTCACGCCGCACCTAGTCCCGATGAACCGCGGGATTCTGTCGACGATCTATGTGCGCGGCCGCGACGGACATGCAGCCAACGATCTTCATGCATTACTTTTAAAGTCTTACATGAACGAGCCGTTCGTCCATGTCCTGCCGCTTGGGGAAATGCCGTCGACACGGCATATCCGCGGCTCCAACATGACGTTCATCGGGCTTGCCCCGGACCGGATTCCGGGACGCGTCATCATCGGCTCCGCGCTCGACAATCTGGTCAAGGGCGCATCCGGTCAGGCCGTGCAGAACATGAATCTCATGCTTGGCCTTCCGGAAGCGATGGGCCTGGAGCAGGTGGCGCTGTTTCCTTAACGAGACCTTGACCGGCTAAACGACCCGGAAGATCGCAAGCACCAGCACGACCTGGCAGATGAAGCCGATCGTGAACGCCGTCGTGCGCAGCACCGGAACCCCCATCGCATAGAGAATCGCGTGTGCGAGCCGCGCCCAGAAGAAGATGGCGCAGGCGAGTACCGTCGTCCGCGTCGATATGTTGAGCGAGTCCAGGATCAGCACCAGCGGCGCAAAGACCACCAGGTTCTCGACCGCGTTGGTGTGCGCGAAATAGAGCCGCATCGCCCACGGCGATTGCGGCGTATCACCCGGCTTGGGATTGTCCAGCGTGGCCTTCAGCCCACGTACCTTGCAGCGATCGAGGATGTAGGGGATCCAGAGGAGCCCTGTGAGCACCACCGTCCATGTGAGCCAGAACAGTTCTCGCGACATGTTGTTTTCTCCCGGCAGCCAGCCGACGCGGACTATGGCACGCACAACGCGCCGGGTCAGCACGCGAACCTAATCGCCGCGCACTTTCACATAGCTCCCGGGCGCGTCCTCGATCGGCGGGTATTTGTCGTTGCCCGGAGCGCGCGCCTCGACTTCCTCCGCATCGAGCCCCTTGACCCAGGCGAGCCAGTCCGGCCACCACGAACCCTCGTGCTCCTGTGCGCGATTGAGCCAGCCTTCGAGGTCGTCGCCGCGCGGAGGGCCACCGGTCCAGTGCTGGTATTTCTGCTTGTAGGGCGGGTTGACCACGCCAGCGATGTGCCCGGACCCGGCCAGCACGAACCGCACCGGTCCGCTGAAGAACGACGAGCCGAAATAGACCGAGCGGGCCGGCGCAATGTGATCTTCGCGCGTGGCCAGATTGTAGATCGGTACGTTCACTTTCTTGAGATCGATCTTCCCGCCGGCGAGTTCCATCGCGCCCTTGGCCAGATCGTTCTCGAGATAGCATTCGCGCAGATAGAACGAATGATTGGCCTTGGGCATGCGGGTGGCGTCCGAGTTCCAGTACAGGAGGTCGAACGGCATCGGCTCGCGGCCCTTGAGGTAGTTGTTGATCACATAGGGCCAGATCAGGTCGTTTGAACGCAGCAGGTTGAATGCGTTCGCCATCTTCTTGCCTTCCAGATAGCCGCGCTCGGCCATCTGGCGTTCAACCATCGCAATCTGCGCCTCGTCCGCGGCGAACACCTTGAGGTCGCCCGCGTAGGTGAAGTCGACCTGGGCGGTGAACAGCGTCATCGACTTGATCAGCTCGCGATGTTTGGCCGCCAGGTGGGCGGCGGTGATCGCGAGCAGCGTGCCGCCGACGCAATAGCCGATCGTATGAGGGGTGCGCTCGCCGGTGATCTCCTCGACCACGTCCAGCGCCTTCAGGGGGCCTTGCTGCATGTAGTCGGCAAAGCCGCGTTCGGCGAGGTGTTCGTCGGGGTTGACCCAGGACATGCAGAACACGGTCAAGCCCTGGTCCACGCACCATTTGATGAACGATTTGTCGGGCGTCAGGTCGAGGATATAAAACTTGTTGATCCAGGGCGGGACGATCAGCAACGGTGTCTTCAGAACCCGCTCGGTCGTCGGCGCGTACTGGATGAGCTGCATGAGCTCGTTCTGACAGACGACCTTGCCGGGCGCGAGCGCGAGGTTGCGGCCGACCTCAAAACGCGAGGAGTCGGATTGCCGGATCCGAAGATCGCCGCCGCCGGCCTCGATGTCCTGCGCCAGCATGTGCATGCCGCGCACCAGGTTCTCGGCGTTCGACGTCAGGGTCTCGCGCAGCAGCTCCGGATTGGTGAGCACGAAGTTCGAGGGCGCAATCGCATTGGCAATCTGCCGAACGTAGAATTCGGCCTTGTGCCGGTCGCGCGGGTCGAGCCCGCCCGCGTCGGCCACCAGCTTGTTGGCCCAGTCGGTGGACAGCAGGTACGCCTGCTTGAGGAAATCGAAAAACTGATTGGACGACCATTCCGGATCGGCGAAGCGCTTGTCGCGCGGATCGGGCTTCACCACCGGCGGCGTGGGCTCGCCGGCCATGCGTTTGACCGTCGAGGCCCACAGGTCGAGATACGAACGCGCCAGCCGCGATTGCAGATCGAAGGTGCGCTGCGGATCGGACAGCCAATACTCCATCACGTGACCGAGGGTCTTCACCATGTCGGTGATCTCCTCGGCCCGTTCGTCCTTGATGCGGCCTTCCTCGCGCGGCTTCAAATAGGCGGCGAGCGCCTTGCCGCCTTCCTCGACCATGCGGGCAATGTTCTTGGAGAAACGCTCGATATCGACGCTGGAGGCCGCGGCGGCGGGCGCCGACAGCTGGGCGCCGGGAGCCAGAGTAACCGGTTGGGGGATCGGCTTTGGTTCGGGCGGCTGGACGCCTGGGTTTTGCAACTTGGGGCTGGTGGAGGGGTCCATGGCACACCTTGCTTTGGACATATTACCCAGATAGCCGGTCCAAGGGCCACCAACTCGTGGGGACATATGGGGATCTGGCGGCGGATCAAGCCGCGTTCGTGGTTTTGGTTGTGTAACGGTGATGCAAGTCACCTGCGTGTCGCCGCAGTGGTGATCATTGCTGCACTGCTTCCGGCCTGCACGGCATCGCAGTTTGCCAATCTTCCAAGTCAAATGGGTGGTGAGGCGGCTGGTACGCCGAGCGTGCCCGCAAGCCCCCCGGCATTTCCTGCGGTCCACGACATGCCGCCGGCGCGCCCGGCCCCGGTCCTGACCGAAGAACAGCAGCGGCAAGCGGAGGCCGAGTTGGTGGCGGCGCGCGACCGCGCGCGGCCGCCGCCAAAGAAGCCGGCGGCCCAGTCACAGCCTCAAAAGAAGCAGCAAACCGCGGCCCAGCAGGCGCCGGCCAAGCCCGCTCCGGCGGAGCAGGCTCCGGCCGAAGGGTCGGGCCAGTAGACGCGGCGGGCACGTCAAAATTGCTGGTTGAGGACGCCGTGGCCCACGCGGGGCCGATAGATTGCTTACCGTATTGCGTCATCCCGGTTGGCGCGACCTATCGCGCGCTGTAAAAACCCGGGTCTCGGAGGGTTGGTGAAGGGCGCGTGCCGCGCCGGCCGTTCCGACAGTGCCCTGACCGAGCGTCAGTAAAGCTGGCGTCCAGGAGTCGTCGATGGATGATTTTTATCGTATTCGCCGCTTGCCACCGTATGTGTTCGAGACGGTGAATCGGGCGAAGGCGGTCGCCCGCAATGAGGGCGCCGACATCATCGACCTCGGCATGGGCAATCCCGACCTTCCGGCGCCCGCGCACGTCATCGAAAAGCTCAAGGAGACCGTCGGGCGGCCCCGCACCGACCGCTACTCGGCGTCCAAGGGAATCCCGGGATTGCGCCGGGCCCAGGCGGCCTACTACGCGCGCCGTTTTGGCGTGAAGCTCAACCCGCAGACCGAGGTCGTCGCGACCCTCGGCTCCAAAGAAGGCTTTGCCAACGTTGCGCAAGCGATCACGGCACCGGGTGACGTCGTCCTGGTGCCAAACCCGAGCTATCCGATCCACGCGTTCGGCTTCCTGATGGCCGGTGGGGTGATCAGGTCGGTTCCATCCGATCCGACGCCGGAATTTTTCGTGGCGCTCGAGCGCGCGGTGATCCATTCGATCCCCAAGCCGCTCGCTGTCGTGGTGTGCTACCCGTCGAACCCGACCGCGTATGTCGCGGAACTCGATTTCTACAAGGACCTCGTCGCGTTTGCGAAAAAGCACGAACTGATCGTGCTGTCCGATCTTGCGTATGCGGAGGTCTATTTCGACGGCAAGCCGCCGCCTTCGGTGCTGCAGGTGCCGGGCGCCATGGACGTGACCGTCGAGTTCACGTCGATGTCGAAGACCTTTTCCATGCCCGGATGGCGGATGGGATTTGCGGTCGGCAACGAGCGCATCATCGCGGCGTTGGCGCGGGTGAAGTCCTATCTCGACTACGGCGCGTTCACGCCGGTGCAGGTGGCGGCAACTGCGGCGCTCAACGGTCCCGAGGACTGCATCCGCGAGATGCGCGAGACCTACAAGCGGCGGCGCGATGTGCTGGTGGAGAGCTTTGGCCGCGCCGGCTGGGACGTTCCGCCGCCGCGCGCCTCGATGTTCGCTTGGGCGCCGCTCCCGGAACCGTTCCGGACCATCGGCAGCATCGAGTTTTCGACCTTGCTGGTTGAGAAGGCCGAGCTCGCGGTATCGCCGGGCATCGCGTTTGGCGAACAGGGCGAGGGCTATGTGCGGATCGCGCTGGTGGAAAACGAGCAGCGCATCCGCCAGGCGGCCCGCAACCTGCGCCGGTTTCTTGAAACCGGACCGGAAAAGTTGCACAACGTCGTCCCCCTCGCGAAACGCCGTTGACCGGCGCTTCATCCTGCAACGCGTGCGGGGCAGGCTTTTTCCGGGATATGTCCTAACCGCGGACGGTTCATGGTCGCGCCCCTCAAATTGGGTATTGCCGGGCTTGGCACCGTCGGCGCCGCCGTCGTCCGTCTGATCGCGGAGGAGCAGTCGGCGCTCGTCGCGCGCACCGACCGGCGCATCGCGGTCGTCGCGGTGACGGCGCGCTCCAAGGGCAAGAAGCGCAACGCCGATCTGCGCAAGATCCGCTGGGTCACCGACCCGCAACGCCTTGCTGTCGATCCGGAGATCGATGTCTTCGTCGAGTTGATGGGCGGCGAGGGCGACCCGGCGAGGAGCGCGGTCGAAGCCGCGCTCGCGGCCGGCAAGTCGGTCGTCACCGCCAACAAGGCACTGCTCGCGCGCCACGGCGTGCGGCTCGCCGAACTGGCGGAAAAAAAGGGCGTGGCGCTCAACTTCGAAGCGGCCGTCGGCGGTGCGATACCGATCGTAAAAACCCTGCGCGAGGGGCTCGCCGGAAACTCGTTCGCCCGCATCTACGGCATTCTCAACGGAACGTGCAATTACATCCTGACCCGCATGGAGCGGGAGAAGCTCTCGTTCGAGGAGTGCCTCAAGGATGCGCAGCGGCTGGGCTACGCCGAGGCCGACCCGACGTTTGATATCGAAGGGCACGACACCGCGCAGAAGCTCGCGATCGCCGCGTCGCTGGCATTCGGCATCAAGGTCAATCCGGCCGCGATCTATGTGGAAGGTATTTCGTCCCTAACGCCGGAAGACCTCAAGGCGGCCGACGAACTTGGCTATCGGGTTAAGCTGCTTGGCGTGGCGGTGCGGACCGACAAGGGCATCGAGCAGCGCGTCCATCCGACCATGGTGCCAAAGGACAGCGAGATCGCTCAAGTCATGGGAGTGACCAACGCGCTCTCGATCAATGCCGACGGAATTGCGCCGATTACGCTCGTCGGGCCGGGTGCCGGCGGCAGCGCGACCGCGTCGGCGGTCGTCGCGGATATCGGGGATATTGCGCGCGGGGTGCGTGCGCCGATCTTCGGCCGCCCGGCGCGCGAGCTTGCCGTCAGCAAGAAGGCACCGATGCAGCGCCACGAAGGCGGCTATTATATCCGCCTCCTGGCACTCGATCGTCCCGGCACCTTCGCAACGATCTCGAAGGCGTTGGCGAGCGAGAAAATTTCACTCGAGTCGATCGTGCAAAAACACCCGGGACCGCAACCGCACGGCGGCGACGATCCAAGAAGCCCCCAGGCGCCCGCGCCGGTGATCCTGATTACCTACGCGACCACCGAAGACGCGGTGCGGCGCGCCTTGCAGACGATCCGCAAGACCCGGGTCATCGCCGGCCGACCACAGGTTATTCGGATCGAGAAGGGCTAGTGTCCCGATTCCGAAGTTCGCCGCACCTTGCAGCAGGTTCGATGCGAACTTCGGGTTCGGGGCACTAAGAGGCTTGATCCCGAACGGCCTGGCCCGCACCTAGTACGGGGTCGACACCGGCGTTGGGAAAGGGTCATCCTCGGACGATTGTGAGTTGACGGTTTCCGCCGGAGGCGTGATCCACGCTGGGCACGCGGCAGGGCAGGCGAAAGAGGTTGCATGAGTACGATTACCATCGCGCCGAGCCAGGCACTGGAACGCCTCCTGACCCTGGAACTGGTGCGGGTAACCGAGCGGGCGGCGGTCTCGGCGGCGGCGCTGCGGGGTCGCGGCAACGAAAAGGCGGCTGACCAGGCCGCGGTCGACGCCATGCGGCGCGAGCTCAACAAGTTGCCGATCGACGGCACCGTGGTGATCGGCGAGGGCGAACGCGACGAAGCCCCGATGCTGTTCATCGGTGAGAGCGTCGGCCAGCGCACCGGCCCTAAAGTGGACATCGCGGTCGATCCGCTGGAAAGCACGACCTTGTGCGCGAAGAACATGCCAGGCGCGATTGCCACCATGGTGATGGCGGAAGGCGGCACGCTGCTCAACGCACCCGACGTCTACATGGAGAAGATCGCGGTCGGGCCGGGCTATCGCACCGGCGTGGTCGATCTCGATGCCTCGCCCGAGGACAACATCCATGCTCTCGCCAAGGAAAAGGGCGTTGGCGCCGAGCGCATCACGGCGCTCATTCTCGATCGCCCGCGCCATGCCGACCTGATCGGCGCAGTGCGCAAGACCGGCGCGTCGGTCAGCCTGATCACCGACGGCGATGTGGCAGGCGTCATTCGCACCAGCACCCCGGAGACGACCGGCATCGACATCTACCTTGGAATCGGCGGCGCGCCCGAAGGCGTGCTAGCGGCGGCGGCGCTGCGTTGTATCGGCGGCCAGATGCAGGGCCGCCTGGTGCTCGACACCGAGGAAAAACGCGACCGCGCCAAGAAGATGGGGATCCGCGACGCGCGCAAGAAATTCTCCATGGAAGACATGGTGCGCGGCGATTGCCTGTTTGCGGCGACCGGCGTGACCAGCGGATCGCTGCTCACCGGCGTCCGCTTCAAGGGCAAGGTCATCGAGACCGAGACCGTCGTGATGCGCTCCGCGACCGGGACCGTGCGCTGGATCCGCGCCGAGCATCGCCACTTGGCCAAGTTTCAACCTGATTGATCGAGATCGCGCGGAAGAGGACCATTGCGTCAAGTAGGGGAGACAGGATGATGCGAACCGAGACGATCGACTATCAAGAAGGGGCCACAACCTGTGAGGGCTTTGCGGCCTATGAGGACAAGGGCGGCAAGCGACCTGCGGTGCTGGTGGTGCCGGAATGGAACGGGGTGTCCGACTACACCAAGAAGCGCGCCCAGATGCTGGCCGAGCTCGGCTACACCGCGTTCGTGGCCGACATCTACGGCAAGGGCGTGCGCCCGACCACCATGGACGCGTGCGCGGCCGAAGCGGCCAAATACCAGAAGGACCGGCCGCTACTGCGCAAGCGCGCCCGCGCTGCGCTCGATCGTATGCTGCAGTTAGCCAATGCGGACACCAACAAAGTCGCCGCCATCGGCTACTGCTTCGGCGGCACGACCGTGCTCGAACTCGCGCGCGACGGCGCCGACCTGCGTGGCGTGGTGAGCTTTCACGGCGCGCTCAATACGCCCAATCCGGCCGATGCCAAGAGCATCAAAGCCAGCATCCTGGTGCTGCACGGCGCCGACGACCCGGTCGTGCCGGACGCCGAAGTGCTGGCCTTCGAAAAGGAGATGCGCGACGCCAAGGTGGACTGGGAGTTCGTGGCCTACGGCAACACGGTGCATAGTTTCACCAACTGGAACCTGCCGGAGAACAACCCGGGGCCTGCGTCCTACAACAAGAAGGCGGACCAACGCTCGTGGAAGGCCATGCAGGACTTCTTCCACGAATGCTTCCGCTGAGCGAGCCCAAACCCGTCATTCGTCGGGTGCGCGCCGACGAGCGCACGGCATGGGAGCCGTTGTGGAGGGGGGTAGCCCTGCGGGGCTTCTCCTTGATTTTTGTTGCTTTGGTTTCCTTTAATCGGCCGCTATTTCAGCTGGTTTTTCAGCATTTTCAAAATCTTCGAACGGTGAGGCCCTGGATCAAAGTCATCTAACTAAGAAAACCATCACGACTTTTGAGAATCTTCTGCACCGGATTCAAACGTAACCGGTGAGCCTCCGGCATACCCGAGCCCAGCAGAGGGCGTAGGTAAAGCCGGAACGCATCGGTAACGTCGGTGTCATTGGCGCTGATGAATTCGTCAGGCATCGTTCGCGTCTTGCCTGCCACGTCAGTCAGCGCTGTGAGCTTGTAGTCAGCCGCGTAGGAACCGGTTCGGCAGATGGTCACCGAGCCGTCCTGCGCACCCCGCATCGCATACTGCACCGCCTTCTTGCCGACTTCACGCGCTTCGAGTTGGTCGACATCGGACACGCAGCCCACAAAGGACCGTTGCAGGTAGCCGAACGTGTCGCCACGGACACGCTTGATTTTCAGATTGGACTTGATCTCCTCGCAAAGGAGATCGGCCAGCGCCCCGGTACCGGAGAGCTGAACGTTGTGGTGTGCGTCGCGCTCGATGTTTTTCCCGAGTTGGATCGCAATTGGCGTGCCGGAGGCATCGCGGATCCCCTCAGACACCGCGATCACGCAGCGGCCGAAGCGCTCGTAGGTGATCTTCACGTCGGCGAGGAACTGCTCGAGAACAAAGGAGCGCTCAGGTAGATAGATCAGGTGCGGTCCGTCATCGGGGAACTTTCTCGCCATTGCCGAGGCCGCGGTCAAGAAGCCGGCGTGTCGACCCATGACGACCGCGAGGTAGACACCGGGCAGGGCTGCGTTGTCGAGGTTGGCACCGATGAACGCCTGGGTGACAAAGCGCGCCGCCGACGGAAATCCTGGCGTGTGGTCGTTGCACATCAGGTCATTGTCGATGGTCTTCGGGACGTGGATACAGCGCAGCGGATAGCCCGCATTGCGTGCCTCCTCGCTGACGATGCGCAGAGTATCGGCGGTATCATTGCCGCCGATATAGAAGAAGTAGCTTGTTCCGTGGGCCTGCAAGACCCTGAGGATCTCTTGGCAGTATTTGATGTCGGGTTTGTCGCGCGTGGAACCGAGTGCCGAGCCCGACGTGGCCGCGACCAGCTCGAGCTGCTGCGTGGTCTCGTGTCCCAAGTCGACGAGGTTTTCTGGGAGGATACCAGCAACGCCGTGGCAGGCGCCGTAGACAGACTCGATATTGCTGAAGCGACGTGCTTCGAGCACAACGCCGGCGAGCGATTGGTTAATGACAGCCGTTGGGCCGCCCCCCTGGGCGACTAAAGCTCTCGTCATGGTGGCCTCTCCGTTTCGTGCCGGGTGTTTTCCCCACCACGGTGTTCTAATAACTTCACTCGCAAGGGAAGCATTGTGGGCTCATCGCGAGGAGTGATCTCGAATGTGCGACTATAGCCTTGGTCTCACGCGCCGCTAAGGTGGGCGATAAGCTCGTCACCGCCAGATTCGGGCAGGGGCTCACGGGCGGCTTTTGCGCAAGGGGCGAGCCGAACGTGGCCGTTTGTTTCCAGCCCGAAACAGAACTCGCGTTTGAGCGCGAGATCAAAAGCTACCGTCTATTCCCTCCAAGCAAGCTGGGCGCCCAAGTGGCACGATTCTGGCGAGCGAACGAAGCGCATCGGGAGCTTGAAAGGCTTGGCGCGCCGCTTGTCCTCCGGGGAAAGGTTGATTTCCGGTCCGGCAAGTATCTTCATCTGCGACGAGTGCGAAGGAACGAGACTTCATTCTCTGTTGGATCAATCATGTTGGCTTCCCGCGTCGTTCTGCACTCGCAACGCTTGGCGCGCCCTGGAAAGAATCGGCATCAAGGTCGGGCAGGTCGTCGGGTTCTGCCTGTGCTTACAGCGTCCTCGGTCATCGATGATTTGCTGCTCGCTGTGGGTCAGCTTTTCGCGCAGTCCACACTCGGGGCACGCAACGAACAGCTCAACCATTAGGCGCCCTTGGAATCCGGTTCGTCATCGTTCGTCAGGTAAAGAGCCGGTAGATGATCCAGATAATAATGACGGCGCCCAGAACCAGTGCCCAATTGGGAACTTGAGTGCCTGCTATTGATGTTTTCTGGCTAAACCATTCCATGACTTTCGCTCCCTTTGCCGGCCACGCGTTATTTTGACTCAGGCTGCCGCCGATTGGGCCATCTTGGCATACTCTGACGAGATTCAGCTGAGTATCGAGGAGGGGCTGAATGGTGATAACCCATTCATCGATGATTTGATCGCGACGGTCCGCGACTGCGCCAAGGCGGCCTGAGAAGCCCGTCGTGCGATGACCGGCAATGCTGACAATTCGCTGACTACTGTTTTGCACGAGACCGGTTCAGCACTCGTGCCAGACACGTCTGAGATCGCAATTATGACAGATTCACAAGCACTTATCCGGCATGTTCGCGCCGACGAGCGCGCGGCGTGGGAGCCGTTGTGGAAGGGCTATCAGACCTTCTACGAGGTCGCCTTGTCCGACGAGATCACCGCAACGACCTGGACGCGGCTGCACGATCCGGCCGAGCCGATGTTCGTGCTTGGCGCCTACCTCGACGGCAAGCTCGTCGGCATCGTGCACTCGCTTTATCACCGCTCGTGCTGGACGATCGGAAACTATTGCTACCTGCAGGACCTGTTTGTCGCTGAGGATGCGCGCGCCCGGGGGATCGGACGGGCGCTGATCGAGGCGATCGCGAGCGAGGCGCGCGCCACCGGCGCAAGCCGCGTCTATTGGCTCACCCAGGAAGGCAATACGACCGCCCGCGCGCTCTACGACCAGGTAGCGAAGCGAACGGGCTTCATCCAGTATTGCAAGGTGCTGTAACGGGTGATTCGCGGTGGCCGCAATGGCGCTCGCATTGGCGACGCTGCCTAACGCAGACCGATTTTTCCTTGGTGTGGAGAGCTCGGCGACCGGGCGTGCCTGGCGCGACCGGCTCAACGAGCGCGGCAGCGCGGTCGCGGCGGCGATCGCGCAGCGCTATGGGCTGCCGGATCTGCTGGCCCGCGTCATCGCCGGCCGCGGCATTGAGCTCGACGAGGTCGAGGCCTTTCTCGACCCGAGTATTCGGCGGCTGATGCCGGATCCGCAAGTGCTGACCGATATGGACGCGGCCGCGACCCGTCTGGCGGACGCCATGGTGCGCGGCGAGCAGGTTGCGATCTTCGGCGATTATGATGTCGACGGGGCCACCTCCGCCGCATTGCTGACGCGCTTCCTGCGCCATGGCGGGCGCGAACCGCTGGTTCACATTCCCGACCGCATCTTTGAGGGCTATGGCCCCAACGTGGATGCAATCCGCGCACTGGCCGATCGCGGCGCGCGCCTGCTGGTGACGGTCGACTGCGGCACCACTAGCCACGAGCCGCTGGCCCAGGCCACGAAGCTCGGCCTCGACATCATTGTGATCGATCACCATCAGGCGGAAGAGCGCCTGCCGGCCGCTGTCGCGGTGATCAATCCCAACCGACTCGACGATCTCTCCAAGCTTGGTCACCTGGCCGCGGTCGGGCTCGTGTTCATGACGATCGTCGCTGCCAACCGGGCGCTGCGCATCCGCGGCTACTGGACCTCCGAGCGCCCCGAGCCCGATCTGCTCGGGTTGCTGCACCTCGTTGCGCTCGGAACCGTTGCCGATGTGGTGCCGCTGCGCGGCCTCAACCGCGCCTTCGTCGCCAAGGGGCTGATCGCCATGCGGCGGCGCGAGAACCCCGGGCTGACCGCCCTGATCGACGTCGCGCGGCTCTCCGGTCCGCCCGAGCCATGGCATCTCGGTTTCATGCTCGGCCCGCGCATCAATGCGGGCGGCCGCATCGGGCGCGCCGATCTCGGCGCGCGGCTCCTGATCGAGGATGACACCACGGAATGCGCGCGCATCGCAGCGGAGCTCGATCGTCTTAACCGCGACCGGCAGGTGATCGAGCAGGCGACGCTCGCCCAAGCGGAAGCCGAAGCGATGGCCGCGCTCGGTCACGATCACAAAGGCGCCGTCGTCGTCACCGCTGCGGAAGGCTGGCATCCTGGCGTGGTCGGGCTCGTGGCGGCGCGGCTCAAGGAGCGGTACGGGCGCCCGGCGTTTGCGATTGCGCTCGAGCCCGGCGAGTTCGGCACCGGGTCGGGCCGCTCGATTGCCGGTGTCGATCTCGGACGCGCGGTTCGCCATGCCGTCGCCGAGGGCTTGCTGGTGAAGGGCGGCGGGCACGCTATGGCGGCGGGCGTCACGCTGCGCAAGAGCGGGCTTGCGGCGTTCCGCGCGTTCCTGGAGGACACGCTTGGCGCCGCGGTCGAGGCGGCACGGCGCGACGAGGCCCTGCTGATCGACGGCGCCGTCACCGCGGCCGGCGCCGGCTTTGAGCTTCACGACATGATCGCGCGGGCCGGTCCATTCGGGGCCGGCAACCCCGAGCCGGTTCTTGCACTGCCCTCCCACACGATCGCCTACGCGGAGGACAGCGGGCAGGGTCACGTGCGCGTACGCCTGAAAGCCGGCGAGGGCGTCCCGCTGGCGGCAATCGCGTTTCGGGTGGCGGGCGAGAAGCTCGGCGAAGCCCTACTGGCGGCGCGCGGCCGCCGTATGCACGTCGCCGGCACGCTCGCCCTCGATCGTTGGCAGGGCACGGAACGCGCGCAACTGCGGATCATCGACCTCGCGCCGGCGGAAGAATCAATCTAACGCCCCGCTGTATCTCCTTCTGGCATAATCGAAATGCCCGCGGCTGGCTTTCGCCGCCGCCAGCAAATATGTATGGCAGGAGCGGGCTGGGCGACCAGCGCCACCCTAAGGGTAGGACTTCGTTGATAACGACGCGACGCCAAATGCTTGTCGGGATAGGCGCGACGCTCACATTCGCGTCCGGCGGGAGCGCGCGCGCCGAGCCCGTCATGACCGACGACGGGTTCTACCGCGAGCCCTGGTTCATCGACAGCTTTCTCGACATGCCGGCGGATCTCGCCGCCGCGCACCAGCACGGCAAGCACTTTGCGGTCATGTGGGAGTTGCGCGGCTGCCCGTACTGCCGCGATACCCATCTGATCAATTTCGCGCGTCCGGACATCGCCGCGTTCGTGCGCGACAATTTCGACGTCCTGCAACTCAACGTGCTGGGGTCGCTCAAGGTCACCGACTTCGACGGCGAGGTGCTGACTGAGAAGCAACTGGCGGCGAAATACGGCGTTCATTTCACCCCCACCATCCAGTTCTTTGAGGGCACCGCCGAAAGCCTCAAGGCTCTCGCGGGCCAGCAGCGCGAGGTGATCCGCATTCCCGGTTATCTGCGGCCGGACGATTTTCTTGACGTGTTTCGCTACGTCGCCGAGAAGAGCGACAGCGGCAAAACGTTCCGTGAATTTATTGAAGCCAAGCGCAGCGCAGGATGAGGTTTAGGCCGATGAGCAGGATCTCGCGCCGCGATGCGGTGCTGATGGGCGCGAGCGTCACGCTCTACCTCAGCGTCGCGGACGGCGGGGCCGCGCTCGCGACGCCGCCCGAAGCGGAGGCGGAGATCGCGAAATTCACCGGCGGCAAGCCGGCGCAGGACGGCAAGATCGCGATCGACCTGCCGGAGATCGCCGAAAACGGCAACACGATTCCACTGGCCATCACGGTCAACCTGCCGATGAGCGCCGACAGCTACGTCAGCGATATTCTGGTGGTCGCCGACGGCAACCCCAATCCCGGCATTGCCAAGTTTCACCTCACACCGCTGTCGGGGCGCGCCGAGGTCGGCACCCGCATTAGGCTTGCGGCGACCGAGAATGTGATCGTGGTGGCGAAGACCAGCGACGGAAAGCTTTACAGCGACCGTAAGCAGGTGAAAGTCACGATCGGCGGCTGCGGCGGATGATCAACAACCGCATGGGAAGACACGATGGCTGACAAGCCCCGACTGAAATTGCCCAAGGAAGCCAAGAAGGGCGACATCATCGAGATTAAGACGCTGGTCCAGCATCCGATGGAAACCGGTTTGCGCAAGGACGCGAGCGGCAATGCAATCCCGCGCAAGATCATCAACAAATTCAGCGCCACCTTTAACGGCGCCCCGCTGTTCTCGGCCGAGCTCGAGCCGGCAGTGGCGGCCAATCCCTATCTGCAGTTCACCGCCAAGGTCGACCAAGGCGGCACCTTCCGGTTCACCTGGGTCGATGACGACGGCACGGTCACCACGGCCGAGGAGACGATCGCCGTTACCTGAGTGAGGCCGGGACACATGCAGCGCGGGCTTTTCGTCGGACCGGCCGCCATTGCCCTCTTGGCGTTCACCACGCTCGCGCTGCCGCGCCTTGCGGCCACGGCTCCCGATCCGGGCGCTGCGCCGGCGCCGCTCGCCACCGGCGACGCGTCGGCGCGTCCGTGGAAGCGCTATACGGGCTGGCCAACGCGCGATTCCGCCAGGTTCAACACGCTCGCCAATCCGAACGTCTCCCCGCCGGCCCCGAAGGAGCCGCGCAAGCTGACAAAGCCGCTCGCGGGCGATCCCGCGATCGGCGCCAAGCTCGTCGCCGATCGAACGCGCGGCGGTTCCTGTCTCGCGTGCCACGTCATGGGCCAGGCCGGGAATGCCGACATGCCGGGCAATGTCGGGCCCGATCTGAGCGAGATCGGTAACGCCGGGCTCGACGACGAAACCCTGTTCAACTTTGTCAATGACGCGCGGGTCTACAATGCCGAGAGCGTAATGCCACCGTGGGGCACCAACGGTCTCTTCAACGACGCGGAGATTGGGCACATCGTCGCCTTCCTCAAGACGCTCAAATCGCCCGCCGTCTTTCCGACCAGCCTGGATGATCCCAGCAAGCGCCCGCCGCCGGTCGAGACGCGCGATAATCTCGATGACATGGTGAACCCGGGCCTGTGGACAATCGAGAAGGCGCAGCAATTGTGGAGCGCGCGGGGGCCGAACGGATCCTCGTGCGCGGGGTGTCACGGCCAGGCCGCGGAGCGTTTCAAGACCTGGGCGGTCGGCATGCCGAAATGGGAGCCGCGCCTCGACAAGGTGCTCGGCATCGAGGAATTCGTCTACCGTCACGCGAAGGCTACCACCGGGTTCGACTGGCTGATGCAAAGCGATGAAAACACCGCGATGGCGGTCTATCTGCGCTTCCTCGCCAACGGCCAGGAGATGCATGTCGACGTGACCAGCCCCGAGGCCAAGGAAGCCTATGAACGCGGCCGCGCGCTGACCGCGACCAAGGTCGGTCAGCTCAATTTTTCCTGCCTCGATTGTCACGATCCCAAGCGCGGCGGGCTCAAGTGGATCCGCGGCCAGTGGCTGGGCGAGCAGCGAGGTCAGCTCGATCATTTCCCGACCTGGCGCACGAGCCAACAGGCGATCTGGGACATCCGCAAGCGGTTCGAATGGTGCAACGTCGCGGTGTGGGCCAACGAGCTGCCGCCCGACGCTAAGGAATACGGCGATCTCGAGCTTTATCTCGCCTCGGTCAACGCGGGGCTCAAGCTCAACGTGCCTGGCATCAGGCACTAACGGCGCATGATCAGCCGTCGCGAGGTCCTGCAGATCGGCGCCGCAACGGCGGCGCTGGGGATTGGGTCGATCGGCCGCGCCGCCGCGCAACAACGCATCACCCAGGATTCGCTGCTGTCGTTCGATCACTACGGCAACGTCACGCTGCTGCACATCGCCGACCTGCACGCACAGCTGATGCCGATCTATCTGCGCGAGCCGGCGGTCAACATCGGCGCCGGCGAGGCGAGGGGACGCCCGCCGCATCTCACCGGTAAGGCCTTCCTCGAGTACTACGGAGTTTCTCCGCGCACCGCGGCCGCCTATGCGTTGAGTTCGAGCGATTTCATTGCGCTTGCCCACGACTACGGCCGCCTCGGCGGCCTCGACCGCATCGCAACTGTCGTCAAGACGGTGCGTGCCGAGCGCGGCGGCGATCGCGTGCTGTTCCTGGACGGCGGCGACAGCTGGCAAGGATCGCTGACCGCGAATCGCACCAAGGCCCAGGACATGGTCGATTGCCTGAAGCTGCTCGAACCGGACGCCATGACCGGTCACTGGGAGTTCACCTATGGGGAAGCGCGCCTGCGCGAGCTGATCGAGCGCCAGGGCACGCCGTTTCTAGCGCTCAACGTGCGCGACACCGAGTGGCAGGAGCCCGTGTTCGACGCCTACAAGCTGTTCGACAAGGGCAGTGTGCGGGTCGCCGTTCTGGGCGAGGCGTTCGCCTACACGCCGGTCGCCAACCCGCGTTGGATGGTGCCGAAGTGGACATTCGGGATCCGCGAGGACGACGTGCGTGCGAGCGTGGCGAAGGCGCGCAAGGAAGGCGCCCAGCTTGTCGTTCTGCTCTCGCACAACGGCTTCGATTGCGATCGCAAGATGGCGGAGCGCATCGAGGGCATCGACGTGATCCTGACCGCCCACACCCACGACGCGCTCCCGGCCGTCACCACCGTCGGCAAGACACTGCTGGTCGCCTCCGGCAGCGACGGCAAGTTCATCTCGCGGCTCGACCTCGACGTCCGCGGCATGGATGTGGCCGGCTATCGCTACAAATTGATCCCACTGTTCAGCGACGCGATTGTGCCCGACCCGGATATGGCGCTGAAGATCGCGGAGGTGCGCGCGCCGTTCGCCTCCGAGCTCGCCCGTGTCTTAGGCCGTTCGGAATCGCTGCTCTACCGGCGCGGCACGTTCAACGGCACTATTGATGATCTCATTTGTGCCGCGATCGCCGCGGAGCGCGATGCGGAGATTGTGCTGTCGCCGGGATTTCGCTGGGGAACGACGCTGCTGCCGGGCAAACCGATCACGGTCGAAGATATTCACAACGCGACCGCCATGACCTACCCGCAAGTCTATCGCACCACCATGTCGGGCGAGCGGCTGAAGGCGATCCTCGAAGACGTCGCCGATAATTTGTTCAATCCCGATCCGTACTATCAGCAGGGCGGCGACATGGTTCGCTGCGGCGGGCTCGCGTATCGGATCAACGTTGCGCAATCCATCGGCCAGCGCATCTCCGATCTGACCCAATATCCGTCAGGCCGGCCGATTGACCCGAGCAAAGACTACGTTGTGGCCGGTTGGGCAAGCGTCAACGAAAACATCGAAGGTCCGCCGGTTTGGGAGCTGGTCGAGCGCTACATAACGCGCGTGCAGAACGTACGCATCGAGCCCAACACCAGCGTCAAGGTCGTCGGGACCTAGATTTCATCAGCGGAGCCATCCAAGGGCATCACTAGGCGCTATCCTTACAAAAAGAACGCAGAATGTCGAAACTCTCGCTCTCGGTCGCCATCGGCGACTACGACCGTAACCGCCCGCTGATCACCGGCGCCGTTCAGATCGACGGCGTCGACCCGGTGTTCATGACGCTGTCGCCGGAGGAGATCTTCTTTCGCGCGCTGCGCTCGCACGACTTCGACATCTGCGAGCTCTCGCTTTCGAGCTTCACGGTCAAGACGGCGGCTGGCGACAGCCCCTATGTGGGCGTGCCGTGCTTTCTGTCGCGCGCGTTCCGCCACACCTCGATCTACGTGCGCACCGATCGGATCAAGGAGCCGAACGACCTCAAGGGCCGCAAGGTCGGGGTGCCCGAATATCAGCTCACCGCCAACGTGTGGGCGCGCGCGATCCTTGAGGACGACTACGGGGTTGTGCCCGCCGACATCCGCTGGGTGCGCGGCGCGATCGAGCACGCCGGGCGGATTGAAAAGATCAGGATCAAGTTGCCGCCCGGCGTCGAGCTCGAAAATGCCCCGGAGGGCCGCACGATCTCCGACCTGATCGATCGCGGCGAGATCGACGGATTCATAGCTCCGCGCCCGCCACACCTGCCGCGCCCCAACCCGAACGTCGGCTGGCTGTTTCGCGATCCGGTGGCCGCAGCAAAGGACTACTTCAAGCGCACCAGCATTTTTCCGATCATGCATCTCGTCGGCGTTCGCCGCACGCTCGCCGAGAAGCATCCGTGGTTGCCGGCCGCCGTGCTGAAGGCCTTCGAACAATCCAAAGCGCTGGCGATAGCGCACCTCGCCGATACCTCGGCCACCAAGGTGACGCTGCCGTTCATCGAGGAGCAACTTGCGGCTACCCGCGAACTGATGGGCGAGGATTACTGGCCCTATGGGGTGGAGCCGAACCGCAAGACACTAGAGACGTTCTTGCGTCACCACCATGGCCAGGGCTTGTCGTCGCGGCTGGTCAAGGTCGAGGAGCTGTTTCACCCCTCGACCTACGAGACCTTCAAGATTTGACGCTTGTTCAATGCGTCAGCGGCGGTTGCAGCTGGATGAGCACCGACAATTGCTCCTGGCTCAATGGGGCCGAGATGAACTTGAGCGCCACCGCGTCTTTTATCAGCATGTCGAGCCCTTTGATCCCGTCGGGGTCGAGCAACGACTTTGGAAAGAAATCGTCGCGCACGCGCCGCGCCATCGGCTCCGGTATGCCGGCGAAAGCCGCATATGCGTCGATCACCTTTGGGCTGCCGCCGTACATGTAGTCGATCGAGTCGCGGTAGGCCTGCATGAAGCGACGGAACACGTCGCCGCGTTGCGCCAGCGCTTGTGCGTTGGCGACAATGACGCGGATGGTTTGATCGCGAACAATGGCCGCGTCGGTTGCTTTCGCAACCAGCCGGATCTGGCCGTCCTCCATCTCCTTGAAGCCGAAGGGCGGCGGCGCCCAGCCGACATCGACGCGACCATTCATGACCGCGGCGAGCGTCGCCGATGGATTGCCGGTCGCGACTGGCTTGGCCTTGAGGTCGAATTCTTTGATGAATGCGCGCACAATCGAGTCGGTTGACGAACCCTTGGTGGAAAACGCGATGGTCTTGCCATTGGTATCGTCGAGGGTGCGGATCGAGGAGGTTGTTTTGGAATACCAATAATCCGCTGCACCGGTGGCCTCGGCGCCGATGATGCGGACCGGGTCACCTTTGGCGAACGCCGCAATAGCGCCCAAGGTCCCAACCGCAAGGCCGGCATCGGCCGTGCCTGCGATCACGGGCGCCAACGTCTCGTCGGTTCCCGATGTATAGGTCGTGTCAAGCACCAAGCCGTATTTCTTGAAGATTACAGCTTGGCTCCCGAGTTCGGTGACGGCCGTATCCCAGGCCCCGCGCTGGCCGATGGTGAGCTTGAACAGATCGTCCGAGCGCGCGGACCCGCAAGCCAAGCTCGCGACGACCGCAACAGCGGCGATCAGCGCGGTTCGGCCCGGGTCATGGATCACGGCGCTCTCCCCGCTCAACGGACTTTGACGCGGTCGAGGCGGCCGACCCAGCCGACGAGCGCATTGGCGCCGATGGCAAGGACGAATACGACGATCAGCATCGCATACATGCGCGGCATATCGAACAATGTGTAGGCCTGGATGATTAGGAAACCGATACCGCTGTTCGAGAGCTTGGTCTCCGCCAGCAAGGTCCCGATGATCGCGACACCGAGACCGAGGCGGACGCCGTTGATAATCGGATGGCGCATGGCCGGCAAATAAATCTTCGTTGCCATTTGCCACGTATTGGCACGGAAGCTGCGGCCGACGCGGATGAGAATTGGCTCGATCTGCCGCATTCCGGCAGCAGCCGACAGCGCGATCGGGAAGAAGCAGGAGATGGCTCCCATCGCAATCTTCGAGCCGGTGCCGACGCCAAACCACATGATCATGATCGGGAAGAAGATGATCTTGGGCGTTGGACCAAGGTAGTAGAGATAAGGCTCATAGGCCTTCGTCAGCAACCTGCTACCTCCCAGGACCAATCCAACGACCAGGCCCGACAGCCCGCCGATAACCAGGCTGGCGCCAACCTCTCCGGCGGTAACACCAAGGTTCCAGTAGTATTCCGGGTTGGACAGCAGCCGGACGATCGCTCCGGCGATAGCCAGCAAGGACGGCACCACGTCACGGTAAAGCAGGCCCGACGCGGCGACCGCTTCCCAGATCGCCAGCACGACGATGACGATCACGATGCGCAGCCACAGCACCGGGTCACCCACAACGCGAGGGATCGGCGCGGCCCTCAGGCGACCGGTCTCAGCCATCGCTCGAGCCTTTCGATCACCACGAAGAAGCAAACGCTCACCAGAATCACAAAAAAGATCGCCGCATAGGTGCCGGGCAGGTCGTAACGTTCCGCGAGATCGTTGATCAATTGGCCGAGGCCGCCGAAATTGATCAGGAACTCGACGCCGACCACGTTGATCAAGGTGAAGATGAGCCCGAGCCGCACCCCGACGAAGATCGTCGGCAGCGCCGCCGGCAGCAGAATCTTGGTGAACAGCTGCATGCGGCTCAGATTGAAGCTGCGTCCGACATCGACCAGCACGCTGCGGGTGGTGACCAGCCCCTCGATTGTCTTGAGGATGACGGGCGGCAACCCGGCCACGAAGCCCATCATGATGATGGTCCACGCGCTGCGTCCGAAAATCACCAGGAACAACGGATACATCAGCACGGTCGGCGCCGACGCGAGCGCCGCGATCCAGGTCTCGGTGGCGCGCCGCAGCAGGTCGAACCGATAAAGCAGCACGCCGGCGAGCACGCCCACCACCGTGATCATCGCGCCTGCGGTGAAGGCCTCGGTGAATGTCAAGAGAAAGCGCGATCCGACGCCCTCGTCCAAAATGATCCGCTCGAACGCCGCCGCGACCTGGATCGGCGTCGGGACGATGTAGTTGTTGATGAAGCCGGTGCGGATCAGCACTTCAACGGCGACCAGCAACAGAAGCAGCGTTGCGATACCAAGCGCAGCCGGACCGAGACGCGTCAATGCGCTCGCCCGCACGGCCGTCGTCGCAGAAGTCACTGGCCGTTCTCTCCCGCCTTGCGCCGCTTTTCCTCGTCGCGCATGCCGCGGCTCGCTTCTTCGCGCAGATCGCTCCAGATTTGGGCCACGTAATGGCCGAACGCGTCGCTAGACACGATCGCGGAAGATCGCGGCCGCGGCAAGACGATATCGACAATGCGTTTGACGCGCCCGGGCCGGTACGTCATCACCAGCACGCGATCGGCGAGCTGCACGGCCTCGGTGATGTTGTGGGTGATGATGAGGGTCGTCTGCTGCAGCTCCTGTTGGATCTGCAGCACCTTGTCGCCCAGCAGCAATCTGGTCTGCTCGTCGAGCGCCGCGAACGGCTCGTCCATCAGCAGAATTTTCGGCTCCGACGCGAGCGTGCGTGCGATCGCTACCCGTTGGCGCATGCCGCCGGAGAGTTCCGCCGGATAGCGGTTCTCGAACCCATCGAGCCCGACCAGCGAGATGAAATGGCGCGCGCGCTCGAGCCGTTCGTGCTTGCGCATCCCGGCGATCTCGAGCGGGAACGCGACGTTGTCGACGACGCTGCGCCAGGGAAACGTGGACTCGTCCTGAAACACCATCCCGACCGCTGGGTGCGGACCCCGCATCCGGGTTCCCGCGACCGACACGGTTCCCTGATAGTCATCGACCAAGCCGCCGACGATGTTGAACAAGGTCGACTTGCCGCAACCGGATGGGCCGATCACCGCTATGAATTCGCCCGGCCTCACCTGCAGCGACACATGGTCGACCGCGACGAGCGGACCCTCTGGCGTCGCAAATCGTTTGACGATGTCGTCGACGACCAGGATGCTGTCGCCTGCTTCCGCAGTCCCGAGGATCGCGGTTGGGGTAGGACCGGCGGCCATCGAGTCTCCAATTCGTCGTCGCTTACCCGCTGCGATCCGGCTTGTGCGCGGCAATCGCCGCCGCGACGCCGGGGGAATAACCGGGCTCGATGTGCACGTCGATCACCGCCACTTCGCCGGCGTCCACCGCCGCGATCGCTTCCGCATAGACCTTCGGCAGATCCGCGATCTCCTTGACCGGGCCAAAACCGCGCGCGCCCTGCGCCCGTGCCATTCCGGCGATATCGGGATCCGGATCGCTGATCCGCTGCCCGATCCATTTGTTTTCCACCGGGCGGTTGCGCATGCGGGCAACGCGTTCCTGGTGGACTTCGTCGTTGTAGAACGAGCGATTGTTGGCGATCACAAACAGCAACGGGATGCGGTAGTGCACCGCGGTCCAGACCGCGGTCACACCCATCAGGAAATCGCCGTCGCCGCAAATCGCGATCGGCAGGCGGCCGCTACCCTTGAGCGCCAGCGCCGCGCCGACCGACATGCCGGGCCCGCCGCCAAGCCCGCCGCCGCCATCGGAGCCGAGATAGTCGAGCGGATGGCGGAAATCCCACCAGCTGCCGGTCCACGAAATCGGAAGGTGGGTGAGGGAGACCGGCCGGTCGCCGACCGCCGCATTGAGTGCGCTTGCGAGATGCACCAAGGCCAACGGCCCCTGCGGGACCGCTACCGGCGTGGGCTCGCGCACCGGAACCGGCTTGGCCCGCCGCGGGCCCAGCGCGGCGAGTAGCGCCTGCACGACGGCGTCAGTATCCGCGGCGATCAGCAGATCCGCATAGGGCAGCGCCATGTAATCCATGCTCCACCCGTTGTGCACCTGATGGTCCATGGACACCTGAATGACGGTCGCCGTCGGCGGTCCGCCAAGCGCTTTGAGGGTTCCGCCGAGATCGACCCAATCGAGGCTGAGAATGACGTCCGCCTCGCGCATCGCGGCGACCAGCTCGGCGTTATGGAACGAAGCAGGCGCGCCGACGTGCAGCGGATGATCGGTCGGGAAGGCGGCCCCGACGTGCAGGCTTGATGCGACGCGCGCACCCAAGGCGTCGACAAGCGCGATGCGGCGATCCCAGGCTGCGACGTCGCGCGACACGCGTCCGACCAGAATGAGCGGGCGCTTGGCGGCTGTCAGGAGTTCGAGCGCGCGCTGCACGAGATCAGGCGGTGCGCCGGTCGCCACCTGCGGTGTGAGGCGCGCCGTGTCGACCGGCGGCAGCGGTTCGGCGATCTTCGCCTCCTGCAGCTCCGCATCGAGGTTGACGTACACGGGACCCTTGGGCGTGGTGTTTGCAATCCAGCCCGCGCGCAGCACGGCTTCGCGGATCGCCGACGGCGAGGCCGGCTGGTCGTCCCATTTCGTGTAGTTGCGCACCAGCGCCCCCTGGTCGCGCGCGGTGTGGATCCAATCGATCCATGGACGGCGCTTGGCGGCGTCGACCGGCCCGGTGGCGCCAAGCACGATCACCGGCATGCGGTCGCACCAGGCATTGAAGAACGCCATGGTCGCGTGCATCAGCCCGACGTTGGAATGCACCGCCGCCGCCATCGCCTTGCCGGTTACCTTGGCGTAGCCATGGGCGATCGCGACCGCCGCCTCCTCATGCAGGCACAGCAGCATCTGCGGAGTTGAATTTCCCAGGTAGTTGACGAGTGAATCGTGCAGGCCGCGAAAGCTCGCCCCCGGATTGAGCGCGATATAGGGAACGTCGAGCGCGCGCAGCGCGTCGGCCGCGACGTCGCTGCCGAACATCGGCGCGTTTACCCCGGCGGGGGTCGGCCGTTCCAGCGCTGCGGTATCGTTGACAATCGGGGTCTTGCGGGCTGCTGCGCCGTCACGTCTCGTGGTGGTCATCGGGGCTTTCCGGCGGATGAATATCCGTCGAGTTAGAGCATTTTTTTTGCGCAAGTGGAAATCGGTTTCAGCGCCGGAACTGTACGTCAAGCGCCTTCCCGCAGCCGGGCCAGCACCTTGAGCCCCGGGTAGCCGTCGGCCGGTTCCATGCCGACTTTGCGTTGATAGGCGCGTACTGCCTGCATGGTATCGCGGCCGACGCGGCCGTCGGCCCCGCCGGTGTCGAAGCCCGCGGCGGTGAGCCGGCGCTGCATCTCCTGGACTTCCTCGACCGTCGGAACGCGCTCGCCACCGGGGAATTGCTGGACGAACGGTCCGTCACCTCGGATACGGTCGGCGAGATAGCAGACCGCCAGTGCATAGCTGAAGGCAGGATTGTAGCTTTTGACGGCCGCAAAATTCTGTCCGGTCAGAAATGCCGGGCCGCCGCGCACCGGCACCGTCAGGTGAACGCGGTCTTGCGCCGGGGCAAACGGCTTGCCGTCGGCCCGCACGACCCCACGCTCCTGCCATTGCTGATAGGTGCGGGTGCCGCTGTCGGCGCCGCGTCCGCTGGGGAGTTTGACCTCACAGCCCCAGGCTTCGCCACGGCGGTAGTGCCCGCGCTCCACCAGAAAGCGGGCAGTGCCGGCGAGAGCGTCGTCGGGCTTGCCGTATGGGTTGATGCGGCCGTCATGATCGTAGTCGACGCCCATGTTGAGCCAGACTTCCGGCATCCACTGGGTGTGGCCCATCGCGCCCGCCCACGAGCCGATCATCTCCTGTGGATCGCCCCAGCCCCGATCAACAATCTTGAGCGCGTTGATCAGTTCCTGCTCCCAATAGGCGCGCCGGCGCGGCTCGCCATAGGCGAGCGCGGCAAGCGCAGGAATGACTGGGCGCATGTACTTCGGATTATCGACGACGTCGCCGTAGCTCGATTCGTTGCCCCACAACGACAGCAGCAAGAACCGGTCGACGCCGTAGTCCTGCTCGACGCGGGCGAGCAACGGTGCATATTGCTGAGCGCGCTCGCGGCCGATCCGAATGCGCAGGTCGGACACGCGGCGATTGAGATACTGCCAGAGTTCCTCGGTGAACTCGTCCTGCCTAGCGACCAGCGCGTAAACGGCTGTATCGGGTTTTACCCCGCTCATGACGCGCGTGTAGGTCGCTTCCGGCACGCCGCGCGCGATGGCTTTTGGCCGAAACGTGATGACCCAACGCTCGAACCCCGTGCTTTGCGCGCGCGCTGCTCCGCTCGTGAGCATCGCTATCGCGCTCGCTCCGACGTGAAGAAATGCTCTCCGACTTGGGCAGGCTCGCAATTTTGAGCCGTTCGCTGATGCCACTCGATTTGTCCTGGCCGACCCGGTGGTCGTCGTCACCCCCGGTGAGGCTAGCATGGGCCTGACCGATGTCGAGCGGCGCACCGGTCGCCCCCTGCGCCTGCGTCACCGCCTCCGCGACGGCCGCAGCCGTCACGCTCGGCTCGAGCTCCTCCTTGATTTCCCGGCCGCGCGCGCCGAGCAACCGCTCATAGGCCGCGACCAGTGTCATGTAGGGATTGACGAACATCCAACCGTATTTGGTCAGCACCTGCGTGTCGAAATGCAGATGATAGGTGGTGCCGAATTCGCGCCGGTCGAACGTTCCGACCTTGCCGATCAACTCGCCCTCGCGCACCGCGCGTCCGCTGAGCACACCATCGGCGTCGAGCATTTTCGGGTTCATGTGCAGATACCGAAAGCGGATGTGTTCACCCGAGACGTTGACGAACAGATAGGTCAGTTCGCGACCAGAGCCGCGCAGGATCACGCCGTCGCGGACCGCCGCCACATCGTCCTGGTAGGGCAGGCAGCGGTCGCCGCCCTCGTTGCGGAGCTTACAGGTCGTCGGCCGGATGTCCTGACCCTGATGGCCATGGCCGCCCGGACATTGGCCTACCAGGAACGAGCGATGTTCGCAGAAGTTGTCGCGCCAGGGATACGAGCGATTTTCCGCAACGGACTCGTCGAAAACCAGCGGCTTGCCGTTCACCCGACAGCGATAAGGCGCGCCCTTGGCGCCCGATCGCGATGAGCGTCCGGTGTGGTCGCAATCGCCCCAGTTGAGGAACGACTGGGAGTTTGCGTAAGCCGGGGCCTGCGCAAGCGGAAACCGGATTTTGGCGTAGACCGTGTAGTCAACGACGCCATCGCGGCCGCGAAAGCCGGTGTTCGGCAGCAGCCGGCCGGGAGAATTGTAGGTGAACGCTGGCGAGGTGTCGGTCGGCCGATCAATCGTGGTCGCGGTCTCGGGCGCAGATTGTGGTGTGCCGCCGACCAGCTGCAATGACTTGGTGAAACTGGTCAGAAGCTGATCGGCCGCCGTGCAGGACAGTCGGCGCCCGCGGCTCGGGCCGTCATAACACTCCGTCGACACCACATATGTCACCCCGAAACGCACGAACGCAAACCGCAGATGGTGTTCGAGAAAGATCCGGCGGATGTCGGGAAATTGCGCGGCGAGCTCCTTGTCCTTCGCGGGTTCATCGGTCGCGAGCTTGGGCTCATCGAGCTCGTAGAGCAGCAACGATCCCGAAATCAGAACCCCGACATCGCGACGCACGTCTGTGCCCTCGGACTCCGGCCGGTGCACCGCGAAGACTGCATCGTAGCCGGAAGGACCGGTCATCAGGAATGTGAGCCGCGGTCCCGCATTGCTATCGTCTTTGAGTTCGCCCCCTTCGGCAGGCGCGCGCAGCAGCGCCGCTGCGTCGATCGGAAGCAGAACCGGCACCGCGCTTTGCGGGATTGCCGGATATGCTCGCGCGGCCGCCTTGTTCAGCTCTTTCAGCGCGGATGCGCCTGGATCGGCGAGCAGGAGGCGCAATGCCTCGCTGTTTCCAAGCTCGCTCTGCACGGCGTCCCAGTCGACGGGCGCCACGGCAATATGCGGCGGGATCATATCCTGCGCGCAGGCTGTTCCCAGCACGCACGCAAGCAGCAATCCGGCCGACATTGCCCGCATCCAAAATCTCCCTTCGTGCACGTAATTACTCGGCAACCGTTCCGACTATCGTGGAATCGTTTGCTTCTGCCAAGTCGCGATCGCGCCTCGAGCGCTGCCGACAGGGTGCGACAGCAGGCTTGTGAACACCATTTGGGACAATCACATAGGGTGGTGTAATCTTGGGGCGAGGGTCGACTTTTGAGTTGGCAGGAAAAGCGAAATGCCTTCTGCGAGCAACTGGGAATTTCCCCCATCGGTTCAGCCGAAGCCCGGAGACTATGCCTACGATCTCGATCAGGCCTTGAATGCGGTCGTAGGGTTGAGCGCCGTGATCCCGGCGGATGCGTTCACGGCTGAAATTCTGGGCACCGAGCGTGCCGGCAACGGAGTCCTGATACGCAACAATGTCGTATTGACCATCGGATATCTCATCACCGAGGCTGAGGCGATCTGGCTGACGCTGTTCGATGGGCGAGCCGTGCCGGGCACAGTGCTTGCTTACGACCAGGAGACGGGCTTTGGCCTAGTGCAGGCGTTGGCGCGGCTCGATGTTCCGCCCTTGCCGCTCGGCAGTTCGGGCCAGGCACGCGTCGGGGACGCGGTGGTGATCGCCGGAGCCGGCGGGCGCAAGCACTCGCTGGCCGCGCGTATCGTCAGCAAGCAGGAATATGCCGGCTATTGGGAATACGTGCTGGACGAGGCCATTTTCACGACGCCCGCGCACCCGAATTGGGGCGGAACTGCCGTCATCGGTGCGAGCGGCGAACTGATCGGGGTCGGATCGCTGCAATTGCAGCAGGCGCAGGGTGCGGGCACTGCCGGACATCTCAACATGAGCGTCCCGATCGATCTGCTCAAGCCGATTTTGGACGACCTGATGACCATGGGGAGGCCGAATCATCCGCCACGACCGTGGCTCGGACTGTACGCCACCGAGGTGGAGGACAAGCTCGTCATCGCCGGCCTTGCCAAAAGCGGCCCGGCCGCACGCGCGAACCTGCGGGTTGGCGACATGGTGCTCGCGGTTGCGGGAACCAAGGTCGATTCGCTAGGCGGCCTCTTTCGCCGGATCTGGTCCGTCGGCCAGGCGGGCGTCGAGGTTCCCTTTACGATCTACCGCGACGGCCGCACCTTTGAAGCGAAAGTCACCTCAGCCGATCGCAGTCGCCTGCTGAAAGGGCCAAGCCTGCATTGATGGGATGAGCTGGTGTCCCGGTTCCGAAGTTCGCCACACATTGCAGCACGCTCGACACGAACTTCGGAATCGAAAGGACACTAGCGAATCTGTGATTCTAGTGCCCCTTTGAACCCGAAGTTCACAATCGGACTTGCGGCATAGGCATGCGAACTTCGGGTTTGGGGCACTAGCGGCTCATCGTCTGACACGCGCGGCAGCAATGCAGCCGAGGGGACAGCAATGACACATCGCAACTCCATCCGGACATCGATTGCGTTGGTGGGCGCGCTCGCGCTCGGCGTAATGGCCGGCGCGGCCTGCGCACAGGATTACCCGACCCGCCCAATGCGCGTCGTCATCGGGTTCCCGGCTGGCAGCGGCGCCGATATTTTGGGCCGCTACTTCACCACCAAGCTCGCAGATCTGTCCGGCCAATCGGTGATCGTCGAGAACAAGCCCGGGGCCAACGCCAATATCGCACTGAGCCTCGTCGCCAACGCCAAACCCGACGGTTACACCATTCTGTTTGCCGCAAATTCGAACATGGCCGGCAGCCGTTTCCTGTTCAAGGAATTGTCGTTCGACACGCTCAAGGATTTCGTGCCGGCGGCGTCGTTCGCGCGGATTGCATTCGTCATGACGGTCGGCGCCAATTCACCGATCAAAAGCATCGCGGAGCTCACCGCGTACCTGAAGTCGCACCAGCACAACCGCTACGGCGTCACCAATCAGACCGCGATCCTGGCGACCGAGTACTACAAGCAACTGGTCGGGGTCGAGGCGACCCAGGTGCAATATCGGACCGCACCGGAGGCACTGCCGGACGTCGCAAACGGGACCCTCGATTTCATCATCATGGACGGGACATTCGCGGTGGGCCCGATCAAGCAGGGGAAAATCCGCGCGTTGGCGGTGACGACGGCGCAACGCATTCCGACGCTGCCCGACACCCCGACGATGATGGAGGCAGGTGTACCCAACTACGAGTTCGCCCCGTGGTGGGCGGCTTACCTGCCGGCCGGGACACCGCCTTCGATTGTTGCCAAGCTGGGCGGCTGGTTCAATCAGATCGATCGCATGGATGAGACCAAGGCTTTCCTGGAGCGGATTGCGTCGGTCCCGATGAGCGATGATTCCAAGGCGGCGGATGAACGGCTCAAGCGCGACATCGAGCTGTGGGCGCCATTGGTCAAGGCAGCAAAGATCGAGCCCCAATAGCTGGGTCTAGCGGGGCGCGAATGGGATGCCGCGCTCACTTTCGATGATGGAGATCAGTCCGACGAACGCCGGATCGGAGTGGACGATCACGCTCGTGGGGATCGCTTCGAGATAGGCGCGAACGCGACCTTTGCCTTCGAAGCGCGCGCGAAACTCCGAATGCGCGAGGTAATGCGCGATGCGCGGTACGATGCCGCCCGCGAGACAAACGCCGCCACGCGCCCGAAACAGCAGCGCGAGGTCGCCTGCCACGGTGCCCAGCATTGCGCAAAACATGTCAAGCGCCGCTTTGCTCACCGGGCAGGTCCCGGCGAGCGCCGCTCGCGTGATCTCGGCGGCGCTTCGGTCCGAAACATCGGCGCGGTCAAGCTCGGCAATCGCGCGGTAGAGATTCTGCAGGCCGGGGCCCGATAGCGCGCGCTCGGCCGATACGCGTCCAAACTGCCGGCGCAAGAGGCCAATGACGGCGTCCTCGCGGTCCGAATTGGCGGGCAGGTTGGCGTGACCGCCTTCGCTCGGGATCACGAGTCCGCCTTCGCCAGGCAGAAATGCGGCGATTCCAAATCCGGTGCCAGCGCCGGTAACGACCATCGGAGCGTTCGGCTGCGCGTGACCGCCCCCGATCGTCAAGATGTCGTTCGGAGCAAGCCGGCGAAGCGACCACGCGATCGCTTCAAAATCATTGAGCAACCGCACGCTCGCAAACCCCGAACAGGACTGCACGGTCTGCGCGTCGATCACCCATCCGCTGTTGACGTTTTCGCAGCGGCCGTTTTCGACCGGACCGGCGACAGCGAGGAATGCCGAGGTGATCCGGTCGCGCCGAGCCTGCCGGGCAACAAACGCCGCAACGGCTTGTGGCAAATCCGCGTAGGCCGCGACGTCGAGGCGTTCGACTGGACCAAGCCTGGCGCCCGCGTAGATCGCGAGCCGGACGTGCGTGCCGCCGATGTCTCCGAGCAGAATCGGATCGTGATCGGCCATCAGTTCTGATCGCTTCGCTTCGGAGCGGACGGGGCCAACGATCATCGCGTGCGGGGTGCTCGGGATTAGTAGCGTTTCAGGGTTGCGGCTGCAGCAGATTGTCCTGTGAGTTTTATGCCACCGAATCAATGCATTGGCGAGTTCACCTGCTCCAGTATCTCAGCGGGCCCTGGCAGGCAACCCCTAGGCCACCGAAGCAACAAACTCGCGGACCGCAGAACCAACGTCATCCTGCGCAGTCCCAAAGCTCATCACGGTCGACACGTGATTGTGACCGGCAAAATAGGCAAGCTTCGGGCTCTTGCCATCGCGCAAGGTGACGGCCCGCGCCAGCTCATACGTCGGCACCGCCAGGAACGCCGGATCGTATTCGGCAACCGAGAGCAAAAGCGGAGTGCGGTTCTTGCCGACATGCGTGAGTGGCGAGCGTTCCGCATATTTTGTCGGATCGCTCCCGAGATAGGCCTTCAGGTTGGGGCGCTGCTCGCCCTCGAACGCGTAGGGGCCGCTCATCAGGATGCCGGCCGCAACACCCGGCTGTCCGGACGGTTGAAAGGAGGTGTCGAACAGATAACCGGCGGAGTGGGTCGCGCCGGCCGATTGGCCAAACAGAACGATGCGATCGGGATTGCCGCCGAACGACTTTGCGTTGGCCCGCGTCCACGCGATTACGCTCCCGACGTCCTGCGATCCCGCGGGCCACGGATGCGCGGGCGCCAACCGATAATTGGCCACGATCGTGAGGATGCCGTGGCCAGCGAAATAGTTGCCGAGGTTGACGTAGAAGACGCCGTCGCCGTTCTTGTCGCCGCCGACAAACCCGCCGCCCGGGATATAAACCAGCACGCGATCTGCTGACCCTGCCGGCTGATAGACATCGAGCTTCTGGCGCGCGTCGGTTCCATAGGCGACATCAGCGGTCACCTTGACCCGAGCCGAGGGCTTGTCGATCAACGGCGCATAGATGGCCCGTGTCGCTTCCAGAATGTCAGGGTCGAAGTTCGGTCCTATCGCCGCGATCTTGCGGCGCACGTCCATCAATTCGCCCTGTGACCCCCTGACTTGATCGAGCATGCATCTCTCCCTCAGCGCCGACCTGTCCCTTGCCAACGCAACGGCGCTATGCGCGATTTTCGCGCCCCAACGGACTTGCGTCAACGCGTGCCCGCGATATCACTCGATGTTCCGCGACAGATCAGATCGTTGAAAACAGAGTACAAGATCCATGGCGCTTCTTCTGACAGCCTTCTTCGGTGATCCGGCAGAGTGGCGGCGGCTGTTTGCAGCGCGGATGCCGGAGCTTGATGTACGCATCTGGCCGGACGTCGGCGATGAACGCGACATCGACATTGCGGCCATTGCGGTGCTGCCGCACGGCAAGCTCAAGGCGTTTCCCAAGCTGCGCATGATCGTGTCGCTGCTGGCCGGCGCCGATGCGCTGTTGAGCGATCCGAGCCTGCCGGACATTCCGATTGTGCGGGCCGCGGATCCCGCCGGCGACGAAATGATGAACGAGGCGGCGCTGGTACATGTGCTGCGCCACCACCGTCATCTGCCCGCCTACCAACTGGCGCAGCAGCGCTCCGAATGGATTTCCTTGCCGCGACTTCGGGCGAGCGAGCGCAAGGTCGGCGTGCTTGGCCTTGGAACCATCGGGCTCGCGGTCGCGACGACCTTGGCGGCGCATGGGTTCAAGGTCGCCGGTTGGGTGCGCCAGCCGCGCCCACAGCGTGAGATCGAGATTTTCTCCGGTCGCGAACAACTGCCCGCGTTCCTGGCGCGCAGCGAGATCGTCGTCAACCTGTTGCCGCTCACGCCGGAAACCCGCGGCATCTTGAACAAGGAGACGTTCGCGCAACTGCCCGCAGGTGCCTCGGTCATCAATCTTGGTCGCGGTGGGCATGTGGTCGAGGCCGACCTGATCGACGCGCTCGATCGCGATCATCTGGCAGGCGCGACGCTCGACGTCTTTCCGGTCGAACCGCTGCCGAAGGACAGTCCGCTCTGGCGCCACCCCAAGATCACGATCACGCCGCACGTGGCGCGGCGCATCAATGCCGCCGACCTCATCCCGCGCATCTGCGACAGTGTCCGGGCGCTCCACGCGGGCCGCCCGCTTGAGAATTTGATCGATCGCAGCCGGGGATACTGAGGCCGCGCGGCGGGCACGCCGATGGTCTAAAGCGCAAGGTCGAACGTTTCGATCAGGCCGCGGCGCCCGTTCGACGTAATCGTCAGGGCGCGGCCGTCGCGAAGGCGCTCAATCCACTTGAGTTCGAAACACCGCGTGGCGATCGCGGCACCGACCGCGCCGCCGATATGAGGGCGTCGCTCAGTCCAATCAACGCACGGCCGGCAAAAGACGCGGCGCCTGGCGCGGGCGACCGAAAGGTCAACTCCCAGCTTGGAGAGAAATGCGGCACCGTTCTCGGTCACCTCTCCGGCCTCATTGCCGAGGATCACGTGCTCGCGCTCGATCAGACAGTCGGCAATGCCGACGCCAAGTTCGCCGGCCAGGTGATCGTAGCAGGTGCGCGCATGCCGGAGCTGGTCGTCGGACTTGGTACGCGGCTGGAAGCGCGGCGGCCCGGTCAGCGCCACCGTCATGATGCTCTCAAGCATCTGGCCAACGTGTGACCCCGCCAGCCGATAGTAGCGGTGGCGGCCCTGCTTGCAGAGGTCGATCAGGCGCGCGTCGTGAAGCTTGGCGAGATGCCCGCTGGTTGTTTGCGGAGACACGCCAGCCGCGAACGCCAGTTCGCCTGCCGTGAGGGCCCGGCCGTCTAGCAGCGCACACAGGATATTGGCGCGGGCCGGATCGCCGACCAGCGACGCCACTTCGGCCATCTGTGGGGCAGCATGCATGCCCCAAATATGGAACCGGCAGCCTCGCGATGCCAGCGCCAACACTTCGGTCGCGGCCGAAACGATCCACGTGGACGCTCGTGGCCCGCGCCCCGATGTTGAGGGCATGCATTCCGCGAGTGCCTCCGATTCGAAGTTCCTACAGCGGTGGCGGCAAACTCATGAAGGAACTTCAAATCGAAAAGCGGCACTCGAATCATATGTTTGCTGGTGCCCCTTTGCTTCCGAAGTTCGTTCAGAGAGTGCCGCTGGGTTTTACGAACTTCGGAAGCGGGGCACCAGAACGTGAGTACAGACCCATGGTCTGGACAATGAACGCCTGGGGGAACCCATCCCCCAAACACGCGATACTGTCGCCGGTGCTGATCATCACCTGCATCGGCGTGTTTCTGGCGCAGCTCGATACCTCGATCGTCAACCTCGCGCTTAGGCAGATCGGCGCTGGGCTCGATGCGAGCGTAAAAGAGCTGCAATGGGTCATCGATGCCTACAATCTCGCCTACGCGAGTTTCCTGCTCGCCGGTGGAACACTCGGCGACACCTACGGGCGCCGCCGCCTGTTTGTGGGTGGCATCGCCTTGTTTGCGGCCGGCTCGTTGGTGTGCGGGCTTGCCCCCAACAATTTTGTGCTGATCGGCGGGCGCGCCGTGAGTGGGCTTGGCGCCGCACTGGCGGTTCCGACATCGCTGGCGATCCTCTCGGACGCCTATCCGGACGCGACGGAACGCGCAAAGGCGATCGGGATTTGGGCGAGCTGCAACGCGCTCGCGTGGCTCGTCGGTCCGGCGCTTGGCGGTCTTGTCGTTGGCCAGTTCGGCTGGCGCGCTGTGTTCCTGATCGTCGTACCGGTCGGGATCGTCGCTGCGATCATGACCCTGGTGCAGATCGTGGATGGTCGTCACCCATCCAAACGCGCGATCGATGCGCCCGGTCAGATACTCGGAGCGCTGACCCTTGGCGCTTTCGCATTCGGCTTCATCGAGGCGCCGCACTGGGGCTGGGCCAGCGCCGCAACCATCGCTTGTCTGATTATCGCGCTGGCGGCGCTGGTCGCCTTCGTGGTCGCAGAGCGTCGCGCGCACGAGCCATTGCTGCCGCTTGGCATCTTCGGGACCGCGACCTTCACCGCGGCGTCAGGTGTCGCGGCCGCAATGACATTCGGCATGTATGCCATGTTGTTTCTTATGCCGCTCTATCTGCAGGCCGTGCACGGCGCCTCCGCACTGGTGGTCGGCCTTCAGATGCTGCCCATGTCGATTGCTTTCTTTGTCGTGTCGCAAAGGTCGGGTGCTCTGGTCGCGCGCGTCGGGGCGCGGGCGATGATGACAATCGGAATGGCCGCGATGGGCGCCGGCTTGCTGGTGCTGTCGACGATCGGGGCCCACACCGGCTTGGCGCCGGTGGAACTTGCGTTTCTGATCATCGGCATCGGCCTCGGCCTCAATACGGGGCCGGTCTTGTCGGTCGCCGTAACGGTTGCGCCGAAGGCCTATTCGGGCACGGCTTCGAGCGTCATCAACACCGCCCGCATGGTCGGCGCCACACTGGGCGTGGCGTTGCTCGGTGGGCTCTTCGCCATGCACACCGGCAACGATCTGTACAGTGCCGAGGCGATCGTCGCCGGCGTCCGCCCGGCGATGCTCGGCGGCGCAATCGCCGAAGGCCTGGGCGCACTGCTCGCGTTCCTTGCAATCCCGACGGCAATGCTATCGGCGCACGGCCAAGTTCGTCTGATCAGCGCATGGTCGGAATGACGAACTCGGCGCCTTCCTTGATGCCCGACGGCCAGCGCGCGGTGACAGTCTTGGTCTTCGTGTAAAACCGGATCGAGTCCGGACCGTGCTGGTTGAGATCGCCGAAACCCGAGCGTTTCCAACCGCCGAAGGTGTAGTAGGAGAGGGGCACCGGGATGGCGAAGTTGACACCCACCATGCCGACGTTGACCCGGTTGGTGAAATCGCGCGCCGTGTCTCCATCGCGCGTGAAGATCGCGACGCCGTTGCCGTAGTCGTGCTCGGAAGGGAGGCGAACTGCCTCCTCGTAATCCTTGGCGCGCACGACTGACAGCACCGGTCCGAAGATCTCCTCCTTGTAGATGCGCATGGAAGGCGTGACCTCATCGAACAGGCAGCCGCCCATGAAGTTGCCCTTCTCATAGCCCTGCAGCTTGAAATTGCGGCCATCGACCACCAGCTTGGCGCCTTCCTTGACGCCGAGATCGACGTAGCTCTTGACCTTGTCGAGAAGTGCCCTGGTGACGAGCGGACCGTAGTCGGCTTGCGGGTCGTTGGATGGACCGATCTTAAGTCCTTCAACTCGTGGAATGAGCTTCTTCACCAGGACGTCGGCGGTCTTCTCGCCCACCGGAACAGCGACCGAAACCGCCATGCAGCGCTCGCCGGCCGATCCGTAGCCCGCCCCAATCAGGGCATCGACGGCCTGGTCCATGTCGGCATCCGGCATTACCACCATATGGTTCTTGGCTCCCCCGAAGCACTGCACACGTTTGCCGTGGGCGCAGCCGGTCGCGTAGATGTACTCGGCGATTGCCGATGATCCGACGAATCCGATCGCCCGCACGCGCGAGTCGGTCAGCAGGGTATCGACCGCCTCCTTGTCGCCGTTGACGACGTTGAGCACGCCGGCCGGAAGCCCGGCAGCGACCAGGAGCTCGGCAAGGCGCATCGGAACCGACGGGTCGCGCTCGGACGGTTTCAGGATGAACGCGTTGCCGCACGCGATCGCGGGCGCGAACTTCCACATCGGTATCATGGCCGGAAAGTTGAACGGCGTGATGCCGGCGACCACACCCAACGCCTGCCGCAGCGAAAAGAGATCAATGCCCGGGCCGGCGCCGTCGGTGTACTCGCCCTTCATCAGGTGCGGGATTCCACAGGCGAACTCAACGACCTCGACGCCACGCTGGATATCGCCGCGGGCATCCGCAACGGTTTTCCCATGTTCCGAGGATAGGAGTTTGGCGAGATTTTCAAACTCGCCTTGCACCAGGTCGAGGAACTTGAATAGCACCCGTGCGCGGCGCTGAGGGTTGGTCGCAGCCCACGCCGGTTGGGCCGCTTCGGCGTTCGCGATCGCTGTTTCGACCTCGGAGCGCGACGCGAACGCGACTTTCGCTTGAACTTCGCCGGTATTTGGGTTGAACACGTCCCCGCTGCGGCCCGAGCCGCCCTTGACCTCCTTGCCGCCGACGAAGTGACCGATCTCACGCATGGACGCTCTCCCTGAAACTTCCTAGACCTTGGTGCGGTTAGCCGCCTGGCGCTGTTATATCCCCGCCACGAGTGGAGCGCATTCGCGAAGGTTGCGACCGGGCGACATGCCTTCGTCAGCAACGGGATGCTATAAGGACGACTTGCGAAAGGCGACAGCGACCCCAATGGCCGATGTCACGCATAAGATAGCCATCTCGGGGGGCGGCGCGGGCTCCCATGCGCAAATCAGCCCGTTGGCATTGGCGCTCGGTAGTATCGGGGTCGTCTACGGCGATATCGGAACGAGCCCGCTCTATGCGTTTCACGTGGCGGTCGAAGCGGCGGTCGGGTCCGGCCCGATAACGCGCGACGTCGTCCTCGGCGTGCTCTCGCTGATCCTCTGGGCTCTGACGATCGTCGTTACCGTCAAATACGTCCTGATTCTGCTCAGAGCCGATAACAACGGCGAGGGCGGCACCCTCGCGCTGACGGCGCTTGCGTCCCGCATGTTCGGCCGCCGCACCGCAATTGTGTTCACGCTTGGCATGGTCGGGGCGGCGATGTTCTACGGGGATTCGGTGATCACACCGGCGATCTCCGTGCTCTCCGCGATCGAAGGCCTGAAGCTCGCGACACCCGCGTTCGAGCACGCCGTTTTACCTTTAACGGTGCTGATTCTGATCGGCCTGTTTGCCGTGCAGTCGCGCGGAACCGCGCGGGTCTCGGCGCTGTTCGGGCCGGTGATGCTGGTCTGGTTCCTGACGCTTGCGGTGGTCGGTCTCGCCCACCTGTCCGATGATCCGGAGATCTTTGCGGCGGCCAACCCGGTCTACGCCGTCCGGTTCTTGCGGGATCATGGCGCCATCGGATTGGTAACGCTCGGATTCGTGTTCCTGGCCGTGACCGGCGGGGAAGCCCTCTACGCCGACCTTGGCCACTTCGGGCGCAAGCCGATTCAACTGGCGTGGTTCGGGTTGGTGTTCCCGTCACTCGTTCTCAATTATTTTGCCCAAGGCGCGTTGGTCCTGCGCGATCCGAGCGCGATCGACAATCCATTCTTTCGGCTGTTTCCTCCGGTCCTGCTGGTGCCCGTGGTGCTACTGGCGACGCTTGCGACCGTGATCGCTAGCCAGGCGGTGATCACCGGGGCCTATTCGGTGACGCGGCAGGCGATCCAGCTCGGCTTGATCCCGCGCCTCGCAATCCGCCACACGTCGGAGACCCAGGAGGGGCAGATCTATATCCCGCGCGCCAACAGCGCCATGCTCATCGGCGTGTTGTTGCTGGTGGCGATCTTCCGGACCTCAAATGCGCTGGCTTCCGCGTACGGCATCGCCGTGACCACGACGATGGTCGTCGATGGCGTTCTCGGATTCCTGGTGATCTGGAAGTTCTGGGGCTGGCGCCCGCTGGCCGCCGCCGCGCTCATGGGCCCGCTGGTGTTGGTCGATTCAACGTTCCTGTGCGCCAACCTGCTCAAGATCGTCGATGGCGCCTGGGCGCCGCTCGCGCTCGGTGCGGCGATCGTGCTGCTCGTGCTGACGTGGCGGCGAGGGACCACGTTGCTGTTGAGCAAAACGCGCCAGAACGAGGTGCCGTTCGACACACTGGTTGCAAGTCTTGAGAAGCGGCCTCCGCACGTCGTGCCGGGGACTGCCATCTTCCTGACGAGCGATCCTTCGTCGGCGCCGACCGCGCTCCTGCACAATCTCAAGCACAACCGGATTCTGCACGAGCATAACGTCATCCTCACGATCAAGACCGTCGACACCCCGCGAGTGCCGGATGACGAACGCGTGAGCATGACTCAGGTCTCGTCTCATTTCGCGAAGGTCGAGATCGCCTTCGGCTTCATGGAAACGCCCAATATCCCACGCGCGCTCGCGATCGCCCGCAAGCAGGGATGGCGCTTCGACATCATGTCGACGTCGTTCTTCTTGTCGCGGCGAGCCCTCAAGCCGGCCGCGCAGTCGGGCATGCCGCGCTGGCAGGACCGCCTATTCATTGCGCTGGCCAAATCGGCCAGCGATGCGACGGATTTCTTTCAGATTCCGACCGGTCGGGTGGTCGAGATCGGAACACAGGTGACCATCTGAACCAGCGCTCTCGGCGCGGAGTGTTCCGGAGAACCGGCCTCACTCCCTCTCGCGACAATCCTTTGAGATCGATGCTATAAGCAACCATATTGCGGTGCAGCAATTCAGGGTCGGATATGGGTGACGGTGCCAGCGCGTTGGAAGCAGACCAGACGCATGTAGGGGAGCACGTGCCGCCGGGCCTCGGGTCCGGCTTCTGGGCGCTCACCGTGGGCTCGATGGGGGTCGTCTACGGCGACATCGGCACCAGCCCGCTGTATGCGGTGCGTGAGGCTGTGTCGGCGGCAACCGCCGGCGAGGCCGGAACCTCGGACGCGGTCCTGGGCGTGATTTCTCTCATCCTGTGGGCGCTGACCATCATCGTCACGCTCAAGTACGTCGTGGTGCTGCTTCGAGCGGACAACAACGGCGAGGGCGGAACGCTGGCGCTGATGGCCCTCGCGGGCCGCGTCGGGGGCCGGTGGGCGGAGATCGTTGCAGCCCTCGGAATCATCGGGGCGTCGCTGTTTTTCGGGGATGCGCTGATCACGCCCGCGATTTCGGTGCTGTCGGCGATCGAGGGTTTGAAAGTCGTGACCCCGACGTTCGATCCCTACGTGGTGCCGTCGACGATCCTCATCCTGGTGTTGCTGTTCGCCGCGCAGTCGCGCGGGACCGCGCGCGTTGCAGCGTTTTTTGGCCCGATTACCGCCGTCTGGTTCGTTGCAATCGCAATCCCGGGCGTCGTCGCGATTGCGCGCGATCCCTGGATCCTGCTCGCCATCAATCCGTTCTACGGCCTCAAATTCCTGGTGAGCCACGGGGTCATCGGACTGGTTACACTGGGCGCGGTGTTCCTGGCCGTGACCGGCGCGGAGGCGCTCTACGCCGATCTCGGCCATTTCGGCCGCCGTCCGATCCAGACCGCCTGGCTCGCGTTTGTGTTTCCGTCGCTCGCGCTCAACTATCTAGGACAGGGCGCGCTGCTGCTGGCCGATCCGACTGCGATCGCGAACCCGTTCTTTTTGCTCTATCCGAATTGGGCGCAGCTGCCGATGGTGGTACTCGCAACGGCGGCCACTGTCATTGCCAGTCAGGCCGTTATTACGGGGGCCTACTCGCTGACGCGCCAAGCCATTCAGCTCGGGCTGTTGCCGCGCGTCGAGATTCGCCATACCTCGGAAATGCGTGAAGGCCAGATCTATCTGCCGCGCGTCAACACGCTGCTGCTTCTCGGCGTCTTGTTGCTCGTCACCACATTCCGCTCGTCAAGCGCGCTGGCGTCCGCCTATGGGATTGCGGTGACCGGCACCATGGTGGTCACCACCACAATGGCATTCGTTGTCATCTGGAAGGTGTGGCGCTGGTCGCCGCTCGCAGCCGCCGCGCTGATCACGCCGTTCCTGCTGCTCGATCTGACCTTCCTGGCGGCCAATCTGCTCAAGGTCGTGCAGGGCGGATGGATGCCGCTCGCGCTTGGTTCGCTGGTTCTGGCCGTGATGTACACATGGCGGCGCGGGACACACTTGCTGGCGGAAAAAACGCGCCGGCAGGAGACACCACTTGATCAACTGGTGGTCATGCTCGAGCGCAAACCACCGATCCGGGTGCCGGGCACGGCCGTGTTCCTGACTAGCGATCCGCACAGCGCGCCAACCGCGCTGCTGCACAGCCTCAAGCACTATAAGGTGCTGCACGAGAAGAATGTCGTCTTGAGCATCGAAAACGCGCACACGCCGCGCGTCCATCCAGAAGACCGGGTCCGCCTAGAGCCGGTGGGGAGCACGTTTCTACGCATCTATCTGCGGTTCGGCTTCATGGAGACGCCGAACGTGCCGCGCGCGCTGGGGATTGCGCGCCAGCTCGGTTGGCAGTTCGACATCATGTCGACGTCGTTCTTCTTGTCGCGCCGTGCGCTCAAGCCGGCCGCGCAGTCAGGCATGCCGCGCTGGCAAGACCGCCTGTTCATCATGCTCGCGCGCTCCGCCGACGATGCCACGAGCTATTTCCGGATCCCGACCGGGCGCGTGGTCGAAGTCGGAACCCAGGTGACGATTTGATCAAAGGCATTTTGCGCTCGCTTCGGGAGCGGATGCCCGTTGCGATTGCATCGAAACGCAAGGGAGAACGGAATGTCCGGGTCGAACGAGGTACGTGATCTGACCGCTGAGGAGGTGGCGGCGGGCCTGTCAGCCGGCAACGTCATGCTGGTCGACGTGCGCGAACCCCACGAAACGCAGATCGAGCGCATTCCCGGGTCGGTGCTGTCACCGCTGTCACAATTCGATCCCCACGCGCTGCCCGATCCAGAGGGGCGGACCGTCGTGTTTTCCTGTGGGTCAGGCATTCGTTCGTTGCGTGCCGCGGAAGCCGCATTGGCGGCCGGTCTGCCTTATGGTGCTCATTTGGCGGGCGGCCTAAAGGCTTGGAAGGCGGCTGGTTTCCCGGTCTTGCAGCAAGATCAATGACTTACAGCGCTAAAACGGGGCAAGTTTTAGCACTTTCGTTCGCATCCATTCTTCAGTCGGCCGCCGCCACCGGCCGTTCTGTTTTTCCGCGCGATAGTTGCGTTTTTCTGCGGAGCGATAGTCGCAGGGATCTTGGCGACGCTTGTCTCGGGTTTCGGGCTATCGCTTAGTCCCGAAGCATTTGGGTTGATTGCCCTCGTGACAGCTATTGGCGTCGGCGTTTTTTATGTCTGGCGGGAACACGTTCCACGCCGATGATAGATATTTGATGCGGTTGTCGCGGCGCGCGCGGGCGGCAGATTGACGTGCGGCCGAACTGGAAAGAGCAACCACCAAACGAGAGCCTGACGGGGAAACAATGGCAATGATCTTTGTCGATGTCGCTGTTTGCTCGATAGGCGTCATTTCAAGCGTGGTCGCCGCCGTGCTTTGGTTCTACGCCTCGCACATCAAAGTCCCGGATAACCAAGATACGTTCATCGGTGAACTTCAACGGATAAGCCGGTGGAACGCGCGTGCCGCAGTGGCCTTCGGGATCGCAGCCCTTTGCGCGGCGTACATATTTGTCCAGTTTCTGGAGCTCGTACCATTTCTTCTGGGGACTTGAGGACGTCATCGCGGTTTGATCGGCGGACCACGCTGATGATATCGAAGTGCGTCGTTCGCCAGCAGGATCGTGTGCGCGAAAATGCGGCGCTCGCGGTCGCCACATCGATGTGCGTCCTAACTGGAAAAGCAACCACCAAGCGAAAACCTGACCGGCAAGCAGTGGCGGTGAGATGCAATAGACCCCCGAGACGAGACGCTCGCGCGCATAATTTGGACCGCCATCCTCATCGTCGTTGCGGTCGTCTTTCTTTACAATTTCTGGACGACGCGGGTGTCCCTTCCGATCCGAAGGACAAGGCAAATTCAGAGGCGGACAGGTTGCTGTGCCGCATAGCGGACGCCTGCAAAAAGTATGAACAAGCGCGCCTTGAGTGCGCAACAGCGGGACATTTGAGAACTTGCTTGAAGATAAAGATGGGTGACGACAGCTATTCCTACGCCTCGTTTTGTACTCCGAACTACAATGAGGGCGCGCCCGTGGGGCCGCTTTCACCGAACACGCCGTACGCGGTCACCTGTTTTGCTCTTCTACAGTTTGAGAAACCTGACCATCGTAGACGGGTCGTTCGAACGATCATCCAAGCCCCGGGAAGCAATGGCGGGAGAGAAAAGATGGCATCTGCAGAGCAAGAGAAAATTTGGGACGCAGAGTTCGAGAAAATTGGCGAGACGGCGCGCACGGGGCTCAAATCGGGTAATAGCGCGCAATTTTCCATGGGCGCATAATCAAAAGAACAAGCCAACCGGCAGCGATCAGGGAGGATCGATCATGGCAACGGGTCAGACCATCAACGTGACGCAGGTCATCGATGGCGGACGTTTCGGCAGATCCCAATGGATGGTGGCGATCTGGTGTTTTGTGCTCGTCACCCTCGACGGTTTCGACAATGGCGCGATCAATTTCGCCGCGCCCGTAATCGTGAAGGAATGGGGCATTGCGATGCCGACCTTCACCTCCGTTTTCGTCGCAGGTCTCTTCGGGCTGATGATCGGCGCGCTCTGCTCGGGACCGCTCGCTGACCGTTTCGGGCGCAAGCTCATCCTGCTCACCTCGACTCTGGTCTTATCGGTCTTCGCGCTCGCGACGGCGCTGGCGCATTCGATCGACCAGCTATGGATGCTGCGCTTCTTCACCGGCATCGGCGTCGGCGGCTTGATGCCGAATTCGATCGCGCTGACGGCCGAATACGCGCCAAGGCGCATCCGCGCGACGGCCGTGGCGGTCATGTTCCTCGGCTTTCCCCTGGGCGCGGGCGCTCCCGGCTGGCTCGGCCCGGCTCTTATTTCGAGCTTCGGCTGGCAAGGATTCTTCATTCTCGGCGGCGTGCTGCCGCTGATCTTGCTGCCGATCGCGATTTTCGTGCTGCCGGAATCGATCCGCTATCTCGTCAATCGCGGCGACCGGCCGAACACGGTCGCGGCGCTGCTCAATCGCCTCACTGGCCAGCGCCAATTCGACGGCACGCAGCAATTCACGATGCCAGCGGACCAGCACCTTCCCGGATTCGCGGTCAAGCATCTGCTCACCGAAGGCCGCGCCTTCAATACCGTGCTGCTGTGGATCACCTTCTTCTGCAACCTGCTCGTCATCTATTATCTCGCAAGCTGGCTGCCGCTGGTGCTGCGCGATTCGGGCGTGCCGCTCGACGATGCGCTTCGCCTAGGCGGCATCATCCCCTGGGCCGGCATCGTCAGCACCCTGGTGCTCAGCCCGGTCGTCGACCGGCTCGGCGCGACGCGCGTCGTGACTGTGCTCTACGTGCTGGCGGCGGCTTTCGTCTTTGCCATCGGCCTCTCGGGCGCGAGCGTTGCGCTGCTCTCGATCACGATCATCGGCGCCGGCATGTGCGTCATCGGCGGGCAGAGCTTCATCAACGTGCTCTCGGCGACCATCTATCCGACCGCCGTGCGCTCCACCGGGGTGGGCTGGGCGCTGGGCGTCGGCCGCGTCGGCGCGATCATCGGCCCGGCGGTTGGCGGCATGCTGCTCGGCGCGCACATCCCGGCGCGCACCCTCTTCTTCATGATCGCGGTGCCGGCGCTAATCGCCGCGCTGTCGATGTTCGTCCTCAGCCGCCGCCTGCGGGACGTCGAGAATGTCTCAGCCGCCGAGCCGGTGATCGCGCATTAGGCATGGTTAGCGGAATCGCGACAGCACGTCCTCGATGATTTCAGCCCATGCCTCGACGTTGTGAATGTCTTTTTCGGATTCCATCGGATTACCTCGGTCTGTTGTGTGGTTTGCCGTACCAGGGTGGAATGTTGACGGCTTCGGTGTGAGCCGAAACCTCCATCATACCCTGATTAGGCCAAGACAAAGTTCAGGCAGGTTCTCAGAAACAGGAATGAGCCTGAGTGCCAAATCCGGCTTTCCTCCGCTAAGGCCAACGCCTCTCAACTTGCCGCAAGGCTTGTGGTCGGCCTCGACTGTGTCAGCATTCCTCCCGATATAGCCCTTTACGGGCTATCCGCAGGAACTATGCCCTCCGCAGCGGCGCTTCAGCAGATTTTCTGGAAGCGCGCGCGCCAGCGCGGCACGTTGACTGCCGGCAGCACGTAGCTTTTGCCCTCGGCCGAGATCGTCAGCGGCCGCCCGGAGTCCAGAAGATCGAAGACGCGATTTTCCAGCGCGCCCCATTTATCCTCGTCAAGCTCGGGATGGCCGAGCTCCGCCTGGTTGAAAAACGGCAGATCGGTCGGCATTTCGACTTCGGGGTTGTGGAAGACGTTGCCGGCGAAGTCCATCTGCGTCTTACCGTTGGCGATCGTGATCGAGCCGGGGGTGACCTCTTTCGGCGCCGCGCCCGGATAGACCGCATTCATCTCGAAATGCACCCCGCAAGCGATGCCGAATATTCTCCTGCCACTGGTGTCGTAATAGCTCAGCGCCGGCTGATCCTGTTGGTCGATCTCGAATTTCCAGGAGCCTTTCCAGACATCGCCGGCGGCGAGTGCCTCGGACAGACCGAAATCGAATACAACGGCAGCAATTCCAAGCAGCCTTGGATACATCGACATGGCGAGCCCCAACGCGTTTCCGCGAACATCCTAGCGCAAGCATGAGCGACGATGCATTCTATGCCTTTAAGTTGCCGACGTCCGCTTCCGGCACTTAGCGGACATGACGACGGTTTTCGCTGATGTCCGCTTTCGCGGGTCAAACGGACGTTCGGAAGTGCGGCGGCAATGTCCGCTAATGACCCAATCCGGACATGAATGACCGCATTTCGCGGCGATGCATCTCCGTGAGGCCCTTCAAACTTTCAATGCTCGAAAATCAAACATGTGGTCGTGCCGTGAGCGAGGGTGCGACCATCCTTGTCGGTCAGGCGACCATCGGCGGTGCCGACGCGGCGGCCGCACGAAATGACCGTCCCCTGAGCTTTCACTAAACCGGTGTGCGGGGTGATGGGCCGAACAAGCGAAACCTTGAATTCGAGTGTTGTTTGCGCAAAGCCCTTGTCGAGCATGGATAGGACTGCGAGCCCCATACAGCTATCGAGCAACGTTGCAGCAAGACCGCCGTGAACAGTTCCAAACGGGTTGAGGTGCTTCCCATGGGGTTCGGCGGCGACAATGACGCTGCCCTTGGAAACGTCAACGACGTCATAACCGAGGGTTTCGGCCATCGGGTTCAGCGGCATGGTACCATCGACAAGTCCTTGGACAAATTCGAGACCGCTCATTGTCTGCTTCTGGTCTTCATCGATGACCCCAAAATGTCTTTTACGAACGGCTTGCGTCATGAATTCCACAGCAC
>DATIPA010000018.1:0-15100 GCA_035472475.1 Xanthobacteraceae bacterium | reverse complement strand
GCGACACGAGGGCATTCCGCAAAAGCCCCGATAAAACGGGGCTTTTTGGCATAGCTTGGTATACCCTGGTATCCGTTAAGGAGGGTTGCTAAACCGTTATACGGTCTAAAGCCGTATCAAGGGTTCGAATCCCTTCCTCTCCGCCAGCAAGCTAGAGCCAAGCGGCTTAGGTCAGCACCAGCGAAATGGCGACGACCGCAAACGCCACGACTGCCAGGGCGAGTACAAAATCATAGCGATCGATTTTGATTTTTTGGGTCATGACGCCCCCCACTGTCCCTGCCAGCCTCCAAGAAGCACGAATAGGACAACGAGGCTGTGACCGCAGTCACAGATTGGAGGCTTTGGTTCGCGCGCCTACCGCCGCTTTATTGGGTTCATTGTTTTGCGCAAGTACTCCCTGGAAAAAGCCGCAAATTTGACCCGAATTATCCGCCGGGGGTTCAAAAAGCCAAGAATGCGAGCGCCAACGCGACGATGGCGAACACCACCGTCAGTATCGCGGCCGCCACCAAGAGGAAGCGATCGAGCTGTTCGGGAGTTAGTTTCCACAACATGAAGCCCTCGTGTGCTCGCGGCGAGGATGCTCGCGCCGGCCACAAACCGACAATGGATGCGGCGTGGTGTCTGTGAAGCAGATCACGTTGCATGCCTGCGGCGGCGCGCACGACGGCGAGCCGGGCATCGGCGCCAAGCGACACTTTGAAGCGTCTTGCCCAACCGCATCTGCCGTAATATTCCAACACCCGCCGGCGCGGACCATTCGGCGCGCTCGCGTCACGCACGCGAGCGTCCGTTCGATCGAGGCTTTGGCGGAATGGCGTGCGGCGCTGGGCCCGCTCTTCGATAGGCGGCCAAGAAGGGCGACTGATGCGAGTGAGCGGGTCTAAGTTGGCGTTGAGAGCAAGCAGGCTCGCGACCGCGCTGTTCGGCCTCGGCGTTAGTGTCGCACAGGCGGCCGATCCCGTCGGCACATGGCTAGTTCCAAACGGGGACGCCATCGTGCGCATCGCCGATTGCGCCAGCTTGCAAGTCGCGCCCGGTCAACCTAGCACGCCGGGTGGAACGTTGTGCGGGATCGTTGTTTGGCTCAAGGAGCTGATTGATCCGGCGACGGGCAAGCCTCGCGTCGACAGCCTCAACGTTGATCCGGCCAAGAAGGACCAGCCGATCCTCGGCATGCAGGGCGTCTTCGACATGCGTCCGGCCAAAGAGCCGATGCAATGGGAAGGGCGCGTTTACAACATCGATGACGGGAAGGTGTATGACGGCAGTATCGTCATGAAGAGCGACAACGAACTCTACATCCAAGGGTGCTTTATGTTGCTCTGCCAGGGCGAAGAGTGGATCCGGCAGAACGTGCCGGATCCGCCCAAGCCGTCAAAGCCCGCACCACCTCAACCCGCGCGGGCGCGCTGATTGAACAGCACGGCGCGCACCGCCGGGTCGTGCATATTGACGGGTTCGATGTTCGCGACGCGCACTTCGAGCCCTCGCTTGGCAGCCGGTCTCGCTTGAATCGTCTCCTGCCAGCGCTTGAGATTGGGAAACGCGTCGATCTCCTGGCCTTGCCGCTTCCAGCTCAGCGTCCACCCGATGCAGGCGATATCGGCGATCGAATATGGTCCGGCTAGGAATTCGCGATCGGCCAGCCGCTTGTTCATCACGCCGTAAAGCCGGTTGACCTCATCGGTGTAGCGCTTGACGCCGTATTCGATCGGCTCGGGCGCGTAGTTACGGAAGTGATTGGCCTGTCCGGCCATCGGACCAAGCCCGCCCATCTGCCAGAACAGCCATTGGTCGACCTCGACGCGCGCACGCTCGTTCGTCGGATAGAACTTGCCGGTCTTGCGGCCGAGATACTGCAGGATCGCGCCGGACTCGAACACGGAAATCGGTCGGCCACCCGGGCCCTCCGGATCGACGATGGCGGGCATCCGATTGTTGGGCGCGATCGCCAGGAACTCGGGCTTGAACTGGTCGCCCTTGGAAATATTGACGGGGATGACGTTGTAAGGGAGCCCGCACTCTTCGAGCATGATGGTGATCTTCCAGCCGTTGGGCGTCGACCAATAGTAGAGGTCGATCGGCTTCGACTGGCGGGCCCTCACGCCGGCGCTGCGGGGCGAGGATACGGCTTTGCGGAGCGAGTTACGGGCGGTCGCCCGCTTCGGTTTGGCGACCGATCTTAGCTTCGACTTCGCGGCGGCTTTTGATTTGACGGGCCTGTTCGACTTCGCGACACGCTTCGACCGGCGAGCCATTGATACACTCCATGCATCGACGCGGATACCGGTCGAGACCTAAGGCGTCATGCATGAATGTGCAATGGCCGGACTGCAAAGCAGCCTGCCGACAGCGCGCGACTCACGCTCCGGAGGCTCGCTTTTTCCGGACGCGCGGAGCGGCAGAAAGGAATTCTGAAAAGAGGGCGTCTGCGAGATGTCCGAGGCTCGTGCGCCGACGTGATGCCGCCGACGCGGGATCTAGTTAGCCCCGACCCCCGTGTCGTACCCCGCTCATTTGCGAGCCTGAGATCCCGACACCCGAACCGCGAACCCGGAAACATCGGTCTCGCGGACGCCCTCTGCATTTGACTTGAACCGGCTCATCCCGCGCGGACGCTTCGCAATCCGCTCATCGGCCACGCCGGTTCAAGCGTGGCGTTGAAGTAGGCAAACCCTGGAGCAGTGCTCCAGGCGACGTCGTTACTTCTTCTTGCGAGACGTCTTCTTCTTCTTCGCAGGTGCCTTCTTCGCTGCCTTCTTAGCCTTCTTCACCATTGCTGCCCTCCTAGCCATCATGATGATGGCGGTGGTGGAACAGTGCCCGCGGGAATCGCGAGCACCACATCCCGATTACTACAGGACACGGAAAAAAACACGGTTTCACCTTAACGAACTGTTTACAAGCCGCCCGCCGATGTGCTGCGTGCGCGAACCGCGTAAAATTTCGAACCGCGTGACGCCGCGCACCGCAAATTGCGATGGCGCGCAATCCAACAAATAGAAAATTGCAAAAACGGGCATGGAATAAGGGTTTCTTGCACGTCATTTTTCTGTCACGGAATTTTTCGCGCCCGCGTGCATTGATTTCTTCCAACGCAGATGCGCCGCCGCAGAGCGCGATGGGCATCGGAAACCGGCGTGAAATTTTTTTTTGCACACGTACGAAAAAAGGACTTTGCCGCACCGAATCCGGCGTGAATCGCGCGAATCACCGGCAACCGATTCGCTTTCGACAGTCGGGCGGGAGCGGCCGCAAGGGGGTTGCGCAGGGGCAAAGCGGTCGTGCAACGCTCGCCTCGAACGCCATGGCGCGCGGCGAAGGCGACGTGTTCAGACGCCGAGCTTCTTCTTGAGCAGCGCGTTGACCGTCTGCGGGTTGGCTTTGCCACCGGACGACTTCATGACTTGGCCGACGAACCAACCGATCACGGCCGGCTTTGTTTTCGCTTGTTCGACCTTGTCTGGATTGCGGGCGATGATCTCGTCCACGGCGCGCTCGATCGCACCGGTGTCGGTGACCTGCTTTAGACCACGCGCTTCGACGATCGCGCGCGGATCCCCGCCTTCGCTCCAGACGATGTCGAACACGTCCTTGGCGATCTTTCCGGAAATCGTTCCCTCGGCGATGAGATCGAGAATGCCGCCGAGCTGCTCAGCCGAGACAGGTGTGGCCGAGATCTCCATCCCCTCTCGATTCAAGCGTCCGAACAGCTCGTTGATGATCCAGTTCGCCGCGATCTTGGGGTCGCGCCCTGCCTGCGGGCGCAGCACGATGGCTTCGAAATATTCCGCGCTGTCACGCTCTGCGACCAGCACATCGGCGTCGTACGCGGAGAGCCCGTATTCGGCGACGAACCGGCGCTTCTTCTCGTCGGGGAGTTCCGGCAGATCGGCCTTTAAGCCTTCGATGAATTGTTCCGCAAGCTCGACCGGCAGCAGATCCGGATCCGGGAAGTAGCGATAGTCGTGCGCTTCCTCCTTGGTACGCATCGAGCGGGTTTCGCCGCGCACCGGATCGAACAACCGCGTTTCCTGCTCGATGCCGCCGCCCTCTTCCAGAATATCGATCTGACGGCGCGCCTCGTAGTCGATGGCCTGGCCGATGAACCGAATCGAATTGACGTTCTTGATCTCGCAGCGTGTTCCCAGGGCATCGCCGGGGCGGCGCACCGATACGTTGACGTCGGCGCGCAGGTTGCCCTTCTCCATGTCGCCGTCGCAGGTCCCAAGATAGCGCAGGATGCTACGCAGTTTGGAGACGTAAGCCTTGGCGTCCTCCGACGAACGCAAGTCGGGTTTTGAGACGATCTCCATCAGTGCGACGCCGGCACGGTTGAGATCGACCAAGGACATCGTCGCGTGCCGATCGTGCAGCGATTTTCCGGCATCCTGTTCGAGATGCAACCGTTCGATACCGACCGTGATGGTTTCGTCCGGCAGGTCGACAATCACCTCACCCTCGCCCACGATCGGCGACTTGTACTGGCTGATCTGGTAGCCCTGCGGCAGGTCGGGGTAGAAATAATTCTTGCGATCGAACACCGAGCGCCGGTTGATCCGCGCCTTGAGGCCAAGACCGGTTCGCACCGCCTGGGCAACGCACCCCTCATTGATCACCGGCAACATGCCGGGCATTGCGGCGTCGACCAGCGATACGTGACTGTTGGGTTCACCGCCGAACGCCGTCGATGCGCCGGAGAATAATTTCGCCTGCGAATTGACCTGGGCATGGACTTCCATGCCGATGACCACCTCCCAGTGACCGGTTGCACCTTTGATCAGCTTGGACTTGGCTGGAGTATCCATGTCAGTCCTCACTCAGCAGCGCCCGCACGATTGCGCTCCATTCGTCGTCGAGCGAACCCGCGGCCACCGGTCGTTTGGCTTCCTTGTACCACCAGCGCGCATTCGGCAAATCGCCTTCACGACGATGCAGATACGCATGGACCCAGGCGCAATCGCGATCCTCGTGCGCCATGACGATTTGATGCGCGCGCTCCCAGTCATCCTTCGCGGCCCACCATAGCGCTTGCAGCGAAGGCGCCAGCGCCGCCGGAGGCTTGCTCCCCGACACGGATCGCGCGAAGGCCTCCAACGTCGTAGCCACTTTGGCCTCTCAAGCGAGCATGGGCCTACCACCACGGCTGCGGTGCGAAGGTCCCCGCGGCCCGTTCGATTACGGCGCCGAGCGCGAACAACGTCTCTTCGTCGAACGGCCGGCCAATCAGCTGCAGACCCAGCGGCAGACCCTCTCCGTCGAGCCCGGCAGGAACCGAAATGCCTGGCAGCCCGGCCATGTTCACCGTCACCGTGAAGATGTCATTGAGATACATTTCGACCGGATCGCTCTCGCCCTTCTCGCCGATCGCAAAGGCGGCGGACGGCGTCGTCGGCGTCAAGATTGCGTCAACGCCGTTTGCGAAGCACGCCTCGAAGTCGCGCCTGATCAGGGTACGCACCTGCTGGGCGCGCAGGTAGTAGGCATCGTAGTAGCCGGCGGACAGCACGTAAGTGCCGATCATGACGCGCCGGCGCACTTCCGGACCGAAGCCGGCGGCGCGCGTTTGCTGGTACATGTCGATCACATCGCGGCCGGGAACGCGCAGCCCATAGCGCACACCGTCGTAACGCGCCAAATTCGATGAAGCCTCGGCCGGCGCGACAATGTAGTAGGCCGGCAATGCGTACTTCGTATGCGGCAGCGAGATCTCCACCATCTCGGCACCGCCCGCCTTGAGCCAGTCGGCACCGCGTCGCCAGAGCGCTTCACTCTCCGCCGCCATGCCATCGACCCGGTACTCCTTCGGGATGCCGATCTTCATGCCCTTGATCGAGCGGCCAATCGCAGCCTCGTAGTCGGGGACCGCGCGATCGACACTGGTCGTGTCCTTGGGGTCGTGGCCCGCCATCGAGCGCAACAGGATCGCCGCGTCGCTGACACTTCGCGCGAACGGCCCAGCCTGATCAAGCGAGGAGGCAAAGGCTACGATGCCCCAGCGCGAACATCGGCCGTAGGTCGGTTTGATGCCGACAATGCCGGCGAACGCGGCCGGCTGACGGATCGACCCGCCAGTGTCGGTACCAGTCGCGCCCAAACACAGATTGGCTGCCACCGCCGCCGCTGAACCGCCAGACGAGCCGCCGGGAACGAGCTTCGCGTTCGATCCTGCTCGCCGCCAGGGCGACACAACCGGACCGAAGTACGACGTTTCATTGGACGAGCCCATGGCAAACTCGTCGTTGTTGAGTTTGCCCAGCATGACAGCGCCGTCCCGCCACAGGTTGGCAGTCACCGTCGATTCGTACGTCGGCACGAAGTTATCGAGGACGTGCGAGCAAGCCGTCGTGCGGACGCCCCGCGTGCAGAACAGATCCTTGATACCGAGCGGAATTCCCTCGAGCGGGCCGCCAGCACCGGCCGCTAGCCGTGCATCGGACGCCTTCGCCATGGCACTCGCGTGGTCGGGGGTCTCCAGCACATAGGCGTTGAGCACCCGCGCGCGCTCGATCGTGGCGATATGCGCCTTGGTCAATTCGGAGGCAGAAATCTCTTTGCTGCGAAGAAGATCGCGGGCCTGCGCGATGGTCAGCCTGACGAGATCGGTCATTCGTCCGGACTGTCACAGACGAATGCGCTCGGCTTGCCCTTGGGGGTACGATCTACTTTACGAAACGAGATGGTCCCATCCGGTTCCTCGAACCGTGCCACCTCGCCGGGCAGCGGCAACTCCATGGCGCGCAAATCGCTTTCGCTCAGCCCTTCCGGCATTTCGCCTTTAGCGATCTGCTCAAGCAGCTGCCAACGAAAATACAACTCAGCTTCTTCGCACGCCAAGCACATGGCCGCACCCATTCCTCAGTGCCGCGCCTGGGGTCCTGGTTTCACGCCAAGCCACGGACACCAGCACGCTCAATAACATAGTGGCCCGCGCCTCATTCCACCACCTTGGGAACCACGAAGAATCCGTCTTCCGTCGCCGGCGCGTTGGCAACGATCTGGTCCGTGATACCGCCATCCGTGACCTTGTCGGGTCGCGCTTTCATCGCCATCGGGGTAACCGACGTCATCGGCGCGACGCCGTTGACGTCGACCTCGGACAGCTGCTCAACGAACGCCAAAATGGCGTTGAGCTCATCCTGCAGATGGCCGATTTCATCCTCGCTGACGGCTATTCGAGCCAATCGCGCGATCCGGCGCACAGTCGTGGCGTCTACGGACATTGCGGAGTCCCCTCTGGTGACAGCCCTATAGCAGAGGGGCGTTTGGCCCGACAACGCGCGCACAGCACCGCGCTGGCCGCTTCCATCTCAGGACAGAAGCATCCCCTGGGCGACCGCGATCAGGTTGTAGGCGCCATGCAGGATGACGGTCAGCCATGTTGACCCGGAGCGGTAACGCATCCAGCCCAGGATCACCCCGAGCGCAAAGACCTCACCAATGAAAAACCAGTCGTATTGCACATGAATCGACGCCCACAGGGCGGACGTGAGCAAAATGGCACCCGCCGGACCGAGCCGTGAGGCCGCAAATCCACGATAGAGAAATCCGCGCACCGTGAGTTCCTCGCTCAAGGGCGCAACCAGGGCCACCGCAGCGAGGAACAGCGTCAGCGCATGCGCCGCCGAGGCGCTCTTCAAAGTATCGAACACGAACGCGGGTACGACCACGTGTCCTGCAAGGCGCGCGATCAGATCCACGCCAAGTGCACAGATCACGAGAAACCCAAGTCCAAGCAAGAGGTCGCCGGATACGAATGGCCGGAGCGCCAGATACTCGGCAAAGTTTGCGCGTGCCAAGCGGATCGCAAGCCAGACCACCGCCAGGGCCGCGGGCGCGGTCGCGATCACAGTGAGCGCCACCGCGACGCCATCGGACGACAAGCCTGTCAGATCGGAAAATGTGAAGGCGGGAGATCGCCATTTCAGGATCACGATCGCGGTGGCGATCTGAGCCACGGACATTGCGACAAAGATCGCAACGCCCCAGAGCAAGCTACCCCAGAACTTCCAGACGCGCGCGGTCGGCGGCGCGATCGCGGCGTCATTCATCGGTGACACGCCCGGACATCCGCCGGGGTGCGCCCCGCAAGCCGGAGGGTGTTTGCGCTGGGAAACTACCGCAACGACTGATTGATCTGGCGGGCCAAAGCCTCCGCTTCGGCCTTCGAAAACGGCCCGTAAATCGTGCCACCGTGCTCGTAGAGGGCGACCAGCTTGGGCGCCACCGTGTAGCATTGCAGCACGGTTTCGTTGAATACGACGCAGTAGTCACGATTCTGATCGACCTTTGCAGAGGCGCGATACTTCTGCTTACCAGGTTTATTGTGGACGAGATCGATCTCAAACGCGCCGGGGTTGCTGCGGTTCGTCGACTTGATCGCGACAGCGTTGCCAAAATCCGACGTCACCATGAACGGCTGGCGATCAAGCTTTTCGACCTTGCCATCGCGCCATTTGAATTCGGCGCCGTCCGCCGCCTTGAAGCGATATTCGAGGGTGGGGTTGCCCGCCCAAGCCGTGCCGGCCAGCGCAAGCCAGCCGACGAGCACACAAAGGCTGTGACGCATTGGTATCTCCCCGACAATCGGCTACGCGCGACCGGCTAGGCTCCCCGGAAGGTGCAGCTCTCGTTTCGTTCGGTCAGGCCCGCTCCCAACCTGCTGGCCTTATGCCCTGTTTTCATCTCCTTAGTAGTGATGGGCATCACTTCGGTTCACGGCGATAACCGCTATTTGTGCTACTCCACGTTGATGCCCGTCATAGTCCTTACCGACACGATCACCGCCCTGCCCCGGCGTGGAGCGCTGATTGGCCTTGACCTCGGCACCAAGACCATCGGGGTCGCGGTGAGCGACCCCGACCGTCGGTTGGCCGCCGGGGTCACGACCATCGCACGCAAGACGTTCTCGGCCGACGCCGAGCGGGTGCTCGCACTCGCGGCCGAACGCCAGGCGGTTGGATTTGTCATGGGCCTGCCGATCAACATGGATGGTAGCGAAGGCCCGCGCGCGCAGTCAACGCGCGCCTTCGCGCGCAACCTGGCGGGACGAACGCCGCTACCCATCGCGCTGTGGGACGAGCGCTTGTCGACCGCGGCAGTCGAGCGCGAGCTGATCGCCGCCGACGTCAGCCGCGCCAAGCGCAAGGCGGTCATCGATCAGCACGCGGCCGCCTTTATCCTGCAAGGCGCCCTTGATCGGCTCGCGCGCCTGTCGTCGCCGCAATAGATCGTCGGCGCGCTGATGTCCGCGGTCGTCGCAGCCCTGATACCGGTGTTCCTGTTGATCGCCGCCGGCGTACTGGCGCGACGCTTCCTCGTCACCGAGGAGGATCATTGGGTCGGTATCGAGCGCCTTGTGTATTTCCTGTTGTTTCCGGCGCTGCTGATCGACACGCTGGCACAGGCGGATCTGTCCAAGGTTCCGGTTGCGACCGTGGGTGGCGCACTGCTGATCGCGGTACTGCTGATGGGTGCGCTCTGTCTCGCGCTGCGGCCGCTTTTCATTCGGTGGCTGCGCATCGACGGTCCGGCCTACACCTCGCTGTTCCAGGGCGCGACCCGGTGGCAGACGTTCGCCGCGCTCGCGGTCGCGGGCAATCTCTACGGCGAGCTGGGCCTTGCGCTCGCCTCGGTTGCCGCCATTGCCATGATCCCGGTGCTCAATGTGATGAGCATTTGGGTGCTCGCGCATTTCGCGGCGCCCTCGCGCCCCGCCTGGCGAGACGTGGCCCTAACCATCGCCCGCAACCCGCTGATCTGGTCATGTGTCGTCGGCATTGTGATCAATGCCTTGCACGTGCCGTATCCCAAGCCCGTACATGCCCTGGCCGACGCGCTGGGCCGCGCCTCGCTCGCGCTCGGTCTGCTTCTGGTCGGGGCCGGCCTGAAAATTCGCGGCTTGATCCGGCCGGCGCCGGCAACATTCGTCGCCGGCGTGCTCAAGCTCGCCGTCATGCCTGCGATGGCGATCGGCATTGGCCTCCTGTTGGGGGCGCACGGGGCCGGTCTGGCGGTGGTTGCATGCTGCGCGTCGGTGCCGACGGCATCAAGTGCTTACGTGCTGGCGCGCCAGATGGGCGGAAATACCGTCCTGATGGCCGAGATCCTCACGGTCGAAACCATACTCGCCATGGTGACGATGCCGATCGCGATCGACTTCGCGTCGTCGCGGTAGGACAACGCTCCGTCCCCTTTGATCGGCTTCAAGCAACCGGCAGCGCGCGCTCAAGTAGGCCGGCGGCTTCAGCCTGCGTGAGCTCGGCCGCGCCGTAAAGCCGCGCGAACGGAGCCGCAAGGCGATAGCGCGCGAACGTCGGCGCAACCTCGGGCGCGCTACCTTGCAGGGCCGCAACCGCCGCCAGCAATGCCAGCCGCTCGACGCCGGCGCGCGCGTACGCTTCCTCGGTCGCTGACAAGGCATGTTGTACGAACGCGACCGCTTCCGCACAACCGGGCAGCGCACCGGCTTCCTTGACGAGCTGCGCCAACACCGCTCGCGCAGTGTCGCCTTCATGCGACAACGCGCGCAGCACGTCGAGACACACCACGTTGCCCGACCCCTCCCAGATCGCATTGACCGGTGCCTCGCGATAAAGCCGGGCCAAAATTCCTTCTTCGACGTAGCCGTTGCCGCCCAGGCATTCCATCGCTTCGTAGATCAGCGACGGCGCGCTCTTGCAGATCCAATATTTGATCACCGGCGTCAGCAGTCGTGCACGCGCCCCCTCGAGCGGATCAGCAGCCGCAAGATCATAAGAGCGGCACAGCCGCATCATCGCGGCCACGGCTCCCTCGCATTCGAGCGCGAGATCGGCGAGCACCGTTCGCATGAGCGGCTGGTCGATCAGCTCACGCTTGAACACCAGGCGGTGACGGGCGTGGTGAACCGCCTGGGCAAGAGCCATGCGCATGAGGCCTGCGGACGCGATCGCGCAATCGAGGCGCGTGAGCTGCACCATCTCGATGATGGCGCGCACGCCACGGCCCTCCTCCCCGACCCGCCAGGCAAACGCGGCGGCGAATTCGACCTCGGAAGACGCATTGGAGCGATTGCCGAGCTTGTCCTTGAGCCGCTGCAGCCGCAGCGCATTGACATGCCCGTCCGGGGTGAAGCGCGGCATGAAAAAGCAGGTAAGGCCGGCCGGCGCCTGCGCCAGGACCAGGAACGCGTCCGACATCGGCGCCGACATGAACCACTTGTGGCCGGTGATGAGGTAGCCGCCGCCCGCCGGCTCGGCGCGGGTCGCGTTGGCGCGCACGTCGGTGCCACCCTGCTTTTCCGTCATGCCCATGCCGATTGTGATGCCGGACTTGTCGGTCCACGAACGAAATTCCGGCGCATAGAGCCGCGACGTGATCTTCGGCATGACCCGTTCGAGCAATGCGGGCGCCGCTGCGAGCGCGGCCACCGCAGCCCGTGTCATGGTCACCGGGCACATGTGCCCGTTCTCAACCTGCGCCACCATGTAATAGCGCGCCGCCCGCGCGACCTCGCTTGGTGCGCCGGCGCGTGCCCCGTGCTCATCCCAGGTCATCCCGGCAAGCCCGTCGCCGATGCTTTCGTTCATGAAGTGGTGATAGGCCGGATGGAACTCGATGATGTCGAGCCGGCGGCCGTTCGGGTCGAATGTCCGCAGCTTGGGCGGGTTTTCGTTCGCCAACCGCGCCTGTTCGAACATATGCGCCGTGCCCCAGCCCTCGCCGAAGCGCTCCAGCGCCGCGATTTCCGTGTGAGCCCCGTTGGCATTCACGGCGTCGCGCAGCGGACGATCGGCGGCAAACAGATTGACGTCGACGAACCGAGGTGCCTGATTGAAAACCTCGTGGGTGTCGAAGGCAGTGCCCATGGCGAGCTCCCTCATCGCCGGATGCTACCATACGGGTTTGCCCGTGCTCGTCGAACGGCGGGCAAGAGCTGGGGATGACCAGCTTCCTTCCATGATTGGCCTTGCCGAGCGGTCTGACTGCGCCTAAAAGTGCCGCTTTAATGAACATCGCGCAGAAACCGACGTTCGTCCTCAACCAACGTCATCTGTTGGGGATCGAAGGGCTTTCGCGTGACGAAATCGTCGGGCTCCTGGATCGCGCCGAGGAATTCGTCGAGCTCAACCGGCAGATCGAAAAGAAGCAGAGCACGCTGCGCGGCCGCACCCAGATCAACCTGTTCTTCGAAGTCTCCACCCGCACACAGGCCTCATTCGAGATTGCCGGAAAGCGGCTCGGCGCCGACGTCATGAACATGTCGGTCGGCTCCTCGTCGATGCGCAAGGGCGAGACCCTGATCGACACCGCGATCACGCTCAATGCCATGCACCCGGACATCCTGGTGGTGCGGCACTACGCGTCCGGCGCGGTCGATCTCCTGGCCCGGAAGGTCGACTGCTCGGTGATCAACGCCGGCGACGGCTCGCACGAGCATCCGACCCAGGCGCTGCTCGACGCGCTAACCATCCGCCGCAACAAGGGTGGAATCGCGGGACTGACGGTCACCATCTGCGGCGATATCCTGCATTCGCGCGTGGCGCGCTCGAACATCATCCTGTTGAACACGCTGGGTGCGCGCGTGCGTGTGGTGGCGCCCTCGACGCTGCTGCCGTCCGGCATCGAGCGCTTCGGCGTCGACGTCTTCCGCGACATGCGCGAAGGCCTGCACAACGCCGACATCGTCATGATGCTGCGCTTGCAGCGCGAACGGATGAACGGCTCGTTCGTGCCGTCCTCGCAGGAGTTTTTCCACTACTTCGGCCTCGACGAGCGCAAGCTCGGCTATGCCAAGCCGGATGCCCTGGTGATGCATCCGGGGCCGATGAACCGCGGCGTCGAAATCGGCTCGAGCGTCGCCGACGGCGCGCAGTCGCTGATCCGCGAGCAGGTCGAGATGGGCGTCGCGGTGCGCATGGCCGCGCTCGAGGCGCTGTCGCGCAACCTGCGGAATGCATAAACCCGATGCTTTCAGATCGCCGCCCGATCCTGCTCACCAACGCGCGGATCATCGATCCCTCGCGTGATCTCGATTTTTCCGGTGACCTCCTGATCGCGGAGGGCGTGATCCGCGAGGCTAAGCGCGGCATCGGCGCGGCCGGCGTCCCCGAAGGCACCGAAATCGTCGATTGCCACGACAAGGTCGTTGCACCCGGCTTGATCGACCTGCGCGCGTTCGTTGGCGAGCCGGGTGCCGAATATCGCGAGACGCTGGCGTCCGCGAGCCAAGCAGCGGCGGCAGGCGGCGTCACCACCATCGTTTGCCAGCCGGAGACCAACCCGGTGATCGACGAGCCTGCCATGGTCGACTTTTTGCTGCGGCGCGCGCGCGACACGGCGATTGTGCACGTCCACCCGATGGCGGCGCTGACCAAAGGCCTCAAGGGCGAGGAGATGACGGAGATCGGCCTGCTCAAGGCCGCCGGTGCGGTCGCGTTCACGGACGGCGCCAAGAGTGTGACCAATGCTCAGGTGATGCGGCGCGCCCTTACCTACGCGCGCGACTTCGATGCGATCATCGTCCACCACACCGAGGATCCCAACCTGACCGGCGAAGGTGTCATGAACGAAGGCGAATTCGCCGCCCGCCTGGGCCTGAGCGGGGCGCCCAAAGCGGCCGAGGTTGTGATGCTTGAACGCGACGTGCGGCTCGCGGCGCTGTCGGGTGGGCGCTATCACGCCGCCTCGATCACCTGCGCCGAGTCCCTTGAGGTCCTGCGGCGCGCCAAGGACAACAATCCCAACATCACCGCCTCGGCCTCCATCAACCATCTCACGCTCAACGAGATCGACGTGGGATCGTATCGGACGTTCTGCAAACTCGCGCCGCCGCTGCGCGCCGAAGTCGATCGCGTCGCGATGGTCGAGGCGGTCGCGTCGGGCCTTGTCGACGCGGTCATGTCGGATCACGATCCGCAGGACGTCGAGAACAAGCGCCTGCCGTTCGCCGAGGCAACACCCGGCGCGATCGGCATCGAAACCATGCTGGTGGCCGGCCTGCGGCTCGTGCACAACGGCGAGATCGCGCTCGCGAATTTGCTCAAGGCGATGTCGACCCGTCCGGCCGAGTTGCTCGGGTTGCCGGGCGGCACGCTGCGCCCTGGCAGCGTCGCCGACGTGATCGTGATCGACCTTGATGTGCCTTGGGTGCTCGATCGCGCCCAGCTCAAGTCGAAGTGCAAGAACACGCCGTTCGACGAGGCCCGCCTGCAGGGCCGGGTGGTGCGCACCATCGTATCGGGCCGGACTGCCTACGAGTACGTCTGATAAAATTGTGTTTTATGTTTCACCCGATCAACTGGTCGCTCGCCTTGCCCGATTACGCTGGCGCGTTCCTGTTCGGATATCTGCTCGGCTCAATCCCGTTTGGATTGATCCTGACCCGCCTTGCCGGAACCCAGGATCTGCGCACGATCGGCTCCGGCAACATTGGTGCCACTAATGTCTTGCGCACCGGCCGGAAGGGTCTCGCCGCCGCGACACTGCTGGGCGACATGCTCAAAGGGACGGTCGCGGCGCTGCTTGCCAAGCAATATGGCGGCCAGGATCTCGCGGTCCTGGCGGCGCTCGGCGCGTTTCTCGGCCACCTCTTCCCGGTCTGGCTGAAGTTTAAAGGCGGCAAAGGCGTTGCGACCTACATCGGCCTGCTGCTCGGGCTTGCGTGGCCTGCCGCCATTGTGTTTTGCCTGGTCTGGCTCGCGGTTGCCGCGCTGACGCGCTATTCGTCGCTCGCCGCGCTCACCGCCAGCGTGGTGGCGCCGGTCTTCCTCTGGTACGAGCGCGATATGCAGGAAGCGCAGGTTTTTTTGCTGCTCTCCGTGCTGCTGTGGATCATGCACCGTGCCAATATCGCGCGGCTGATCGGTGGCACCGAAGGCAAGATTGCGGGTTCCAAAACCCCGCCGTTGCCAGCGCACGGGGACAGCGGTGAACAACCAGGCGGGCAGACACCTCACTGATGAGCAGCGGCTGGACTGGCTGCGGCTCATTCGTAGCGAACATGTTGGGCCACGCACGTTTCGGACGTTGCTCAATCATTTTGGCGGCGCGGCCGCGGCGCTCGCGGCGCTGCCGGACCTCGCACGCCGCGGCGGCGCGCGCGGCGCGACCA
>DATIPA010000017.1:0-13364 GCA_035472475.1 Xanthobacteraceae bacterium | reverse complement strand
ACGGAAAACAGTGGGCACGGTTCGGCGATCTCGTGAGGGGCGATCTTTAACGCGACCCACCGGGCGGCATCGACCGCAGCGCGAGCAAAATAATTGGGAGGAACGCGATGGTCAGACGGCTGCTGAAGGGTTCAGTGCTGGGCGCCTGCATTGCCGCGATCGCTCTGCCGGCGGCGGCGCAGAATGCCCCGGGGGTGACCGACACCGAGATCAAGATTGGGCAGACCATGCCCTACACCGGACCGGTGACGGCGTTTTCCACCCTGGGGAAGGGTGAAGTCGCCTACTTCAAGATGCTCAACGATCAGGGCGGCGTGAACGGGCACAAGATCAACCTGCTCAGTCTTGATGACGGCTACGCCCCGCCACGCACCGTGGAGCAGACCCGCAAGCTCGTCGAGCAGGATGGCGTTGCCTTCATCTTTTCGTCGATCGGCACCGCGACCAATACCGCGATCCAGCGCTATCTGAACTCCAACAAGGTTCCGCAGCTCTACATTGCGTCCGGCGCCTCCAAATTCGGCAACTACAAGGAATTCCCCTGGACCATTGGCGGCATCCAGGCGACGTTCCGCGCCGAGGCGCGCATCTACGCGCGGCAGATTCTCAAGGAGAAGCCGAACGCCAAGATCGCGTTGCTCTATCAGAACGACGATTTCGGCCGTGATTACGTGCTCGGCCTCAAGGACGTCTTGGGCGACAAATTCGCCGACATGGTCAAGGAAGCCACCTACGAATTCACCGACGCCACGGTCGACTCGCAAGTGGTGAGCCTGCAGGCTTCCGGCGCCGATGCCCTCATTCTGGTCGCCACGCCGAAGTTCGCTGCGCAGGCGATCCGCAAGGTCTACGACATCGGGTGGAAGCCGATGTTCTGCATCACCAATGTGGCGATCTGGATTTCGACCGTGCTGGAGCCGGCCGGCGTCGACAAGGCGGTCGGCCTGATGTCGTCGGTCTACGTCAAGGACCCAGCCGATCCGGGCTGGGACAACGATCCCGACATGAAAGTGTGGAAGGGCTGGATGGCGAAATACATGCCGGAGGCCGACCCGCGTGACCAGAACTATGTCAATTCCTACAACAGCGGGATGGCGATTGTGCAGGCGCTCAAGCAAGCCGGCAACGACCTCTCGCGCGACAACATCATGAAGCAGGCAGCGAATATCAAGGATTTGCAGTTGCCGATGATGCTGCCAGGCATCAAGATGAACACGAGCCCGACCGATTACTACCCTATTGAAAACATGCAGATGATGCGCTGGAACGGCAAGCAATGGGTTCGCTTCGGCGACCTGCTGTCCGGCGCCTTGTGACCTGGCGGGGGCAGACGGCGCGGATGCGGGAGCGGGATCGGTGAATAATGACCTGCTCCGCATCCGCGACATTTCCTTACATTTCGGCGGTATCGTCGCGCTCGATCGGGTGTCGTTCGACATCGGACACGGCGAAATCTGCGGCCTGATCGGCCCGAACGGCGCCGGCAAGACGACGCTGTTCAACTGCCTGAGTCGTCTCTACGCACCGGATGAGGGCGACATCAGTTTCAAGGGCGAGCCGCTGCTGGATGTGCCGCGGCACCGCATTGCCGCGCTTGGCATCGGCCGCACCTTTCAGAACCTCGCCCTGTTTCGTACCATGTCGGTCCGCCGCAACATTCTGGTCGGCGCCCATTGCCGTACCCACGGCGGTTTTCTGTCGGACGCACTGCGGCTGCCGCGCGTGCAGGCGGAGGAACGCGCGCTGGCCCAGCGGATCGACGGCCTGATTGCCCTGCTGGGGCTCGAGCAGGTCGCTTCGCTCAGCGTCGACGAGTTGCCGTTCGGAACGCGCAAGCGCGTCGAGCTCGCCCGCGCGCTCGCCGGCGAGCCGACCCTGCTGCTGCTCGACGAGCCGGCCGGTGGATTGAATCATGACGAGGTCGATAACTTGCGCGCCCTCATTCTGATGATACGCGAGCGGCTCGGCTTGACCATTTTGCTGGTTGAGCATCACATGAATCTCGTGATGCGCGTTTCCGACAAGGTCGTCGCACTCGATTTCGGGCGCAAGATCGCTGATGGCAAACCCAGGGACGTGCAGGAAAATCCCGACGTGATCCGCGCCTATCTGGGGACCGCGGCATGACGGCGCTGCTGGAGCTGCACGAGCTGGGCGTTGCCTACGGGCAGATACCGGTCATTCATAAGCTTAGCCTTGTGGTCGAGCACGGCGGGATCACGGCGCTGCTGGGTGCCAATGGCGCCGGCAAGACCACGCTGTTGCGTGCAATCTGCAACATGAGGGTGCGCAATTCCGGCGCGATCCTGTTCGAGGGACGCAGGATCGAGACGTGGCAGACCGAGGATATCGTCCGCCTCGGCATCGCGCATGTGCCCGACGGGCGCGGAACGTTCGTGCACCTCACGGTCGAGGAAAATCTCACCCTCGGCGCCTATACGCGCCGCGACCGGGCCACGGTCGCGCAAGATTTCGAGCGCGTCTACACCTATTTTCCGCGGTTGAGGGAGCGCGCCCAGCAACAGGCCGGGACATTGTCGGGCGGCGAGCAACAAATGCTGGCGATCGCGCGCGCCCTAATGCTGCGGCCAAAGCTTCTGCTGCTCGATGAGCCGTCGTTCGGGTTGGCACCGCTGGTGGTTCAGGAGATCTTCCGCATTCTGCGGCGGATCAACGATGACGAGAATGTGAGCATGTTGCTGGTCGAGCAGAACGCCAGTCTGGCACTCGCACTCGCGACCCATGTCTATCTCCTGGAGACCGGGCGCGTCGTGATGGATGGGCCGGCCTCGATCGTGAGCGACAACGCCGCGATGCGCCGGGCGTATTTGGGGTACTGACGATGGAAGCCTTTCTGCACCAGCTCCTGTCGGGCCTTGCCAATGGCGGCATCTATGCCAGCATCGGGCTCGCGCTGGTGATGATCTACCAGGCCACCCATCACATCAATTTCGCCCAGGGCGAGCAGGGCATGTTCTCCGCCTATGTGGCGCTTGTGCTGGTGCAAGCGGGATTTCCGTACTGGGCCGCGTTCCTACTAGCGCTGGCGTTCGGCTTTGTGACCGGCGTCGCCATCGAACGCGTCATCATCCGTCCGTTCGAGCAGGCGCCGGTGCTGTCGGTCGTCGTCGTCTTCCTTGGGCTGCTGTTCATCATCAACAGCCTGGCGGGGTGGCTCTTCACCTACAACGTGCAGGCCTTTCCATCGCCGTTTCCGCCCGGCCTCGGCAGCCGCTATCTGTCGGCGCACGAGATCGGCATGATCGGCGTGACGTTGGGCACGTTGCTGCTGATCTATCTGTTCTTCCGCTTCACCCCGCTCGGCCTGGCCATGCGGGCGGCCGCACAGAACCCGGATGCCAGCCGCCTGGTCGGAATCCGGGTCGGTTGGATGCTGGCGCTTGGCTGGGGGCTTGCCGGAGCGATCGGAGCAATCGCCGCCATCATGGCGGCGCCGATCGTCTACATCGAGCCCAACATGATGGCCGGGATCCTGCTCTACGGCTTCGCGGCGGCGCTGCTCGGCGGCATCAACAACCCGTGGGGTGCGGCCGCCGGTGGATTCATTGTCGGGGTGATCGAGAATCTCGCCGGCGCCTATGTGGTCGGCACCGAGCTCAAGCTCTCGGTCGCGCTCGTCATTATCATCGTGGTGCTGGTGACGCGGCCGGCCGGCTTATTCGGCTACACCATCATGACCCGGGTCTGATCATGGCGCTCGCGCACGACGGCGTGCCGGAAACACTGGGAAAGACATCGGCCGGTGTTGCCGCGCGTCTGTTGCCGCTCGTGGCGATCGTGGCGCTGCTGGTCCTCGCGTGCCTCGTCCCGTTCGTGGCAAGCAGCTACCGGCTGCTGCAACTCACCACTGTGGTGATCTATTCGATCGCGCTCCTTGGTCTCAACATCTTGACCGGCTACAACGGTCAGATCTCGCTCGGCCATGGCGCGTTCTTTGCGATCGGTGCCTATACGACCGCGATCCTCCTGGAACGCACTGGCATCCCTTACTGGGCAACGATCCCGATCGCCGGTGTCATCTGCCTCCTGGTCGGCTTTCTGTTCGGCCTCCCGGCGCTGCGACTCGAAGGGCATTACCTGGCGCTCTCAACGTTCGCGCTCGCGGTCGCGACCCCGCAGCTGTTGAAGTTCCGGCTCCTGGAGCCTTGGACCGGCGGCGTGCAGGGCACCTACGTGCCGGGCTTCAAGGCGCCGTTCGGGCTGCCGCTGGCGTGGGATCAGTGGCTCTATCTGCTGTCACTTGCGTTCGCGATCGTGCTGTTTGTGCTCGCTCGTAACCTTCTGCGCAGCAACACCGGGACCGCGATCATTGCGATCCGCGACCATCCAATCGCCGCCGCCAGCATGGGGATTAACATCTCGCTCTATAAATCCCTGACGTTCGGGGTCAGCGCCATGTACACCGGCATCGCCGGCGCGCTCGGCGCGCTGGTGGCGCAATTCGTATCGCCGGACAGCTTTTCCATTTTCGTGTCGCTCGGATTTCTGGTCGGCAGCGTGATCGGCGGCGTCGCCTCGATTTCCGGTGCCGTGTTCGGAGCATTCTTCATCGAATTCATTCCGAATTTCGCCGACCAGATCTCCAAGGCGGCGACCTGGGCGGTGTACGGCTCGTTCCTGATTGCCTTCATGTATTTGATGCCGACCGGCGTAGCCGGCTTCCTAGCGCGGATCTGGAAACGCTTGCGGCCATTGCGCGCCACCTGTTAGGGCTTTATTCGTCGCTCTCTCGCCGCTGACACCAAATCAACCGCAACGAGGAGTTTCGGTGATCATCGACTGGCACGCGCATGTCTATACGCCCGAGGAAGCGGCGGCCGACGCCCAGACCTTCGACGGCAAAAGCGGCCCAATCGCTGCCCGATGGTGATCGAGAATTTCCTGGAAGCGCATTACCGCAACAACATCGACATCAGCGTCGTGACCAACGCTGCCCACTACTTGCGCGGCAAGCATGCCAGCGAAGAACTCGCGGCCGTCCAGAAATGGACCGACTACGCGATCGCCATTCAGGAAAAGTACAAGGGCATCATCTATGGCTTCGCCACCATTCTCCCGTGCGGCGGACCGGCATTCGTGAAAGAGGCTGAACGGGCGATTCGCGAACTCGGCCTCAAAGGCATCTTCATTCATTCAAGCCACAAAGGCCATTACCCGGACGACGATGAGGCACGCCCGTTCTGGGAGCTGGTGCAGGACCTCGACGTGCCGGTGATGATCCATCCGCCGCATGTCGGGTTTGGCGAGGAACGGATGAGCGAATACCGGCTCGCCTCCAGCATCGGGCGCCCGTTCGATCTCTGTCTCGCGCTCGGACGCCTGATCGTGCGCGGCGTCCTGGAGGATTTTCCGCGCGTGAAGCTTGTGTCCTCGCATGGCGGCGGCGGCATCTGCGAGGTCATCGGGCGCATGGATTATGCCTATGAGCTGCAGGACGAGGCGTATTTTCTCGGTTCCTATGCGCCGATGAAGATCAAGCACCCGCCCGGGCATTACCTCAAGCAGATCTACGTCGACACCGTGACCTATCATTTGCCCGCGGCGCGGCTTGCGCTCGAGACGCTCGGCCCGGACCGCTTGCTCTACGGCAGTGACGCGCCGCCACTCACTTCGCTCAAGCCGCGCGCGATCGCGCTCGTCAACGACTTGAACCTGCCAGAGCCGCAGCGCGATGCGGTGTTCTGGCGTAACGCCGCAACGCTGCTCAAACTGCCGGTCGCGGGTATGGCGTAGTCAGCGTGCAACGATCAGCGCGTCGAGCGCGACCGCGCCTTCGCCCTCGACGTAGACCATCACCGGATTGACGTCGACTTCGGCGACCTCCGGATGTGCGCGCACGAACGCCGCAAGTCTCGCCGCTATGTCGGCGGCTGCACGGACGTCGCGTGCCGGCGCACCGCGAAACGCCTTGAGCAGTGCCGCACCCTTGAGCTGATGCAGTTCGTGCGCGAGCGCCGCCGCGTCGAGATCGGGCGGTAGCACCCGCACGTCGTGCAGCGCCTCGGCGAAGACGCCGCCGAGCCCAATGACCAGGACCGGGCCCCAATCCTTATCGTTGCGCGCACCGAGGATGAGTTCGACGCCGGGTCGTGCCATCGCCTCGACCAGCACGCCATCGAGAGCGAGTCCCGGCCGGGCCTTGGCGACGCTGGCATGGAGCTTGTCCCAGCCGGCGCCGAGTGCCGCCTCGTCGCGCAGATTGAGCACCACCCCGCCGGCGTCGCTTTTGTGCGCGAGCGCGGCCGCCTGCGCCTTGAGGGCGACCGGATAGCCGATCTTTTGCGCCGCCGCCGTGGCTTCAGCGAGATCCCTTACCAACATTCCAGCCGGGATCGGAATTCCGGCTCCCGCCAAGATCTGCTTCGACCGAAACTCCGGAAGGGTGCCAGCAGGAAGCGATTTGCCCGGCGTAAGCGTCGCTCGGACAGGCGCCGCCGGCCGGCGGGCAGCGAACTGCGTCACGCGCGCAAGCGCCCGCAAAGCACGTTCGGGCGAGCGGAAGAACGGCACTGACAGCGCGCGCAGTTCATCGATCGCCTCGGGCGGCACCGGGACGTCTTCGCCCAGCATGGCGAATAGCACGGGCTTCCGCGGCTTGAGATCACGCAGTGCATCGATAATCGGGCGCAGCTTGTGCGAGTTGCGCCCGGCGCTTGAGAGAATGATCGCGAGCACGATGCTGCCATAGTGCTCATCGGCGAGCAGCGGCTCGAGCGTCTTGCGATAGAGACCGGGATCGACCAGCGCCTGCGCGGTCAGGTCGATGGGGTTGGTCGGAAGAATGAGGTCGGGCGCGATCGCGCCGATCACCGCCTTGCTGGCGGGCGAAAGCTCCGGCAGCGCAAGGCCGACGCTTTCGCAGAAATCGAGCGTCATGCCCTTGTGTGCGCCTGACTCGGTCAGCACGGCGGCGCCGCCGTTCGGCAGCACGGGCCAGCGGATCAGCAGCTCGCCGAGGTCGATCAATTCCTCGAGCGTGTCGACCACCAGCGCGCCTGCGTTGCTCACGAGGGCGCGCATGACCTCATAGTCGCCGCTCATGGCGCCGGTGTGGGTCTCCGCCGATGCCTTAGCGGCGGCGCTGCGGCCGGGATGCTGCATGACGATTGGCTTGCCCAATTCGCGTGCGCGCCGAGCGAGCTCCAGGAAACGCTTCGGTGAGCGGAATTGCTCGACCACCATGACGATCACGTTGGTGGCAGCATCCTCGATCAGGAACTCGAGGAAATCCTCGAGGCCGTTCACGGCTTCGTTGCCGCTCGACACCGTGAACGAGAATGGGATGTCGTGGGCATTGAGCGCTGCCCGGATGACAGTCGCCATCGCGCCACTCTGCGACACGATGCCGATGGCGCGGCGGCCGGCGAGCGGCGCCGGTTTGTCCGCCACCCCGAAGGTCAGCGGTACGCCGTCGACGCAGTTGACGAAGCCGAGGCAGTTCGGTCCTTCCACCGCCATGCCGGCGGCCTGCGCGATGCGCGCGAGTTCGTCCTGCTGCGCGCGACCTTCGGGACCAGCTTCGGCAAAGCCGGCCGAGAAGATCACGACGCCGCCGACGCGGCGCGCAGCGCAGCCCTTCATCGCCTCGAGGACACCGGCGCGCGGGATCGCCAGCACCGCGCAGTCGACGCCGTCCGGCAGGTCGGCGGGGGATTTCAAACACGGTAGTCCATTGATCTCGGCGCGATTGGGATTGATCAGATGGATCTCGCCGGTAAAGCCGAAGCGCTCGAGGTTGGCGAGAACGCTGCCGCCGAGCGAACCGGGCGTGGGCGAGGCGCCCGCAATGGCAATTGAGCGCGGGCGCAGCATGCGCGTGATCGCGGCTTGGGTGGAAGTGGACACTGGCGAGAGGGCCTCTGGAGTTTGGTGGAAAACGGTGGGTGGTTTTTATAGCGGTGCGTCTTCGGCCAACAAGGCCGGGGCTGCGTCCTCGCAGCTGGTGAAAGCGGGAACGTCTGAACCAGCCATCTCATTAAGCCATTGTATGTATTAAATTATTTCTTCTGCTTGACTCCTCTGCAGGCCTGCGGAATCAATAGAACAAACAGAGAACATAGACGCTAGCAGGCAAGCCATGCAACCCGTCAGGGCCGAAGCCTTGGAGGAACTCCGACATCAAGTGGCGCAGATCGAGGCCAGTGTCCCAACGCTGGCTGGTGCTGGGCATTCGGTTCGTCTCGGCATCCCGGCGATCGACACCGCGCTGGGTGGCGGCCTTCCTGTGGCGGCCGTGCATGAACTTGCCCCCGCCCTGCCGATCCATTCTGGCGCTGCGCAAGGCTTTGCGGTGGCGTTGGCGGCGCAATCGCGCGGCTCCGTGCTTTGGATTGAGACCGATTTCACCCGCATGGAAAACGGCGCGCCCTATGGTCCGGGCCTCGCACTTAGCGGTCTTGCGCTCGATCGGCTGGTGCTGCTCACGGTGCCGCGGTCGATCGATGTGCTCTGGGCGATGGAAGAAGCGCTGCGCAGCCGCGCGGTGACGACCGTGATCGGCGAAGTGCCGAACGATCACACACTCGACGATGGACCGGCGACGCGTCGCCTGTCGCTCACCGCCCGTGACAGTGGCGGTTTCGGTTTGCTGCTGCGCCAGCGGCCGTCGCCGGCGGCAAGTGCAGCAGCGACGCGCTGGCAGGTGGCGGCTGCGCCCGGCGCTCAGGATCAATTCGGCGGTCTCGGCCGCACCACCTTTGTGCTTTCGCTCACCAAGAACCGGCACGGCCCGTGCGGCCACTGGCTCATTGCCTGGGATCATCATGACCGCGTCTTCCAGGAAGCGCTATCTGTCAGTGTGGCTGAGGCGGCTCGCGACCGACCGGATCGCGCGCGCCTCGCTCGCACCGGCTGATACGCCGCTCATTATTGTCGCTCCAATCAAGTCGGCGTTGCGCATCACGGCGCTCAACGACGCCGCGGCGCGTCTTCGACTTAAGCCCGGCCTGGCGCTTGCTGACGCGCGCGCCATGTATCCGTCGCTCGCAGTGGAACACGCCGATCCAGATGCGGACCAGCGTTTACTGGACGCGATCGCCGACTGGTGCGACCGCTATACCCCGCTGGTCGGTCTCGCACCGCCCGATGGACTCGCGTTTGACATCACCGGCTGCGCGCATCTCTTCGGCGGCGAGAGAGCATTCTGCCGCGATCTCGTGACGCGGCTCGCCGCGCAAGGCTTTGCAACCCATGTCGCGGCCGCCGATACGCTTGGATGCGCCTTTGCGGCGGCGCATTTTGGCGACGCCGAGGTTTGTCTGGTGCCGCCGGACGAGATGCGCGCGATGCTCGCGCCGTTGCCTCTAGCCGCACTGCGGCTTGCGCCCGAAATCGTCGATGCGCTGGCGCAGGTCGGCCTCAAATACATCGGTGACGTGCTGGAGCGTCCGCGCGCCCCGTTTGCCGCCCGTTTTGGGGTCGAGTTCATCCGCCGTATCGACCAGGCGCTCGGCCACGAGGACGAGCCGATCAAGCCGCGCCTGCCGGTGCCGACCGCGCTGGTGGAACGTCGCTTTGCCGACCCGATCGCGCTTGAAGCCGACGTGCTCGGCACCATCGATCAATTGGCGCGAGATCTCGATCGGCTGTTGGAGCGGCGCGGGGAGGGGGCGCGGCTTCTTCAGGTCGCGCTGTTCCGGGCCGACGGCGCCGTACATCGCATCGAGCTCGGCACCAGTGCGCCGGTGCGCGACCCGGCGCGCGTGCGCCGGCTGTTCGCCGACCGGCTCGCTGTGCTGGGCGATTCCTGCGACCCTGGTTTCGGCTTTGACATGCTGCGGCTCTCGGCCCTGGTGACGGAGCGTCTCGATCCATCGCAGACCAGCTTTGCGACGCCGGATCAGAACGCCGAGCTCGCGCATCTCATCGATCGGCTGGGTGCGCGCTTCGGTTTGCGTCGGGTGACACGGCTGGTGCCGCTGGACACGCATATTCCGGAATTCACAGTTGCGGCCGTGCCGGCGCATGCGCCGCGATCCCCCGCGAGTGGAGAAGGAATGCCTGCGTACGACAGTCTTGTTACAGCGCGACCGATCCGCCTCTTCGATCACCCCGAACACATCGACGCCATCGCCGAAGTTCCGGACGGTCCGCCGGTGCGCTTTCGCTGGCGCCATGTGCTGCACGAGGTCGCCCGTAGCGAAGGGCCGGAGCGCATCGCCATGGAGTGGTGGCGCGATGAGCACGGCAATGTGCTCACTCGCGATTATTTCCGGGTGGAAAGCCGCCAGGGTACGCGTGCCTGGCTTTATCGTGAGGGACTCTTCGGACGCGAAACCGCGCAGCCGCGCTGGTTCCTGCACGGGTTGTTTGCGTGAGCGCATGTTCCGGAAAAGTGGATACCGGTTTTCCGATCAGAACATGCGCCAGTGAGTAAGCAATATGTCTGCGTATGCCGAGCTTGCCGTCACCACCAATTTCTCGTTTTTGCGCGGCGCCTCGCATCCGGAAGAGCTCGTTGAATGCGCGCAGCAGCTTGGACTCGCAGGTATCGGCATCGCCGATCGCAACTCGGTCGCCGGCGTGGTGCGCGCCCATACCAAGGCGAAGGAGGCGGGACTGCGCATTGCGGTCGGCGCGCGCCTTGTCTTTGCCGACGGTACGCCGGACATTCTGGCTTATCCGCAGGATCGTGCTGGCTGGGGCCAGCTAACGCGGTTGCTGACGCTCGGCAAGCGCCGTGCCGAGAAGGGCGATTGTATTCTCGGATTGCCGGATCTGTTGGAACTGATCGAAGGCCTTAATCTGATCGTGCTGCCGCCGGCGCGCACTGAGACCACAAAGCTCACAGCTGTGCTGTCACGATTGCAGAAGACCGCGGCCCGTCATTCCGTCTGGCTCGCGGCGAGCCTGCTCTATCACGGCGACGATAACCGCCGGCTTGCGCGGATCGCACAGATTGCGGCTGATACGAGTATACCGCTGATTGCGGTCAACGACGTGCTCTATCACGTACCTGAACGCCGCGCCCTGCAGGACGTGGTCACCTGCATTCGCGAGCATGTGCCCCTGACGGCGGCGGGCCGCCGGCTCGAAGCCAACGCAGAACGGCATCTCAAGACACCTGCCGAAATGGCGCGGCTGTTTCGCAGCGCTCCCGAGGCCATCACTCAGACGCTGCGTTTTCTTGAGCGCTGCAACTTCTCGCTCGATCAGCTCAAATACGAATATCCGGACGAGACCCGGCAGGGCTACGCTACGCCGCAGGAGGCGCTGGTGGCCTTTGTGGAGGAGGGCGCGCGCCAGCGTTACCCCAACGGCATGAGCCCAAAGGTGCGCCGTGCGCTTGACCACGAGCTCGCGGTCACCGCCGAGCTCAAGTACGCGCCCTATTTTCTGACCGTGCACGACATCGTGCAGTTTTCAAAATCCAAGGGCATCCTCTGTCAGGGGCGCGGCTCGGCGGCCAATTCGGTGATCTGTTTCTGTCTCGGCATCACCGAGGTCGATCCCGTAAAGGTAGATCTGCTGTTCGAACGCTTCGTCTCGGCTGAACGGCGTGAGCCGCCCGATATCGACGTCGATTTCGAGCACGAACGGCGCGAGGACGTCATTCAATATATCTACGGCCGCTATTCGCGTGACCGCTGCGGCATCGCGGCGACCGTGATCTGCTATCGCGGGCGCAGCGCCATTCGCGAAGTCGGCAAAGTTTTCGGGCTCTCGGAGGACACCGTCGGCGCGCTCGCCTCCACGCTCTGGGGCTGGTCGATGGAAGGCGTGAGCCAAAAGGAGGCGCGCCGCGCCGGCGTCGATCCGTCCGATCCGCGCATCGCGCAGGTGCTGGCGCTCACTCAGGAGTTGCTGGGCTTTCCCCGCCATCTCTCACAGCACGTCGGCGGCTTTGTCATCACCCGCAGCCGGCTCGATGAAGTGGTGCCGATCGAGAACGCCGCCATGGAGGACCGTACCTTCGTGGAGTGGGATAAGGACGATCTCAACGATCTCAATATTCTGAAAGTGGATGTGCTCGGTCTCGGCATGCTGTCGTGCCTGCGGCGCAGCTTCGATTTCCTGCGGACGCATTACGGCGTCGAACGCGACCTCTTCAACATCCAGGATGAAGACTCCGCGGTCTACCGCATGATCCAACGTGCCGACACCATCGGGGTTTTCCAGATCGAAAGCCGGGCACAGATGTCGATGCTGCCGCGACTGCGGCCAGCGAAATTCTACGATCTCGTGATCGAGGTGGCGATCGTGCGGCCGGGGCCGATCCAGGGCGACATGGTGCATCCTTATCTGCGGCGGCGGCAGGGTTTGGAGAAGGTCGTGTTTCCGTCGCCGGCCCCCGAGCACGGCGACCCCGACGAGCTCGAACAGGTGCTGCACAAGACGTTGGGCGTTCCGTTGTTTCAGGAACACGTCATGCGCATCGCGATCGTGGCAGCGAAATTCACCCCGTCCGAGGCCGACCGCCTGCGCCGCGCCATGGCGACCTTCAAGCGCGTAGGCACCATCGATACGTTCCGCAAGAAGTTCATCGATGGGATGACGGCGCGCGGCTATGCGCGCGACTTTGCGGCGCGTTGCTTCAGTCAAATCGAAGGCTTTGGCGAATACGGCTTTCCGGAAAGCCACGCGGCGAGTTTCGCCAATCTGGTTTACGCTTCGTGTTGGATCAAATGCTTCTATCCGGATGTGTTTGCAGCGGCGCTGCTCAACAGCCAGCCGATGGGCTTTTATGCGACGGCCCAGATCGTGCGCGACGTGAAGGAGCACGGCGTCGAGGTGCGAGCGCCGGATATCAACAGCTCCGACTGGGATTCGACGCTCGAGGCGGGCGATGCGGCCTGCGAGCAGCTGCATCCGCGGCACGCCGACATGGCGCGCGACATTCGCGCCACCCATGCGATCCGTCTGGGTTTGCGCGAAATCAGCGGGCTTTCGGAGGAGCACGCACGCAAAATCGAAACGACGCGCGGTGAAGGGTTTGATTCCATGCGCGACCTGTGGCTACGCACGGGATTGCCGCCCGCGATCCTGGAAAAGCTGGCGCGCGCCGATGCGTTTCGCTCGCTCGGCCTCGACCGCCGCGACGCGCTATGGGCCGTGCGTGCGCTGCAGCGCAGCGGCGATAAGGACGATCTCCCGCTGCTCACGCGCGTACGCATGGACGAACTCGAGCCCGACGTTGCGTTGCCGCCGATGCCGCCGGGCGAGCACGTCATCGAGGACTATCGCACCCTGCATTTGTCGCTCAAGGCGCATCCACTCGCGTTTGTGCGGCCGCAACTTGCAGCCCGCGGAATTCTGCGCCACGAGGAGCTTCCAACGATTGCTCCCGGGCGCATTGTCACCGTTGCCGGCCTTGTGCTGGTGCGACAGCGGCCGGGCGACGCCAA
>DATIPA010000016.1:0-4721 GCA_035472475.1 Xanthobacteraceae bacterium | reverse complement strand
TTAATACCGTGTTAACAAATCAGGTCCATCATCGGTCATTGTCCAGTTCTGGACATCGAGTGGCTCCTGTCCACTCTGTTTGACGCCTCCCTGTTTTAACTTTTCGAGCCGCCGTCCCCCGGCGGCTCTTTTTTGCGGCTGCGAAGCGCGCACGGGCCGGCTCAAGCCGGGCCTTGGTAACCCTATCTTAAGGTTTCTTAACCGGGCCCTGGACATCCGAGCCGGGGAGAGGCCATGCTTTCACGCGCGATGTGAGGCGTACGATGTCCGATAAATCGACAAGCGCGGCCGGATTGGTGGTGTTTGGCGAAAGACTCGCCGCATCAGAGACGTTTTCCGTGTTTTTTCGAGAAGGCATGGCGCTGGTCGAAGAGACGGCGGCCTATCTCGACGGTCCGGGACGGCAGGACGCCAAGAAGCTCGAGCGAGCGGCCGCACTCTCATACGCAACGGAGAGCATGCGCCTGACGACCCGCCTGATGCAGCTCGCGTCGTGGCTGTTGCTGCACCGCGCCGTTAACGAAGGCGAGATGTCGCTCGCCCAAGCCAACAAGGAAAAGCGGAAGGTCAAGCTCGCGTCCGGCAGCGCGATCGACGAGATCGTGCTGAAGGGCTTGCCGAGCCGCTTGCGCGACCTGATCCTGCGCTCAAACCGGTTGCAGGAAAAAGTCCGGCGTCTCGATGCCACTATCCACGCACCGCCTGCCGCCGACAGCATTGCGAGCCCGGTCAACAGCCAGATCACGCAGCTGCGCGCGGCCTTCGAGCGCAGCCAGACGTGAACGAGGGCCGCGCGGAAGGTCGCCTATTTTTCCTTCAGGAAGCCCGAGAACTTCTTCTGGAAGCGTGACAGGCGGCCGCCGCGGTCCACGAGCTGCTGTTGGCCGCCGGTCCAGGCCGGATGCGACTTCGGATCGATATCGAGGTGGATCGTGTCGCCTTCCGCGCCATACGTGCTGCGGGTGGTGAACTCGCTGCCGTCAGTCATGACGACCTTCACGGTGTGATAGTTCGGATGGATATCGGGCTTCATGTCTGATCGGCGCGCACACGCGCCCCTGCCTGTCGAGTTGCGAAAAGTTGCGGCTCTATATCGTACGCCGAAGCGCAAAACAACCCACGTCGAACCGTCGCAGACCATACTAGTGCCCCGAACCCGAAGTTCGCACCCACTTTGCCGCGAGTCTGACTGCGAACTTCTGGTTCAAAGGCGCACTAGAATCATAGAACTAGTGTCCTTTCGATTCCGAAGTTCGCGTCGAGCGTGCCGCAAGGTAGAGCGAACTTCGGAATCGGGACACTAGTTGTCACCTTGGCGGGCCGGGGGCATTGTCGGGGGAGTGGGACACTGAGGCCTGACGAGGCGAGGAGACGAGATGGCTGAGCGCCGCGATCCAAGGCCTATCGCCATCGCCGGCGGCGGGATCGGAGGTCTTGCCGCCGCTTTGGGCCTCGCGCAAAAGGGGCTGCGTGTTCTGGTGTTCGAGAAGGCGCCGGAGCTTGGTGAAATCGGAGCCGGCATTCAGCTTGGCCCCAACGCGTTCCACGCCTTCGACTACCTGGAGGTTGGCGAAGCCGCGCGTGCGATGGCGGTCTACATCGACGCGCTTCGCCTGATGGACGCGCTCACCGCCGAGGAGATCATGCACGTCGACCTCGGCGATGCGTTTCGCAAGCGTTTCAAGAATCCGTACGCCGTGGTGCACCGCGGTGATCTTTATGGCGTGTTTCTCAAGGCCTGTCGCGCTCACGACCGCATCGAGTTGCGGGTGAGCAGCGAAGTGGCCGGCTACGAGCAGGATGAATCCGGCGTTGACGTGCGGCTCGCTTCCGGCGAGCGGATCGCGGCGACGGCGTTGATCGGGGCTGACGGCCTGTGGTCGAGCGTGCGCAAGCAGTTGGTCGCCGATGGCCCGCCGCGCGTCTCCGGCCACACAACTTACCGGTCGGTGATCCCGACCGATCGGATGGCGGAAGATCTGCGCTGGAACGCCGCGACTTTGTGGGCGGGCCCGAAATGTCACCTCGTGCACTATCCGCTGTCGGGGTGGAAAGTCTTCAACCTGGTGATCACCTGTCACAACGATGCACCCGAGCCGGTCGCGGGAAAGCCAGTGCCGCGCGACGAAGTGATGCGCGGATTTGCACACGTGCACGAGAAAGCGCGCCAGATCATCAATCTCGCGACGGACTGGAAGCTGTGGGTGCTGTGCGACCGTGAGCCGGTGGAAAACTGGCTGGATGGCCGCGTCGTGCTGCTCGGCGACGCTGCCCATCCGATGCTGCAATACATGGCCCAGGGCGCGTGCATGGCCATGGAGGATGCGGTCTGCCTCGCGCACATGGTCGAAGCGTTTCCCGGCGATCTGGAAAAGGCATTCGAAGCGTATCGGTCGCGCCGCGTGCTCCGTACCACCCGCGTGCAGCTGCAATCACGTGCGATCGGCGAGCACGTCTACCATCCGGCAGGCGCGCACGCGCACCTGCGCAATGCGGTGATGCGCGCGAAATCCCAGGAGGAGTGGTTCGACACCCTGCAGTGGCTCTATGGCAGCACTGGTCTCAACGAGGTGAATTTTGGTTGACGTCGGCGGATCGCGACCATGAATGACAACGCCGACACCGGGATCGCGGGCGCCGCGGTAGTAGCGCCGCCGCGTCGCAGCCGGCTGCGGCCGCTGCTCGCCCTGTGGCCGTTTGCGGCACGCCACCGCGGCCGCATCGCGCTCGCGTTCGTCGCGCTTCTGATCGCCGCGCTGGCCACGCTCGCGGTTCCGATCGCGCTCCGCCGTATGATCGATTTCGGGTTCGCGCCCGACCGCATCGGACTGATCGACCAATATTTTGCGGTCATGATCCTGGTAGCCGCCATACTTGCCGCGGCGAGCGCGGCGCGCTTCTACCTGGTGACCACGATCGGCGAGCGGGTGGTTGCCGACGTGCGTGCTGCCGTGTTCGAACATGTCACCTCGTTGTCGGCCGCGTTCTTCGATACAGCGCTGACCGGCGAACTGATTTCGCGGCTGGCAGCCGACACCACCCAGATCAAATCCGCCGTCGGCGTCTCGGTCTCCACCGCGCTGCGCAACATGGTGCTGTTCCTAGGGTCGGCCATCATGATGGTGGTCACGAGCCCAAGGCTTTCCGCGTTCGTGCTCGCCGTGATCCCGATCATCGTACTGCCGCTTGTCGCGTTCGGCCGCATGGTGCGCCGCCGCTCGCGCCTCGCGCAGGACACGCTAGCCGATGCGTCGGCCTATGCGGCCGAGCTGATGGGCGCCGTGCGCGCGCTGCAGGCCTATACCAACGAGGCACTCGCCGGCACGCGCTTTCGTGCCGCGGTCGAGCGCGCCTATCAGGCCGCGGTCGCATCGACCCGGGCGCGCGCATTGCTTACCGCAATTATCATCTTTCTGGTGTTCGCCAGCGTGGTGATCATCCTCTGGGTGGGCGCGCAGGACGTGCTGGCGGGCCGAACTTCGCCCGGACGGTTGGGACAATTTGTGCTCTACGCGGCGTTCGCCGCCGGCGGCCTGAGCCAGCTGTCCGACGTGTGGGGCGAGCTCGCGCAGACCGCGGGCGCCGCCGAGCGCATTGCCGAGCTGCTCGCGGTCCGGCCCGAGATCACGGCGCCGCGCAATCCAATCCCGCTGCCGACCGGGCGCCGGGGTGAGGTTGCGTTTGACAAGGTGCGCTTTACCTATCCGACGCGGCCGAGCGCGTCCGTGCTCGATGGAATTTCTTTTTCGGTTCGAGCCGGTGAGAAAGTCGCGCTCGTCGGCCCCTCCGGCGCCGGCAAGAGCACGGTCTTTCATTTGCTGCTGCGCTTTTACGACCCGGTCGACGGTACCGTGTCATTCGACGGCGTGCCCCTCATCAAGGCCGATCCGCGCGACGTGCGCGCCCATATCGCGCTGGTGCCGCAGGACACCGTTATTTTCGCGGCCAGCATCGCGGACAACATCCGGTTCGGCCGCCCCGATGCGACCGACGCCGATGTGGCACGCGCCGCCGAACTTGCGGCCGCGAGCGAGTTCATCACCCGGCTGCCGCAGGGCCTGGCCACGCCGGTCGGCGAGCGCGGCGTCACGCTCTCAGGCGGTCAGCGCCAACGCATCGCAATTGCGCGCGCGATCCTGCGGGAAGCGCCCCTGTTGTTGCTCGACGAGGCGACGTCGTCGCTCGATGCCGAGAGCGAGAAGCTGGTGCAGACGGCGCTGGCGCGGCTGATGGCGGGGCGCACGACGCTCGTCATCGCACATCGGCTCGCGACCGTGCTCGAGTGCGATCGCATCCTGGTGATGGATCAAGGCCGCATCGTCGAAGAGGGCAAACACGAGAGCCTGGTGGCAAAGGGCGGGCTCTATGCCCGGCTGGCGCGGCTGCAGTTCGAGATGGCTTGATCGGTGTATGCGGGCGCTTCAGCCCCGCCGCCAGCTCATGCGGTAGAGCGGCGCACCCGAGCGTGGGTTGGTATCAATGCCGGCGACCGCAAAGCCGTGCTTCTCGTAGAAACGGATTGCGCGCGCGTTGTCCTGGTTGACCAGCAAATCAAGACGCGTTGGCGACATGCGCTTGGCGGCGTCGATGAGCGCGACGGCTACGTTCGAACCCCAAGCCTCCGGCGCGACGACGATCTGATCGAGATAGCCCGACGCATCGACGGTGACGAAACCGGCGAGCACGCCGTCGAGCTCCGCGAGCATGATGTCGGCGGCGGG
>DATIPA010000015.1:0-1914 GCA_035472475.1 Xanthobacteraceae bacterium | reverse complement strand
TTGACGAGCTTTCGCTGCGCGACGCGCTTTGCCAGGCTGTCTATGTCGGCGCGCAGGCGGCCTTCCTGCTTGGCGCGAATGGCGCGATCCTTGGCGATGCGTTGCTCGCTGCGGCACAGCACGTAGGTCTGTTCGCCATCGTGGCGGGTCTGCACCTCGATCTTGCTCTTCTTCTGACTTTCGTTGAGCGGAGAGGGCTGGCGTAGCACCGGGACGAAACCATCGACGTCCTCGAAGTCGGCGAGGAAGCGGTCGCGCTCTGGCTGCCGGCTGGCGACGACGTAGTGGAGCTTGCGCCGCTTGATCTCGGCGATGTTCTCATCGAACGCCATGCCGCGGTCGACCACCACGGTTGCGCCTTCCTTGAGGCCGGCGCGTTCGGCCAAGAGATCAAGCATGGTGGCGAGCGTCGTGCGATCCTGGGTGTTGCCGGCAAACACCTCGTGAGTGATCGCAAAGCCGTCGCGATTGATCACCAGGGCGACCACGACCTGCTTGCAGTCGGGGCGGTGATCGCGAGAGTAGCCGCGCTTGGCCTTGGGATTGCGTAGACACTGGCCCTCGAAATAGGTCGAGGTGAGATCGTAGAGATAGATCGTGGCGTCGAGATTGAACAGGCTGCGCTCGCGCTCGACGAGTGCCGCCTCGATGGTCGCACGGTGCGGATGAAGCTTGTCGAGCACCTCGTAGAGCGGGTCTTCCGCAACGTTGTCGAAGTTGGTGCCGAGAAGGTCGGCGAGCGCGGTGCGCCGCATCCAAGCCGGCATGGCATGTTCGGAGGCGGGCGCGATCAAGCGATTGAGCACCATCGCACAGGCGAGCCGCCGCACAGTGGCGGACAGACCGACCTCGCGCAGGATACGGTCGAGTTCGAGGCGCTGCCAGAACTGGTAGCCGACATGGACCGGACCGGCCTCGCGATAGCGCTCGGTTGCGACCCGCGTGGCATCGACCTTGATCAACGCGCCGCCGCTGCCGCGCCGTGATGATGATGGCAATGATGACGGTGGCTGCCGCTGCTGGAGAGTGTCGATGCGGCCGCGCCGTGTCTTCACCCGGCGAACGATATCGGCGACCTCGGCGTCGTCGGCATCGACCAGGTCGCCCTGGCCAACCAGCGCGTCCTCGATCTTGCCCGCGAGCTTGAGCCACTCCTCGCGCGAGCGCGCACCAAGATCGCCGAGCGCGCAGATCGTCTTCTGGCGCGGTCCTTTCGGCGTATGAAGCGATTCCACCAGCACGTAGTTGGTGTACGTCCTGCCTTTGTAGGAGCGAATCGATTTGCGGATATACATGTCCCACTATGTACACAAAATCATCCAACAGCAAAGGAACAATCTATCTATTTTTAGTCACTATTTTGGCAAGACGGGCGCTGCGCCTGGCACCATCGAGCAATTTCAACGGGTTAGCGGCCGCCATCCGTCCGTCCGACCGCAAAATCCCCCAATCAAGCTGGAAGTTGGGCTAGAGCCGCGGTGTCGTTCACCCATCGGCCAGCAAATCGATGAGATGGCCATCATCCAGCGGACGATAGTCGATCAGCGGCGGATCGGAGCCCTGCGCGTGGCCGTGGGAGGCGGTGTGGAGCCAGTCGGTTCCCCACACCAGCCGATTCGGATTGGCCGCGATCAGCGCGCGTACGAACACCACAGGCACCGGCGCGTGTTTTAGCGTATCAGCAAGAGCCTGGATGACGGTCACATCGGTGAAAAGCTGGATGTGCCAACCCAGTGGACCAACGCGGTCGGCCGCGGCGTGGATCATGGCTGCGATCTGTTGCGCATCTCGAAACCCGCGGCTTGCGAGGTTAAGCCTGACGCCGCGTACGCCGGCCCTGTCCATGTCTTGAAGCGCCGCCTCGCTCACCGTCCCGTCTAGGACGATGACGCCGCGCGCCGATGGTCCCACCTG
>DATIPA010000014.1:0-18179 GCA_035472475.1 Xanthobacteraceae bacterium | reverse complement strand
GTAGAGATTGATGACGCGCTGATCCATGGAGCGACCCCTGCCTTGACGGGAGGCGCCACCATAAGCCCGGCGCCGCGACTTTGCAGCCGCCCGCACGCAATTGTGAGCCCGACCGAACTTGCGACGACCGCTCCAAAAGGCAGGAAGCACGACTGCCGCAATGACGCTTGCGCGGCCGACATTATGCTGGCATTCGAGACCGGCACATCGTCGAGGATTCCCAATGCATCAGAAACGAGTTGGCTGCGCGCTTGCGCTCGGCGTCCTGCTCTGCGCTGTGTGGGCGAGCCGTCCCTCGGCGAATGAAGAGTTTCCGTTCGGCCGCGAACTGCTGCTCGACACCCGGCCAATGAAGGGTTCGAAGCGCATCCCCGGTGTCGAAATCGACTCTGACGGCATGGCCGCGATCGATCTGTGGTGCAACACGATGCAAGGCCGTGCCATCGTCAGCGCCGACGCCATCACCATCTCGACCGGCGAGAAGACCGATCGGCCCTGTGCCCCGGAGCGCGCGCAGGCCGACGACGATCTCGCCGCGGCGCTCGCTCAGGTCACGCGTTGGCGTTGGGAGGGGGAAAGCCTGGTTATGGACGGGGCGAAAGAGCTGAGGTTCAGGTTGCATACGAACTAGCAGCGGCAGGCGCGTCGGAGGCGAAAATGCATAAGCAAGTGATCAAAGCTGATGTTCCGGAAACGGCCGGCCCGTTCAACCTGTGCGTACGCCACGGCAACATGATCTACATTTCCGGACTGCCGCCGTTCGACGCGGACTATGCCGCCAAGCTGCGCGCGGCCCGAGCGGCCGGGCAACCAATTCCGCCGTTCCCGGACGTGCCGTTCGAGCGGCAGGTGCGCATCGTGATGGATCACATGAAGAAATTGGTCGAGGCAGCCGGCTCCAACATGGACTGCCTGCTCAAGGTCATCGTGTGGTTGAAGGACCAGCGTCAGCAGGAAGAGTTCGATCGAATCTACCGCAGCTATTTTTCCAGTCAGGACGCATTGCCGGCGCGTACCCGCATGCAGGCCGGACGGACGCCGATGGATTGCGGCCTTGAGGTCGAGGCGATCGGCTACGTGCCGTGATCAGGAATCAGGAAACGGGCGTCAGGTGTCGGGGATTGCCTGTTTCCTAACGCCCGATTCCTGTTATCTGGTCTTGCCATGCTTACGCGGCGCGACTTCCTTGACGGTGTTGCCCTCGCCGTCGCATCCGGCCTGACGCCGGCGGCGCAGATCTTCGCGCAACCTGCCCGCTATCCTCCGGCGCTGACCGGACTGCGCGGTGATCATCCGGGCTCGTTCGAAACCGCGCACGCTTTCGCGCGCGAGGGCGCAACCTTTCGGGTCGACAACCTGGCAGCAGAGGAGAGCTACGATCTGGTCATTGTCGGCGGCGGCATCAGCGGTCTCGCAGCGGCGTGGTTCTACCGAAGCGCGGTCGGTCGCCAGGCCCGTATCCTGATCCTCGACAATCATGATGATTTCGGCGGCCACGCCAAGCGCAACGAGTTCACGCTCGGCGGCCGCCGAATCATCGGTTACGGCGGCAGCGAGTCGATGCAGTCGCCAAAGACCTTGTACAGCCCGGCGGCAAAGGATCTCGTGCGCGAACTCGGCATCGACCTCGTGCGCTTTGACACCGCGTTCGACCGTAACCTCTATGGATCGCTCGGTCTTGCGCGCGGCCTGTTCTTCGCCCGCGAGGCATTTGGCCGCGACGCGCTTGTTGTCGGAGACGCCACGGGCCTTGGGAGCGCCTCGGTAAAGGCCGCCACCTCGGTCGCGGAGTTGATCGCGCGCTATCCGGTGTCGGAGGCGAGCAAGGCGCAGCTTGTGCCGCTTTATGAGGACAAGCGCGATCCGCTGCCGGACCGGACCATCGAGGAGAAGCAGCAGATTCTCAAATCGACGAGCTACCGCGACTATTTGATCAAGATCTACGGCCTGAGCGAGGAAGCCGCCAACTGCTTTCAAGGGCGCACGCTGGGGTTCTTTGGCGTCGGTTGTGACGCGGTGGCGGCAGCGGACGTGCGCGACTTCGGCTATCCGGGTTTCCAGGGCCTTGGCTTGCCGGATGATCGCAATCCGGCTTGGGATGAGCCCTACATCTATCATTTCCCGGATGGCAACGCGGCTCTCGCCCGCCTTCTGGTACGTGCGCTCGTTCCCGGCGTCGCCCCCGGCGACACGATGGAAGACATCGTCGAGGCGCCGTTCGACTACGGCCGGCTCGACACCGACGGAAACATTCGCGTTCGGCTCGACGCAACTTGCGTGAGCGTGCAGGAGACGCCCGATCAGGTGCTGATTGGCTATGTGCGCGACGGGCGCGTTCGCAAGGTCGCGGCGCGGCAGGCCGTGCTGGCGTGCTTCCACGCCATGATTCCCTATCTGATGCCGCAATTGCCCGCGGAGCAGCGCGCCGCGCTTGCCCGTAACGTGCGCACGCCACTCGTCTATACAAATGTGCTGGTGCGCGACTGGCGCCCGTGGGTTGCGCTCGGCGTGCACGCGATCTCGGCGCCGATGTCGTTTCACTGCAACGTCAAGCTCGACTTCCCGGTGTCGCTCGGCGGTTATCGCTGCGCGCGCGATCCGGCCGAGCCGATCTGTCTGCACCTCGTGCATGTGCCAAGTGCGCCCAACCAGGGGCTCGACGCGCGCGAACAGTTTCGGGTCGGCCGCCAGAGCATGCTGTCGATGACCTTCGCGGACTTCGAGGACCGCATCCGCGATGAGCTCGACCGGATGCTCGGCCCCGGCGGGTTCACCAGCGGGCGCGACATCGCGGCCATCACGGTCAATCGCTGGGCGCACGGCTACGCCTACACGGCGAGTTCGCTGTTCGACGGCGATGATTGGCGGGACACGATGCGGCTCGCGCGCCGGAGTACCGCGCGGGTCGCGATCGCCAATTCGGACGCCGGCTGGGACGCCTACGCGCACGTCGCGATCGATCAGGCCGACCGCGCGGTGCGCGAGCTCTTGCAGTAAGCGCGCCACCAGCTGATGCCCAGAAGAACCAGCCCGGCCAGCGCCAGCAGACCGGCCGGTGCGCCGACCAGCCAGCGTTCCCGCTCGCGCGCCTTGCCGCGCAACACCTGTTGAACGAAGCGCTCGCCCTGCGCCATCTCGTTGAAGGTCTGTTGGTAGGAGCCCACGCGCCGGACCTCGTCGTCGGGGAGCGGCGCACCTTCATACCGGGCGGCGCGTTCGCGCGCGTTAAGCGCCTCGATTTGCGTTTCGAAGCGGACCGTATCGCGCGACGCGCTTTCAAAGACCGCTCGATTGCTGGCGTTGAGAAAGCGCGCGGGTCCCAATCCGGTCATGTGCTCGAATGCGGCCAGCAGCGGCTGATCGGCGTGCGGGTTGATGATGAGCCAGAGGCTCGAGCCGAGCGTGATCGCGAGCAGCAAAGCGGCGCCTATTTGCATTGCAGCGCGCCTGGTTCGGCGCCGCTGCTCGCGCGGGACGAATAGCAAAGCCTTGATGAGACCCGCCAACACCAGAGCAAGCGCGAATGTCGCTACCAGGGTGGCTCCGGTGGGAAGGTCGAGCCAGAACGACGCGACGAGGCCGACCGCGCTTGTCGCAATGCCGACGAGCCAGGCAATGGCGAGGATCGGACCGATGTTGTTCGCGAAGATCGAACCGATAACCGCCGGCACGATCAGGAAGCTGAACACAAGCAGCACGCCCGCCGTGGTCACGGAGCTTGCAACGACCAGGCCGAACGAGACGAAGAAAACGAAATCCCACAACAAAACCGTGGGCAAGGCGCGTGAAGCGGGGTCGCGTTCGCCGGCAAGACTGATGAGCGGGCCGCGCGCCAGCCAGTGAAACGCGCCGATCGCCGCGTAAAGCGCCGCAAATTTCGCGAGCTCCGCACCGCTGACGGTCAAGATATTTCCACTCAGCATCTTCTTGACGTGCTCGGCGCCCTGCGGCGAGCGGTCGATCACCAGCACGGTGACGGCCGCTGCCACCACGTAGAGGATGCCGACCAACGCTTCCTTGCTGACAAACGCGCCAAGCCCGCGCGTCAGCGCGAGCAACGCGGCTCCGATCGCCGTGAACAGGAACGCGTAACCGAATCCGGCGGCGCTCGTCGGCGCATAGCCGAGGGCGAATGCAACGGTCGCGCCGAGGGCCGAGAGTTGGGCGAGGGCGAGGTCCGCGAAGATGACATTGCGCCGCAGAACCTGTACGCCAAAGTAGGCATGGATCAATACGAACGCGACGCAGGCCGCGAACGGCATCAGCAAAAACGTCAGCGCATCCGCCGCCGTCATCGCGGTTTCGCAAGCGCCGTTGCGATGGCCGCCAGGTTCAGGTCAAACAGCGCAAAATAGCTGTCGGCACCCGGCATGCTTCCGACCGAAGGCGCCAGGGTTATGACCGGAACTCCGAGTCGTTGAGCCAGGAACTGCGGCGATTCCCCAGGCTCATAGGGTTCGTGCAGGATTGCGCGGACCTGCAACTTCGGCCCCTCCGAGATCAGTTGGGCAAGATGCGACGCGCTGGGCGCAACGCCGGGCTTGAGCTCGATGAAGTCGACCACGTTGAGGCGGAAGCGACGCGCGAAATACGGCCACGAATTGTGATAGGCGATGAACTTCGCACCAGCAAACGCGGCCGCTCGCTCGGTCCACTCAGCAAGCCGTCGCTTGAGCTCCTGCACGAATCTGTTGCGGTTGGCGACGATGCGGTCGCGTTCGTCCGGCAAGCGGGCGATCAGCGCCTCGGCAATCCCGCCACTGACAATGACGGCGTTCTGTGGATCGAGCCAATAGTGTGGATTGGCAGCTGCATGGGCGTGGCCGCCGTCGTTCGCAATGCTTTGGCTGCGCACGTCGAGGAGTGGAATCCCGACCGAACCATCGACGTAGCCGGCCGCGCCGCGCATCACCTGCGCGTTGCCGGTTTCAAACAACAGCTTATCAAGCCACCCATCGTAGCCGAGGCCGATCCGCACAACGAGGTCGGCGCGCTTGAGCTTGCCGAGATCCCCGGGCCGCGGCTCGAACGCTTCCGCATCGCTTGCGGGCGGGACCAGCGTTTCGACACTGACCAGATTCTCGCCAACGGCGATCGCGAGTTGCGCCAAGTCGGACGTGGTTGCGACAACCCGGACGTCGGCCGCCGCAGGAGCGGCGGCGATAAACAGTACTGCCAACGCTAAGGCAATCGGGCCTAGCTTCATCCCTCTATCTGGAAGATACCCAGGTGCTCTTTGGAACCAGGCAGTAGACCGCCTTCTCGTCACCGGTCGGAGCCGCCAGGCGGCAGTCCATCACCATGCTGGCCAGGGAATAGGCGTCGAGCCGGCTCAGCTTCTTGTCCTTTTCCAGAAGGCCGATCATGTCCCAGGATGCGCTGTCCATTGCCTTGTTGAGATCGGTGTTCTTGCCGATCGTCACCAGGTAAGTGTCGTTCTCACGTTCAGGCAGTGGTTCGGTCTTCGCCGGCTGCGCAGATTTCGACGTGAAACAGTGCAGGCCCTTGTTGACGTCGACGACCTGGCTGACCCGGCAATCCCAGGCATCCATCATCAGCTTGTTGGCGGCCTCGGCGCCGACGTTGCGTTGCTCGGTCAACAGCTTGGTGGTCTGCGCCTTCAGAAGATCCAGCGCCTTGTTGAGATCGCGGTCGATTCCAAGCGTGATCCACGCGTCTTTTGTCTCAATGCGCGGCCAGTCGAGTTTCATGGTCTTGATGACGTCGACGGTGACGCTCATTTCCTTGTACGCGGTTTCAAGCGCGGTCAGATTGATCTCGCCATTGCCCTGGGCGGCGTGGGAATCGCCGGTCCACAGCAGCGCTCCCTTGACGAACACGGGAACGTAGAGACTGGCGCCTTCGGTGAGGTCGCGAACGTCGATGTTGCCGGCATACGGACCGGGCGGCACGGAGCTGTACTGCCCGGGCTCGGCGCGTGCGACGCCGAGCGTGCCAGGAAACGGCGCCAGCGGAATTTCGATTCCAGGCGCGAATTCCGCCACCTTACGCTCGAGGTCGAGATAGAAATATTTGACCTGCCCGTCGGGAAATTTATCGGGGAACTGACCAAACATGCCGGGGACGTTGAAATTGGTCGCGTAGGCCCGCGGCACAATTCGGTTGATCGAGATCTTGAGCACATCGCCGGGCTCGGCAGTTTCGATGTAGACCGGCCCCGTCAATGTGTGCGGCCCACGCCCGGGAAAATCGGTCCGCAGCTTCTTGATCTGCTCGATGGTGGCGCCCGGCACGACCTGGTTGTGCGAATGCATCATCGTTTCAAAGATGATGGTGTCGCCGGAATTCACGTGCAGCACGGGCGGCTGCGCATTGTTGAACCAGCCCCATTGCGTCGTTTCCAAAGTCGCCGGCAATACGTGCGTCTTGCCGGGGTAGCGTTTGGCGAGCAGGAGGCGCAGTTCCTCTTGTTGCGGTGTGGAGGCGGGGACGAACGGTATCGGGGCCGGTGCGGCAGGCGCAGGCGCGGCGGGTGTCGGTTGTTGTGCGTGGCCGAGGGCGGCCGAAAAGGCCAGAGCTGCGCTCGCGGCAAGAATGCGATGGCACGTCCGTTGATATCTGATGCGCATCAGTCGTCCTCCTACGCCGGCCTCCTAGCCTATGTCGCGGCGAAGTAAGGGTCTACCAGCAAAAAAGGGCGCAGCTCGCGCCGCGCCCCGAGTCCTCTGGCAAGCTCGGATTTCCTTAGAAATCCATGCCGCCCATTCCGCCGCCGCCCGGCATCGCCGGCATGGCTGGCTTTTCCTTTGGCAGTTCAGCGACCATGGCCTCGGTTGTCACCAGCAAGCCCGCTACCGAGGCTGCATCCTGCAGGGCGCGGCGCACGACCTTCGCCGGATCGATGATGCCTTTTTCGACCATGTCCACATAGGTCTCGGTCTGGGCGTCGAAACCGAACGTCTCCGACTTCGATTCCATGATCTTGCCGACAACGATCGAGCCCTCGACACCCGAGTTTTCGGCGATCTGGCGCAACGGCGCTTCGATCGCTTTCAGCACGATGTTGATGCCGGCCTGCACATCGGGGTTATCGTGGGTCAGCCGTCCCACCGCCTTCTTGGCGCGCAGCAGCGCGACGCCGCCGCCCGGCACGATTCCTTCTTCGACCGCGGCGCGGGTGGCGTTGAGCGCGTCATCGACGCGGTCCTTCTTCTCCTTGACCTCGACCTCGGTGGCGCCGCCGACCCGGATCACCGCGACGCCGCCGGCGAGCTTCGCCAGCCGCTCCTGCAGCTTCTCGCGGTCGTAGTCGGAGGTGGTCTCCTCGATCTGCGCCTTGATCTGGGCGACGCGGGCTTCGATGTCCTTCTTTTTCCCTGCGCCGTCGACGATCGTGGTCTTTTCCTTCTCGATGATGACCTTCTTGGCGCGGCCGAGCATCTGCAAGGTCACGCTCTCGAGCTTGATGCCGAGATCGTCCGAGATCAGCTGGCCGCCGGTGAGGATCGCGATGTCCTCCAGCATGGCTTTGCGACGATCACCGAAGCCGGGGGCTTTCACGGCCGCCACTTTGAGGCCGCCGCGCAGCTTGTTCACCACCAGCGTTGCGAGCGCCTCACCCTCGATATCCTCGGCGACGATCAGCAGCGGCTTGCCGGTCTGCACGACGGCTTCCAGCACCGGCAACATGGCCTGCAGCGCCGAAAGCTTTTTCTCGTGCAGAAGGACGTAGGGGTCCTCGAGCTCGGCCACCATTTTTTCGGCGTTAGTAATGAAATAGGGCGACAGATAGCCGCGATCGAACTGCATGCCCTCGACGATCTCGACGTCGGTCTCGAGCGCCTTGGCTTCCTCGACCGTGATCACGCCTTCGTTGCCGACCTTCTGCATAGCCTGGGCAATCATCTTGCCGATGTTGGCGTCGCCGTTCGCCGAAATCGTGCCGACCTGGGCGACCTCGGCGGAGGAGCCGACCTTCTTGCTGCGCTTCTCGATGTCCTTGACCACCGCCTGAACCGCGGTGTCGATGCCGCGCTTGAGATCCATTGGGTTCATACCGGCGGCCACCGCCTTGGCACCCTCACGAACAATCGCATGAGCGAGCACGGTCGCGGTCGTCGTACCGTCGCCGGCGTTGTCATTGGTCTTCTGGGCGACCTCGCGCACCATTTGGGCGCCCATGTTCTCGAACTTGTCTTCAAGCTCGATTTCCTTGGCGACGGTCACGCCGTCCTTGGTGATGCGCGGTGCGCCGTACGATTTGTCGAGTACGACGTTGCGCCCCTTCGGGCCGAGCGTCACACGCACCGCGTTGGCGAGAGTGTCGACGCCGCGCAGCATGCGGTCGCGCGCATCGGTCGAGAATTTGACGTCCTTGGCAGCCATTGGGATTTTCTCCGCGAATCTGTCAGGCGATCACGCCCATGATGTCGGACTCCTTCATGATCAGGAGTTCGTCGCCGTCGAGCTTCACCTCGGTGCCCGACCACTTGCCGAACAGAACCTTGTCGCCGGCCTTAACGTCGATCGGGATCAGTTTGCCCTTCTCGTCGCGTCCGCCGGGCCCGACGGCGACGATCTCGCCCTGCATCGGCTTCTCTTTAGCGGTATCGGGAATAATGATGCCGCCGGCGGTCTTGTCCTCGGCTTCAATGCGCTTGACGACCACGCGGTCGTGCAACGGGCGGAACTTGAGTTTGGCCATGGCTTCCTCTTGCCTGCTTGTGAACGGGCTTTGAGCTTGAAATGAAGGTTGGTTCGAGTGGCGCTGGCAGTCTCGGCACGCGAGTGCCAACCGTCCGCGCCGGAAATATGGCCTGCCCACCGGCCTGTCAAGCCGGAGCTGGCCACCGAGGCTCATTGGCAGAATTTTATCAGTTCGGCGCCATGATCCCGAGGACGCGGAAAAACCCCCCGCGATGCGGCTTGCACTCGGGTGCGGCCCTCAGCAAACTACCGTAGTTGCAGGAGAGATGCGAATGGTCCGTTTGTCCGCGCCGTCGCTGGCCGTTGTGGTGGCCGTGGCGGTCGCGCTCGCGGGATGCGCCGGCACCCAGAATGCGCCCTCCGCGGCGCTGACGGGCCCGCCCCCCAAACCCAGCATTTCGCCGTCGGACGTGATTGGCCGCTGGGGACTTGGCGCCTATCACCGCGAGGAGGACCGCGCCCGCACCGAGGCCATCACCAAAGGTCAGTGTAAACAGCCCTATGTGATCAGCGCCGGCAGCAACGGCGGACTGTTGATGCTGACCCATGACAGCCCCAACATTGTCGAGGTCCAGATCAAGGCGAACCAGGACGGCAAGACCTTCATTGGACCAGGCGCCCAACCGGGCGGATCCGACGATCGCGAAGTCGTCTCGTATGACGGGCGGGTCCTGATCCTCAAATGGGTCGATCCCGAGATCGCGGGCCGCTACGGCACCCAAATCCTGGTGCGCTGCGCCCCCAAGGCGTGAAGGCCGTTACCACAGCGCTTTGCTCGCAAGCCGAGCGCCTTCCACCAGCGACTTGAGTTTCGCCCATTGGATCGAAGGATGCACCCTGCGGGTGAACGGTCCTTGCGCAAAGCCGCAATCGGTCGAAGCGATCACGCGCTCACGTCCGACCAGTTTTGCCAGCCGCACAATGCGTTCCGCGACCAGCTCGGGATGCTCGACAATATTGGTTGAATGGGTGACGACGCCCGGCAACAGCACCTTTCCGTCCGGTAGTTTGACGTGTTCCCACACCCGCCACTCGTGTTCGTGCCGGGGATTGGCCATCTCCAGTGAATAGGCGCCGGCATTGATCCGCAGGATCAGGTCGACGATATCCTTCAGCGCGACGTCGTTGGTGTGCGGTCCGTTCCAGCTGCCCCAGCAAACGTGGTAGCGAATGCGTTCGGGCGGGAGGCCTTTGATTGCTTCATTGGTGGCATCGACGCGGAAGCTCGCCCAAGCCTTGTATTCCGCGAATGTATGCGGCGGTACCATTACGTCGTAGAACGTTGCTAGGAACGCATCGTCGATCTGCAGCGTTAAGCCGGCATCAATGATCGCTTTGTACTCGTCGCGCAGCGCGCGTGCGATCGCGATTAGCGACTCGTCGGAGTTCTTGTAGTATTCCTCACCCCGCTCGGGAGCGACGCTGGCCGGAGCGACCACCGGAAGGAACGCGTCGTCGACCCTGACGCCGGCGAGCGCTTGCTTGAAATCATCGATGTCGCGCGCGATCGCTGCATGACCGGTATAGCTGATCGGGCCGGTCACCGACCATAACCCGGTGCGCGCGAATGAGCGGCCCATGCCGACAAAGCCGTAAGCGGCTTCGTATTCGGCATAGAATTCCGCGAAATCACGCCGGTCCTTTCCGGCGGTAGCGCGGATCGAGCCGACGCCGCCCCCTTGCCGCTCCGTGAACCCGCTCAACCGCTCGAGCACGTAGCGTGACCAGCTGATGTTCTTGCCAAACTCGCCGTCGCTGATGATGTCGATGCCGATCTCCGCCTGCTTGCGCACCACCTCCGCGACCGACGCGCGCAAACACGCCTCATACGCTGCGGTATCGATTGCTTCGCCGTTCTGCTGCTTGAGCAGAAAGGCGGTCAGTTCGGTCGGGCGGATGAGGCTGCCGACGTGCGTCGTTAAGATGCGGCTTTGAGGCATGAGGTTCCTTCCTTGCGCGGCTCTTGCTATTGTATCGGTGCAGCACAGCGACGGGCGAGGTCATCAGCTTTGGACCAATCGGGACATCCACCGGACCACGCGGGTGCGCAGCCGCCCGCAGCGCCGCAACTGGTGCCGGGCCGGGCCTGCGGATCCTGCATGATGTGCTGCAAGGTGCCGTACATCAAAGAGTTCGAAAAGCCCGCAGGTGTATGGTGTCGTCACGCCGTCACTGGAAAAGGATGCAACATCTACGCGGATCGGCCCTCCTCATGCCGTGCGTTTTACTGCTCGTGGATGCAGGACGCGAGCTTCGGCCCGGAATGGAAGCCGGAAAAATCCAAGTTTGTCGTTTACCTGCAACAAAACGGAATTCACCTCCAAATCGGCGTCGATCCAAGCTTTCCAAATGCGTGGACCAAGCCGCCCTACTTTGCCCGCATCAAGCAATGGGCTATCGACGGCGCCGAGCGCGGACAGCTGGTTTTCGTTCGCATCGGGCCACGGATGATCGCGGTGTTGCCCGACCGCGAAGTCGACATGGGTCGGGTCGATCCACAGGACCAGATCGTCGTGTCGCAGCGTCCCGGGCCGTCGGGCATGATCTTTGACGTGGCAGTCAGGCACGCCGAACCAGCGTCGTCTACCGCCAAGGTCTGACGCCTCAGGACCCGCGCACCCTCGCCTGGTTGACCAGCCAAAGCCCCGCGCCGCGCACAAGAACAAATCTTCGTTTTTTCTTGGCCGGGGGTATTTTTGTCCCTGCCCAGTTAGGCTAGTCTGCCGCCGCCGTACCGGGTCGGATGCTGTCCGCCGCCGGGGGGGCGCAACCAGAATACGAGGAGAAGTCTGATGTCAGTTTCCACCAAGGCGTTGTTGGCGGCGGGAACAGCCGTTGTGATCTGCCTGTCGACGGCCGCCATGGCGCAGACCAAGAAGTCGACGCCAGCGACGACCATCGGCGAAGGCGAGGCCATCATGGTCAGCCCGAAGACCGGCACGGTGCACAAGTCCAACAGCAAGGTGTCGGCTGCCAAGCACACCGCCGCCATGGGAAAGGGCGCCAAGGAGATTCCGGGCGGCACCGTGATCTACAAGCAGGGCGGCAAGCTCTACATGCTGCAGGATAACGCCAACGAGAAGTCGTCTCAGCACTTCGAGGATCAGTTCGACGTCGACTATTGAGAAACACGCTCGATCGCCTGATCGAGTTCTCTCTTCAACGCGAGCGGCGACGGGCAACCGGCCGCTCGCTTTTGTTTGACTACGGCGCGCTCAAATCCGCGCTGGAGTTGTGAACCTCACAAAGGAGAAGTTGATGTCGACTTTGAAGGCAACGTTCGGGGGCGTCGTCGTCTTGATCGCCACCCTGGCGATGATCGCGTTCGCGCAGGCGCAATCCAAATCGAGTCCTGTGACGAGCCTCGAGGAAGGTGAAGCGATCTACGTCGGCAAAAACGGCACCGTGCATAAATCGAATACGAAAGTGAGCGCCGAGAAGCATGAAGCGGCGCTCAAGCGCGGCGCCGTCGAACTGAGCCGCCCGACGGTGATGTATCATCAGGGCGGCCGGATGTACATGTACGGTGGTGCTGCGGCCGGCACCAACGCGGCCGAGGATTTCCAAGATCAGTTTGACGTGAGTTATTAGGTTGAAGGCCGATACGCGCGTAAATGTGCGACCCGTACGGGCCGCACATGACCTTCAGACCGCGCGCGGCTCAGGCGTCGCTCGTTCCGTCACCGCCAAAATCGCTACCCGCTAGATCGTCGTTCAGATAGTCGGGATCGTTGTCGGACCCGGTGTCGAACAGTCCAGCGCTGCGCACACTGTCGTCGGGCGCAAACTGGTTGGCACCGACATCGTCAACGCCGGCCGCGCGCGCGAGATCGCTCCCCGACGCATCGTTTCCCCAGGGTGAGTTCGGTTGCGCGGCCAAGGCATCGCTTCCGAACGCGGCCGGATGGCCGCCGGCCATCAGCCCGCGGATCCCGTTGAATAACAGGCTGCCCCCGATCATCCCGACCGCGGCTGCGGCGGCAGTACCCAGGAAGGACCCGCCTGCGCCGGCCATCGGGCCCGGCGTCATCGGGCTCGGCATGGGCTGTGGCGCCGCGCCATAGCTCGCCTGACCGGTGTTCCAAACGCCGCTCGGGCGTACCGAGGGAACGGAACTACGGGCACTCCCAGCCGCCTGTCCCAACACGGTGTTGCGAACCGCGTCCAGAAAGCTCCCGCCGCGCGGTTCGCTGGCGTTGCCTTCCAGTTCCTCGATGCGCGTGTTGGCCCGCTTGAGCGCCTCATCCTGCAACAGAACGGTCTGGACCAGCGGGTAGATGGCGTGCGGGGCACGTGCCACCCCCTGTGCAATGAGGCGCTCTGCCTCGGGGTCACGGGGGTTCTGCTCGAGCGCCGCCAAACGGTCGAACAGCGCGGTGACAAGCTCACGTTCCTGTGGGGTCATCGGTCGTCTCCTCGGGGAGCTATGCGCTCCCGCAGCGATATGGGGAGAAGCGCCGGACGTGACCAGGGGACCAAAAACCGCAGGAGAAAAATTCCCGATCGGGCGAACGTAGGCCGGGAAAATATCCTAGCTTCCCGGGCGCACGCGCTGTCCCACGAGGCCGTACCCACGCCGCGCCAGCAGATCGCGAAATGCTTCGCCCTTGAAAAACGCATATTCGCGTTCGCGCAAGGTCGTGAGCGTGTCGTTGCGGGCAAGTTCCGCGTCAACCTGCCCGGGATGGCACATGATCACACCCCCGTCCGGCAGATCATCGAGAAAGGACGCGAATAAATCGGCAAAATCAGCGCTCGAACGAAAATCATAAGTGCCGGCGAAGGCCGGGTTGGTGCGCACACCTGACGCTTGCGCGCGCTTGCGGAACCGCCGGCTCAACGCGTCGAGTGCGACGGCTTTGCGATCAGACAGGGAAAAGGTTGCGTGCCCGCATTGGCGCACCCACGCACCGGGCACGGATTGCCGTGCCACCGAAAGCACGCACCTGCCGATCTGCGGAAACAGGTGCACGTGCTGATGGCCGTCGATGAAATCAGGCGGACGGCCGAAAGCGGTGGTGAACCGCGCGATCTGGGCCGCGATTTCCTCCGTCAAAGCCTGGGCGTTGAGTCGCCGCAACATTGAGGCAACGAAGGTCTCACCAAGCGAAAGCCACGCGCCGTCGTGCGTCGGACCATAGCCGGCGCTGAGCGGCCGGAACGGCGCGGTCAGCGTCAGATGAAGCCCGACGGCGCCGTCGCCGCGCGACGCGCTGAGCTTTGCGGCTTCCTCATCGTCGAAACCCGACGCGACAACCATGACCGAGGTCGCGTTGATCGACCCGAGTGCCATCAGGTCACGGATCGCAGCGTTGACCGCCCGCGAGATCCCGTAGTCGTCGGCGACGAGCCAGATGTATCGATCCACCGCAGGCCTGTCGGCGCGGCTGCCGGAAGCCTGCGTGCGCGCGGCCGCGTCACCCATCGTGCGCTATTCCGCGGCGGTGCGTGATTGCTCGGCGCTCGCGGCATCGCGCACGCTGTGCTCTGCCACGAAGTAGGGCGGCCGCGCCTTGATCTCCGAGAGGATCTTGCCGAGGTATTCACCCATGATGCCGATCATCAGCAGCTGCACGCCGCCGATCACCATCAGGCTGATGATCAACGAATAATAGCCCGGCACCGTGCGCTCGTGCACAACGGCCTCGACCAGCATCCAACCACCGAACACCAGCGCGCCGGCCGCGAGCAGCGATCCGAGCAGACTTGCAAGCCGCAGCGGTGCGATCGTGAATGACGTCAGCGCTTCAACGGACAGCGCGAGCAAGGCGCGCAGGTTCCAGCTGGTGCTGCCGTGCATCCGCTCGTCCGGACGGTAGTCGACCCGCTTCTGACGAAAGCCGATCCAACTCGCCAGCCCTTTGAAAAAGCGGTTGCGCTCGGGCAATTGCCGCAGCGCTCCCGCAGCACGTGGCGACAGCAGCCGAAAGTCGCTGGCGTCCTCTGGAATTTTTTGGCGCGCGCCCCAGTTGATGAGCGAATAGAACGCCTTGATGCCAAGCCTGCGGCCGATCGACTCGTGAGCGCGGTGCTCCTTGGCCGTGAAGACGACGTCGTAGCCGTCCTCGAGCCAATGTCCGACCAGGGTGTCGATCAGCGCCGGCGGATGCTGTCCGTCGCCATCGATGAACAGCACAGCCCCGAAGCGCGCGTAGTCGAGGCCCGCAAGCAGCGCCGCCTCCTTGCCGAAGTTGCGCGAGAGCGAGACGACCTGCACGTCCGTTCCGGTTGCCGGCAACTGGTTTGCAATCACGCGGGTCGAATCGGTGCTGCCGTCATCGACGTAGACGATCTCGCATTTAAGGCCGCGTTTCTCCCACAAGGCGCGGGCGCACTCGGCAAGCCGCGCATGAAACGGAACAAGTCCGGCGGCTTCGTTGAACAGCGGAACGACAATCGACAGCCCGGCGGCGGCATCGGTCGCCGGAATCGGCGTGGTGCTTCGCTCAGAACTGGGCGCAACCATTACACGGCCTTTCGATCTTGTTGATATTCATAGCGCAATTGTCGATATCTGTCGCCCAGTCGACGCGCTCGGCGGTATCGGCGGGGCGTGCTATGCCAATGGAATGACGATGCCGTTCCGCCCCTCGGACCACGTCCGCGCGCTGATCGACGCGGTGCTCGCGCGGCTCGCGTTGATACGCAAGGCCGGCACGTTCGCGATCATTGGCGTCGTCAACACGGCGGTGGATTTCGGGGTATTCGCGACCGCCTACAAGGTGTTTGGACTGCCTCTGGTGCCGGCGAATATCCTGTCCTGGATGGTCGCCGTGTCTTGCTCCTATGTGCTCAACTCTTCCATTACCTTCGCGGCGGAGTCCGGGCGCAAGTTGACGCTGCGCGCGTATGCCAAGTTCGTGGCGTCGGGCATCGCCGGTCTCGTCGGCAATACAGCAATGCTTTGGATTGCGTCCTATTTCGTCCCGGTGCTGGTCGCCAAGGTGTTGGCAATCGGCGTCAGCTTCCTGCTCAATTTCTCGCTGTCGCATTTTGTGGTGTTCAGGCCCCGGCCGGCAGAAGACGGACAGCAAGCGGACAACGGACGGCAGATCGTCTAGCTCCGCGTTCGGTCCTCAATCGTTCGTCGCGCATATCCGCTACGTGAGCGCGGCTTCCAGCCGTGCGTACAGCGCATTTTCGGCGGTGAACACGTAGTCGATGTCCGCGATCACCACAGACTGCGCGCCGTGATCGCGCAGGAAGCTCGCCAGCGCGTGGATCTCGCGCGGCGGACAATGCAAGGTCAGCATGCCCGACGAGGTGGGCCCGCCGAACGGGGTTGCAATGCCGAAGCGTTGCCTGGCCGCGGCCATGAGCTTTTCATCGCAACCAGCAAAGCGTGTTCGCACTTCGCGAAACTCACGCGCGCGCAGATGCGCGGCGATGCGGTCAAGCACGATCCGCGCGGTCGTGCGCACCTTCGCGCTCCAGGTGGCGCCGCGCGCGGCGACGAGGTTTGCCTGCGAGCGCAGGATGGTGCCGTCCTCGATGACTTTGAGGCCGTTGGCGGCGAGCGTCGCGCCGGTCGACGTGATGTCGACGATCAGTTCGGCAGTGCCGGCGGCGGGCGCGCCCTCGGTCGCGCCCGAGCTTTCGACGATCCGATAGTCGGCAACGCCGTGGCCGGCAAAGAAGTCGCGGGTCAGGTTGACGTATTTGGTCGCTACCCGCATGCGGCGATCCCGCTTGTGCCGAAACGCCGTCGCCACATCGTCAAGATCGGCCATGTTGCGCACGTCGATCCAGGCTTGCGGCACCGCGACCACGACGTTGGCGTGGCCGAAGCCGAGACCTTCAATCAACACGACTTTGGCGTCGGCCTCGGGGATCATCTCACGTACGAGATCCTCGCCCGTGATGCCTAGGTGCACGGCACCCTGGCCGAGCTGCTGGGTGATCTCGGCCGCGGACAGATACGCGACTTCGATGCCCTCGTAGCCCTCGATCGAGCCACGGTACTCGCGCACGCCGCGCGGCTGCACCAGCTTGAGCCCGGCGCGCGCAAAGAACGCCTCGGCGTTGTCCTGCAGGCGCCCCTTGGCCGGAACTGCGATCACCAACGCGCTCATGCGCGGCTCCCGAGGGCGGCCAGCCGTTCGATCCAGATGGCGAAGCCCACCGCCGGAAGCGCGACATTGCCGAGCCGCGCCAGCAGACCGTCGTAGCGGCCCCCCGCCACCAGCTGCCCGTCGGCGCGTCCGGCCGGATCGTGCAGTTCGAATACGACGCCGGTGTAGTAGTCGAAGCCACGTCCGAACGCGGTTGCAAATTTGACTGATTGCAGCGCTAGGCCGCGCTTGGCGAGCAACGCGTTGCGCTCCTCGAACGCATCGAGCACCGGGTTGAGGCCGATGCTGGCGTCGCGGGCGAGCGCCCGCAGGCTCGAAGCCGCCGCGCGGGGATCGCCTGCAACCGACAGGAACCGCTCGATCAGCATTCGCGTCTCCTGCGGTAGCGCGGCGGCGCCGAGCGCGGCCTGCTCCAGGAAACGGTCCGCGATTTCACCGACCGACCGGCCGCCGACCGTGGTGATGCCGGCAATCGAGAGCAAATCGGTGACAAACGCGTGTGCAGCCGCCGGGTCGGAGTTGGCGAGCGCCGCCAGCACGCCGTGGTATTCGGGGCGCGCGCCGCTGCCGAGCGCGAGCCGCTCGAGGTCGTGGGCAAGCGTTGTCTTGCGATTGAAATCCTTGATCAGCCGGCGCTGCCAGGCGGGCGCGAGATCGAGACTTTCGATCAGTCCAGCAAACAGGCCGACGTCGCCCATGCGAATGTCAGGCGCACCGAGCCCGTAGCGGGCGGTCGCTTCGAGGGCGAGCGCGATGGTCTCGGCGTCCGCGGCCGCGGTATCGGCGCGTCCGAACGATTCGATCCCGGCCTGCATGAGCTCCGCCGAGCGCGCGCCGAGATCGCGAAACACTGGACCCAGGTAGCAATATTTTGCCGGCTTGCCGGCATCCGGGGACGCGAGGTAGTCGCAGGCAACCGGGATCGTCAGGTCGGGCCGCAGACATAGCTCGGTGTTGGCGGCATCCGCGATCAGGAACATGCGGCGCCGGATGTCCTCGCCCGAGAGGTCGAGAAACGGCTCGGCCGGCTGCAGAATCGGGGGTTCGACGCGGACGTAACCGGCAAGCTCATAGGCCGCGATCAACGCGTTGGCGCGTGCGTCAGGCTGTCGTGGTGCCGGCATGGTTAATATTTGTTGCTCATCGCGACGGCGGGCTTCTAGCACGCCTTGGCACGAGGTTCGACCGGGATCCGGGGAAAGGTTAACGTGACCGGCTGCGGTCAATCCCACTTGACCCGGTGGCGCGCCAGCACTTCGCGCACCGCTTCGATCAGCTTGGCCTCCGGTACCGCGAACTGCGCCGGGCGGCTCTCGCGCCATTCCTGGTTGGATGCGATCGCGGTCGCGGCGCGCGCACCTTCGATCAGGTCCTTGATCTGGACTTCACCGCGGGCGTGCTCGTCGCCGCCCTGAATGATCACGCAGGGTGAGTTGCGCT
>DATIPA010000013.1:0-21997 GCA_035472475.1 Xanthobacteraceae bacterium | reverse complement strand
TATCTGCGGCGGCGGGCGCGCCAGGACGCCGCGCATGCGCACGAGGACATGGATATGATTGCTGATCCGGCGGATCCCGTTCGCGATCATCAAATCGCGGCGGCGAGCTTGCTCACCTTTATGCGGCTTCCGGCGGCGCAGCGCAGCGTCGTCATTCTCACCGACGTGCTGGGTCATTCCGCGCAGGAAGTCGGCGAGGTCATGGGCAGCAGCGTCGCGGCGGTCAAATCGGCGCTGCAGCGCGGGCGCATGCGGCTGCGCGAGTTGGCGCAAGAGCCCGACGATCGTCCGCCGCCCGCGCTCTCCGAGCAGGACCGCGCCCGGCTGACGACCTACGTCGAGCGCTTCAATGCGCGCGATTTCGACACCGTGCGCAGCATGTTAGCCGACGACGTGAAGCTTGATCTGGTCAACAGGCTTCGCCTAGCCGGCCGCACCGAGGTGGGCGCCTACTTCACCAACTATGGGCGCGTGCACAACTGGCGTTTTGTTCCCGGATTCGTGGAGCGGCGTCCAGCCATCCTGGTGAGCGATCCGAACGAGGCGTCCGACCGCACCAAGTACTTCATCCTGCTAACGTGGTCCGACGACGGCCTCGTGGGAATCCGGGATTTCCTGTTTGCGAGCTATGCGATGGACGGAGCCGAGCTCGCAACGCTGGGATGACGGCCGTCTCCGGCGCCCTTTTTTGCATTCATCACGTCTCCGGCGCAAATTCTCATCCAAGCCGATTCCGAACAAAAAGATTTGTGTTGTCAGTATGTTGGTTGGATGAGGAAATGCCCGGCAAATTCTCATCCAAGGGCCGCAAATGCTCATCCAAGCGAACCGAACTCTCGTCCACACGGCGTCCGCCCGTCGCATGGATCGCTGCCGCGATCATGTACTATGATTGGCAGACAACCGACAAAAGCGGGGCGCAGAGAGGGACGCAATGACATCGAGGGTCGCAATCGCCGCCGTGGCGGCCGCGGTGGCGCTGAGCTTTCAGCCCGCTTACGCGCTCGATACCATCCGGGTCGGGAAATCAGTGCCGATCGCATGGACGTTCACGCCGCTCGACATCGGTGTTGAAACCGGGATCTGGGAGAAGCACGGGCTCAAGCTCGATATCACGAGCTTCGGCGGCGACGCTAAGGTGCAGCAGGCCTTGGCCGCAAACGGCGTCGATTTCGCGCTGGGCAGCGGCCCCGGCATGGGCTTTGCGGCCAAGGGCGTGCCCGCCAAGGCGGTCGCGGCGTTCGCGGGCCCGCCCGACAATATCTCGATCGTGATCGGCGCCAACGCGCCTTACAACGACATCAAGGAGATGAAGGGCAAGAAATTCGCCGTCACCACCGTCGGCTCTTTGACCGAATGGCTGCTCCACCGTGCCGCGCTCGCGCAGGGCTGGAAGTACAACGACCTCGTGGCGGTGCCGCTCGGCAGTTTCGAAACCAATTACGCGGCGTTCAAGACCGGTCAGGTCGATGGCATCATGCTCGCAACCGAGACCAGCATGATGCTGGTCGAGAAAAAGGAAGCCAAGATCATCGCCAACATGGGGGCGTTCGCGCCGAAATTTCACACCCACGTGATCTATGCGCGCGACGAGCTGATCGACAAGAATCCGGATTTGATCAAGCGTTTCCTTGCGGGATGGTTCGAGACCATCGCCTGGATCAAGGCCAACAAGGACAAGAGCGTCGAGATCTCGGCACGCGTGCTCAAGCTCGATAAGGACGTCGTCAGTCGCGCCTATGACATCGAGATCGCCATGATGCAGGACAACGGCCGCTTCGACCCGGAAGCCATCAAGGTGATCAAGTCGTCGCTGGTTGATATGCACATTCTTGAGCAGGAGCCTACCGACGCGCAGATGTTCACCACCAAGTTCGTTCAGTGACGATGCGCGCGCCAGAATGAGGCGCGCCGTTCCGCGAGCCGCACGGTTTCGTTCAGCACCACGGCCATCAGCGCCAGCATGGCGACGAGCGCGAACGTCGCCGGCGGATCAAAGCTGTCCGCAAAGATGCGGGCGTAGTAGCCGACCCCTCCGGTTGAGACATAGAGCTCGGCCAGAAGGACGCCGAGCAGCGTTCCCGACATCGCGAGCCGCAGGCCGGTGAACAGGCTCGGCGTCATGTGCGGAAGCACGACCCGGTGGATCGTCTGCAGCCGGGTCGCGCCCATGGAGCGGGCCGCCGTGAGGTGCGCCGCCTCCACGCTTTGAACGCCAGCGATCACGTTGAGGATGATCGGAAAGATGCCGTGGCTCGCGCCGAACGCGATCTTGGAGCCGGCGCCGATGCCGAAATAGAGCACGAAGAGCGGCAGGATCGTCACTTGCGGGATCGCGTACAACAGCAACACCAGCGGTAGCGTGGCGCGGCGGGCAAAGCTGCTGAGTCCGATCGGCAGCCCGATCACAATGCCGGCGACGACCGCCAGCACGAACGCAATGACAAGCTCGATGAACGAGGCCTGCAGTGCGGTCTGCACGCCGGGATCGCCGAGCACGCGCGGCATCGCCTGGATGATTGCGGACGGCGGGCTGAGAAAATTGGGATCGAGCACGGTGTGACCGGCGAGCTCCCAGAGGACAAATACCAGGACCACGACGCCGAGTCGCGCAACGGCTGGATTGCGCCGCAGGAAAACCCACGCGGCAGACGCAGGTTCCCCCGCGCCCCGCGGGGGTGAGGTAACGGCGGTGTCGCTCACGCGACCTCCCGCCGTTCGCCAAACCGGCGCTGCATCTGGCTCAACGTGACGTTGAGGATCATCGCCAGGATGATCACGAACACGATGTAGGCGAACATCTCGGCTGTGTTCATGCCCTCGGCGAGGCTTACGATGCGGCTGCCAAGCCCGCGCAGCCCGGCGATCATCTCGCTGCCCAGGATCGCCAGGAACCCGATGGTGCAGCCGATCCGCAGGCCGGTCACGATCACCGGCAGTGCCGCCGGCAACAGCACGCGCCGGAACAGCTGCCGCTCGCTGGCGCCCATCGAGCGCGCTACCGTGACGAAGCGCGGGTCGACCTGGCTGATGCCGCCGATGGTGTTGAGCGCGATCGGAAAGAACGCATAGGCGGCGCCGAAGGCGATCTTCGATTCGAACCCGATGCCGAAAAACAAGATGAACAGCGGCAGAAACACCACGAGCGGAACCGCAAACACACTGGCGAGCAGCGGTTCGAACACCACAACCGCATAGCGCGAGCGGCCGACCAGGTATCCGATCGTCAATCCGCAGGTGCTCGCGATCACGACCGCGACCAAGAACTCGAACAGCGTGACGCCGAGGTTGCCGTAGAATGTGCTCGACTGCACGATCCCGACGAACTTGTCGAGCACGTTCGGAAGCTTGGGGAGAAATATCGGGCTGACGAGGCCTTTGCGCCCGACGTAGTACCAGAGCCCGATCACCACGATCACGAACGCAGCCTGGATCGCGCGCGCCTGCCAGTCGAATTTGGCGGTTTTCATCGGGCGCGTCCGATCACGCTGTCGCGCTGACCCGCGACGGCGCGCCGCTCGCGGTCGCGCGCTGCGGCGTTGCCGACGAAGCCGCCGACGGTCTTCTCGATCTCGCTACGCAGCAGCGCGTAGAGCTCGTTGCGCAGATCGGAAAATGCCGACGAGGTCGTAAAACTCGGCTCGCGCGGATGCGCCGCCTTAACCTCGATGGTGGCCTTGATCTCGGCCGGCCGCGCCGTCATGACCACCACGCGATCCGCCAGGAACACGGCCTCCGAGAGACTGTGCGTGACGAGCACGATCGTCTTGTTGGTGGTGGCCAGCAGCACCGACAGTTCTTCGCCCAGGTAGGTGCGGGTCTGCTCGTCGAGCGCCGCAAACGGCTCGTCCATCAACAGAATGTCGGTGCGCAGGCTGAGCGCGCGCGCGAGCGAGGCGCGTTGCTTCATTCCGCCCGAGAGCTGATGCGGATAGTTGTTGGCGAAATCCGTGAGCCCCACGGCCTCGATCGCGTCCATGGCACGCTCGCGCCGCTCCGCTGCCGGCACGCCCTGAAATTCGAGGCCGACCATGATGTTGTCGAGGATCGTGTTCCAGGGGAACAAAGTATTCTCCTGGAACACATAGGCGATCTCCTTGGGAGTCGGCCCGTGCACGGGATGCCCGTTGACCCGAACCTCGCCCGCAGCCGGCGGCACCAGGCCGCCGATGATGTTGAGCAACGTGCTCTTGCCGCACCCGCTCGGACCGATGAGGCACAAGAGCTCGCCCTTGCGCACGCCCAGCGAGACAGCATTGAGGGTCTTGACCACGCCTGCGTCCGGCTGCGCGTAGGCGTGCGAAACGGTTGCGACCGCAATCGCGTCCGGTGCCACGTCAAGATACCAGCGGCCGCAGGGCCTGGAATTCAGCAGGCTTCATCATCAGCGCACGATCCCCCCGATCGCCAGGCGGACCCTGCCAACCACCACCCGCCCCGTCAAGGCATGGCAGGGAGTAATGCCGGTGATGCGTCGCGCTGCGGTACCGCGGTTACAGAACTCAATAGCCGCGGACGCGATCGATGAGGTTCTGCACGGGCTCGCCGCGCTCCAGTCGATCGATCTGTGCCAGCACGTTGCTCACTAGAAAGCGAGCGTCCGAGGCGGCCGCGTTGTGCGGTGTGATCACGACGCGCGGATGCGCCCACAACGGACTGGCAGCTGGCAATGGTTCCTCCGGAAACACATCGAGCGTCGCGCCGGCGAGCGCGCCTTCGTCGAGGGCGGCCAGAATGTCCGCGTCGATCTGCAATCGCCCCCGCCCCACGTTGATCAGGTGCGCGCCGCCCAGTGATCCGTCGCGCCGCAGTTTGCGCAGCAGAGCCAGATTTAACAGGCCTTCGGTCGCCAGCGTGAGCGGCAACAACACCACGAGGATTTCGCTGCGTGCCAGGAACTCATCGAGGGCGGCGCCGCCGTGGTGGCACTCGACACCGGAAATCGATTTGGGCGTGCTGCTCCAGCCCACGACGCGAAAGCCGATTTGTTTGAGCGCCGAGGCGGCGGCGCTGCCAAGGCGGCCGAGCCCCATCACGCCGACCGTGATGTCGCTTGCGGGCGCCTGATCATGGTCGCGCCAGATGCGCGCGAGCTGCTGCGCGTCGTAGAGGCGCTGCCGGCGATGCACCATCAGCACGTGCAGCAGCACATATTCAACCATGCGGGAGGTCAGATCGGGATCGACGATGCGCACGATCGGAACCGGTGGTAGCGTCTGATCCTGCAGGAGATGATCGACGCCGGCCCCGAGCGAGAATATCGCCTTGAGATTGGGAAACGCCGCGAGCGCGCCCGGAGGTGGCTTCCAGGCGCATGCGTAGGCGACCTCCTGCGCCGCGTCGATGCGATCGGGCCAGACGTACGCAGCGCGGTCGGGCGCGAACGTGCGGAACCGGGTGGCCCACGCGTCGGCGTCCCAGCCGGTTACGACGATCGCAAGCGCTCCCTTCCCGTCACGGGTCGGAGCGGTCATGGCTCAACTCGCCCGCCGCGAAGGCGCCAATGCTGTGTCGATTAAGCGCCAACCACTGCAACGCCATGATCAAATACCCGTTGTGCAGCCGACCGTCTGCCAGTGCAGCCAGCGCCACATCGATATCGACGCACAGTGGTCGGGTATCCTCGGATTCGTGCGCCGCTCCCGCTAGCTCCGGTACTCTTGTCGAGTCGACGATGCCGAGGAACATCGCGGTGTACTCATCGTTAACGCCGGGCGCCGGCAGAAAGTGGAAGAGCAAGTGCAACGACTGGGGCTCAACGCCAATCTCCTCGATGCATTCGCGCCGCGCTGCCTGTTGCGGCGTCTCGCCCGCCTCCACGTGGCCGGCCACGATCTCCGTCTGCTCGCCGAGGCCTATGGCTAGATGCGCGGCGAGCCTGAACTGGCGGAGTAGCACGACCACGTTGCGCGCGGGGTCGACCGGGAGAACGCCAACGACCTTGCCGACGTGCAGCACGTCGCGTGCGAGCGAGAGGACCGTTCCATCGTGGCGCCGCACGGCGACCTGGTAATGCGCAAAAGTGTGGAAACCACGCGCTAGGACCTCGGGCGGCGAGGTCGATGCATCAGCCGGCGCGTCGGCCAGAGCTTCGCGCGTAATTGGCGGGCCCATCCGCTACTGCGCCACCACACCCTCGGGCGCGGTCTCAAGCTTGAACGCCGCCGCGAACAGGGCGCGCGTGTAGGGATCTTTGGGATTGGCGAATACCTCGCCCGCCGGGCCCTCTTCGACGACCTTGCCGTTGCGCATGACCATGACCCGGCACGCGAGCGCGCCGACGACTTTAAGATCATGTGAGATGAACACGTAGGTGAGCTCCCGGCGTTTCTGCAGATCGCGCAGCAGGTCGACGATCTGCGCCTGGATCAGCATGTCGAGCGCGCTCGTCGGTTCGTCGAGCACCACGAACGTCGGCTCCAGCACGATGGCGCGCGCCACGGCAATGCGCTGGCGCTGGCCGCCGGAAAACTCGTGCGGATAGCGGAAGCGCGTCGCCGGATCGAGCCCGACGTCGGTCAGGGCGCGCACGACTTTCTGCTCGCGCTCCGCCGCTGTCAGGTTGGGTTGATGCACCCACAGCCCTTCCTCGATCACGTTTGCAATCGACATGCGCGGCGACAGCGAGCCATAGGGATCCTGGAACACGATCTGCATGTCGCGGCGGTGCGGCCGCATCCGTTTGAAGCCAAGGTCGTGGATCGGCTCGCCAAGAAACACGACCGGGCCCTGCGAGGAAATGAGCCGCAGGATCGCAAGTCCGAGTGTGGTTTTGCCTGAGCCTGATTCTCCGACGATGCCGAGCGTTTCTCCCTTGCGCACCTCGATCGATACACCGTCAACGGCCTTGATGTGACCAACGGTTCGCCGCATCACGCCGCGCTTGATCGGAAACCAAACCTTGAGGTCGTCGGTCTTGATGACGATCGAACCGCCGGGATTGAGCTCCGGCGCTTTGCCCTTGGGCTCCGCCGCCAGGAGCTCGCACGTATACGGGTGCTGGGGTGCACGGAACACCTGCGCGACCGCGCCGTGCTCGACGATCTTGCCCTGCTTCATGATGCAGACGCGGTCCGCGATCTTGCGCACGATCCCGAGGTCATGGGTGATGAACAGGATCGCCATCCCACATCGCGTCTGAATCTCTTTGAGGAGACCTAGAATCTGCGCCTGCACCGTGACGTCGAGCGCGGTGGTGGGCTCATCCGCGATCAGCAGATCGGGTTCGTTCGCCAGCGCCATGGCGATCATCACGCGCTGGCGCTGGCCGCCGGACAGCTGGTGCGGATAGGCTGCCAACCGTTCCTCCGGGTCGCGGATGCCGACTTGGCCCAGCAACTCGATTACGCGGGTGCGAGCGGCGGCGCCGGTGAGTCCGCGGTGCAGCAGCAGGATTTCCGCGATCTGCTGTTCGATCGTGTGCAGCGGATTGAGCGAAGTCATTGGCTCCTGGAACACGATCGTGATCTCGTCGCCGCGCACCTGACGCATTTGGCGCTCGGTCATTGCAATCAGTTCGCGACCGTTGAATTGGATCTCGCCCGAAGGATGATGCGCCGACGGATAGGGCAGGAGCTTCATGATCGAGAGTGCGGTCACCGACTTGCCGGAGCCAGATTCCCCGACCAGCGCCAGGGTTTCACCCTTGGCGAGGTCGAACGACACGCGATCGACCGCCAGCGTCTCGCGTCCGCCTTGCCGAAATGCGACCGAGAGGTCGCGCACCGAAAGCAGGGGAGGGGTGGTGGCGTCCATCGCAAATCACCCGAACGCTTTGCGCGGATCAAACGCGTCGCGCACTGCCTCGCCGACAAAGATCAGCAGCGAAAGCATAATGGCGACGGTGAAAAATCCGGTGATGCCGAGCCACGGCGCTTGGATGTTGGCCTTGCCCTGGGAGAGCAACTCGCCCAGCGACGGCGATCCTGGCGGCAAGCCGAAACCGAGGAAGTCGAGCGCGGTCAACTGCATGACCGACGATGACACGATGAACGGCAGGAACGTGATGGTCGCGACCATGGCGTTCGGCAGCAGATGCCGGAACATGATCACGCGGTTGGACACGCCAAGCGCGCGTGCGGCCTGGATGTATTCGAAATTGCGGCCGCGCAGGAACTCGGCGCGCACCAGCCCGACCAGCGAGACCCAGGAGAACAGCAGCAGGATTCCGAGCAACACAAAGAAGCCCGGCACCAGCATTGAGGAAATGATCAGCAACAAGTAGAGCGGCGGCACCGAGGTCCAGATCTCGATTATACGCTGGCCCAAGAGGTCGGTCAGTCCACCGAAAAAGCCCTGCACCGCGCCGGCTGCTATGCCGATGATGGATGAGATGACGGTCAGGGTGAGGCCGAACAGCACCGAGATGCGGAAGCCATAGATGATACGGGTCAGCACATCGCGCCCCTGGTCATCCGTGCCGAGCCAATTGTATTCCAGGTCGCCGCAGCTCTTGAGCCCCTTGCGTTCGACGACCTGTTTGCACTGCGCTTCGGTCAACATCCATGTCGGCGGCGAGGGCGCGGGTGTCGGTAGATCGAGATTGTGGGTGTTGTAGGAATAGCGAATCGGCGGCCAAATCATGGTTCCGCCCTTCTCTGCGATCAGCTTTTGCAGGTACGGATCGCGATAGTCGGCAGCGGTTTCGAAATCGCCTCCGAAGGTGGTCTCCGGATAGGTGACGAAAACCGGAAAGTACCACTTGCCCTCGTAGCTGATGAAGTAGGGACGATCGTTGGCGATGAACTCGGCACACAGCGTGACGAAAAAAAGCACCAGGAATAACCAAAACGACACGTGGCCGCGCCGGTTGGCCTTGAAGTTCTGCCAGCGCCGGCGATTGAGCGGCGACATTTTGAGCGGGCGCAACTCGGGCGGTACGAGCAGCCCGCCCGGGGCAACGGTGGTAAGTTCCGGAGTTTCCGTTGCGACGCGCTGATCCATGTCAGGCTCCGCGCGCCTCGAAATCGATGCGCGGATCGACCAGCGTATAGGTGAGATCGGAAATCAACCCGACCACCAGCCCGATCAGCGCGAATATGTAGAGATTCGCAAACACCACCGGATAATCGCGGTTGAGCACGCTCTCGAAGCTCAAGAGGCCGAGGCCGTCGAGCGAGAAGATCGTTTCAATCAGCAGCGAACCGGCGAAAAACGCGTGGATGAACGCCCCCGGAAAACCCGCGATGACCAGCAGCATGGCGTTGCGGAAGACATGACGATAGAGCACTTGGCGCTCGGTGCAGCCCTTCGCGCGTGCCGTCAGGACGTATTGCTTGCGGATTTCATCCAGGAACGAGTTCTTGGTGAGCAAGGTCGTGGTTGCGAAGGCGCCGAGCCCGATGGAAATCAACGGCAGAATCAGATGCCAGAAATAGTCGAGGATTTTCTGCCACCACGTGAGCTGCGCCCAATCGTCGGACGTCAGTCCCCGCAACGGAAACCAATCGAGGAACGAACCGCCGGCGAACAGTACAATCAGCAGAATGGCGAACAGGAACCCCGGAATGGCGTAACCGACGATGATGACGGAAGAGGTCCAGACGTCGAACGGCGAGCCGTCTTTGACCGCTTTCCGGATGCCGAGCGGGATCGAGATCAGGTTGGCGAATATCACCATCCAGATGCCGAGCGACATCGAGACCGGCAGCTTCTCCTTGATCAGATCGATCACCCGCGTGTCGCGGAAATAACTCTTGCCGAAGTCGAACGTGATGAAGTTCTTCAGCATCAGGAGAAAGCGCTCGTAGGCCGGCTTGTCGAAGCCGTACTGCTTCTCGAGCTTCTTGATGAACTCCGGGTCGAGTCCCTGGGCGCCGCGATATTTCGAACTGGCAGCATCGAGCCCGGAGGCGCCTTGCATCTGACCGCGGGCGCCGAAATCGCCGCTGGCGGAGCCGGAGATTCGCGAAGTGGCGCCCGTATCGGAACCGGACAGCTGGGCGATCACCCGCTCCACCGGCCCGCCCGGCGCAAACTGCACGACCACAAACGCAACCACCATGATTCCGAACAGGGTCGGAATCATCAACAAAATACGGCGTATGATGTAAGCGCCCATAAACTCTCTGCCAGTCCGGCTTTTGTCGTCCGGCCGACGCGGGGTTTAGTTGCGGGCAACGGCCCTTCCCAGCACCGGCAAGATAGAGACCTGGCTGGCCCGGACAAGCCCAGCCAGACGCGAAACGCCTATCCCGCCCGCTGCAACCTGCTCGCTTTATCCTGGTCGTACCACCACGTCTCCGGAACGCCGCGGGCGTAGCGCGGTTTTGTCGCGGGCTGTCCGAAAACGTCCCAATACGCGATCCAATGCGATGCCTTGTACCACTGTGGAACCCAGTATCGTCCGGCGCGAAACAAGCGATCCAGCGCGCGACAGGCGGTCACCAGCGCCGGCCGGTTGTTGGCCGCGATAATCTGCTCGATCATCGCGTCGATTGCAGGGTCGGCAACGCCGGCGAGGTTCTGCGAGCCGGGTTGGGCGGCCGCGGCGGACGAGAAATACGTGCGCAACGAATCGCCGGGAGTTGTCGAGAAGCCCGCGCGCTGGACCACGATATCGAAGTCGAAATCGTCCTCGCGCTTCTTGAACTGGACAGGATCGACCTGGCGCAAGCTCGCCTCAACGCCGATGATGCCCAGGTTCTTTATGAACAGCATGTGATGCGGTTCGAACGTCCCCTCGTCGATCAAGAACTCGATGGCGAGGCGCTGGCCGTTCGGTAGCACGCGTTTGCCGTCTTTGACGACGATGCCTGCGTCCGTGAGCAACTGTCCTGCTTTGCGCAGCAGCGTGCGGTCCTGGCCGGATCCATCCGACATCGGCGGCACGAACGGTTCGCCGAACACCTCGTCAGGAACTTTGCCGCGAAACGGCTCCAGCAGCGCGAGTTCCTCCGGCCCGGGCGGTCCCTTCGCCATCATGTCGGAATTCTGGAAAATCGAATGCGTGCGATCGTAGGCGCCGAACATGATGTTCTTGTTGGTCCATTCGAAGTCGAACGCGTAGCTGAACGCCTCGCGAAGTTTTGGATCCTTGAACTTCTCCCGCCGCGTGTTGATGAACCAGCCCTGCGCTCCGGACGGCGTATCGTCGGGCAATACCTCTTTCATGACGCGTCCTTCGCGGATCGCGGGGAAGTCATAGCGCGTTGACCACGTACGCGAGGTGAATTCCTCGCGAAACAAATACGTCTTGCCGGTGAATCCCTCGAAGCCGACGTCGCGGTCGCGATAGTATTCGAAGCGCACGCGATCGAAGTTGTAGAGCCCGATCGCGACCGGGAGCTTGGCGCCCCACCAATCCTTGACGCGATCGTATGCGATCCAGCGGCCAGGTACGAATTCCCCGACCTTGTAGGGACCAGAACCAAGCGGAACGTCGAGCGTCGACTCGTCGAATCGACGCGTCGCATAGTAGGCGCGCGAAAAGATCGGCATCGCGGCCACGAATAGCGGGACGTCGCGGGCGCGCTTCTCCTTGAACCGAACAACCACGCTATAATCGTCAACCGCCTGCGCGTCGATCATGTCGCGGAGCATGATGGTGATCTGGGGGTGCCCCTGCTCCTTGAGGATGTTGAGCGAGAACGCGACGTCGGCGGCGGTCAACGGGCTCCCATCGTGAAAACACGCGTCCCGCCGCAGCAGGAAACGATACGTGAGGCCATCGGGCGAGACGCGCACCGCGCGCGCCGCGAGGCCGTACAACGCATCGGGCTCATCGATAGCGCGTGTCATCAAGGACGCGAAGATCAGTTCCATTCCCTGTGCGGCGTCACCGCGCAGGATAAAACTGTTGAGCGAGTTAAAGGTGAGGAAGTTCTGGTTGAAGATGGTGCTCGGTCCGATTTGCGAAAAAGTTCCGCCTTTCGGCGCGCCCGGATCGACATAGTCGAAATACGCGAAATCGTGCGGATATTTCAGGTCGCCGAAGACCGACAGGCCGTGACGCTCGGGATCCCCTTCCGCCCACGCGGAGCGCGGCGGCGTTGCAAACGAGGCGGCCAAGGAGCCAAGCGCGCTGGCCCCGAGGATCAACGACAGGCGCCGCGACACGGCGCCTCCTCCGGCCGCGCGCAAGAGAAATGACGAAGAGGATCGCGCCGCGCTCATGACCGGCGTGCGAGTTTCGCCGCCCTCTCCGCATCCCACCACCAGATCGTCGGAAACGCGGCCGCCCCATATTCCGGCATCTTGTCGGGACGCCCGAAGCGGTCCCAGCGAACGGTGCGCTGTTTACCGTAGGTCCATTGCGGCAGGACGTAATGGTTCCACAGCAGCACCCGATCGAGCGCTTTGGTGGCGGCCACCAATTCGTCGCGCGTCTTCGCGAAGATCACGCGATCGATCAGTTGGTCCACGGCCGGATTCTTGATCCCCGCGATGTTGCGCGACCCCGGCTGGTCGGCGGCCTGCGAGCTCCAGAAGCCGCGCTGTTCGTTGCCGGGAGAGAGCGATTCGCCCCAGGAATAGGTGATGATGTCGAAGTCGAACTGTCGCAATCGATTCTCGTATTGCGCTTCGTCGACTGTTCGGACCGAGGCATCGATTCCGATGCGCTCAAGCGAGGGCTTGAAGAACAGCGCGACGCGCTCGAATTGCGGCGACTCGACCAGAAATTCCAGGGTCAGCGGCTCGCCGGTCTTGGCATTGACCAGCGTCTGGTTGCGCACCTCGTATCCGGCCTCGCGCATTAGCCGTAGCGCCTCGCGCAAGTTGCCGCGCACCGCGTCCGGATTGCCGGCTGTCGGATTGTGATAAGGCCGCGTGAATAAGTCCGCCGGAACCTTGTCGCGCACGGTCTCGAGGATTTCCAGCTCGCGACCTTGCGGCAGATCGGTTGAGGCGAGCTCCGTGCCCTCGAAAAAGCTGCCGATGCGCTTGTACTGCCCGAAGAAGATTTGCTTGTTCATCTCCTCGAAGTCGAACGCGAAGTTGAGGGCGCGGCGCACCCGCGGGTCCTTGAATTTGTCGCGGCGCAGATTGAATACGAATGCCTGCATGACGCCGATGCTACGAATCGGGAACTCTTCCTTGATCACCCGCCCGTCCTTGACGGCTGGAAAATCGTACGTGGTCGCCCATTCCTTAGCGCTGTTTTCAGTGCGCCAGTCGACCCGGTCCGCCTTGAACGCCTCGATCGCGACGGTCGCATCGCGGAAATATTCGAAACGCAGCTCGTCAAAATTATCGCGACCGACGTTCACGTTGAGGTCTTTTCCCCAATAATCCCTGACGCGCTCGTACACGATGGTGCGGGCCGGCACGAATTCCTTGATCCGATAGGCGCCATTGCCGAGTGGCGGCTCGAGCGTTGTTGTGGTGATGTCGCGCCTGTTGCCGGACTTGTCGGTGCCTTCCCACCAATGTTTGGCGAGCACGTTGATCTGCCCAACGATCTGCGGCAGCTCGCGGTTGCCCGGCTGGTCAAATGTGAACTTCACATCGCGGTCGCCGATTTTTTCCCACTTGACGACATGCCGATAGTAAGCGGCGTAGCGCGGGTCGTTGTTCTTGAACGCCTCGAAAGAGAAGATGACATCATCAGCCGTGACGGGCACGCCGTCATGCCAGCGCGCATTGGGACGCAGGCGATACGTCGCCGAGGAGAAATCATCGGGGTAGGTGACGGTTTCCGCCAGCAACCCGTACTCGGTCGAGACTTCGTCGAGGGCGGACACCATCAAGGTATCGTGGATGAGGTCGATGCCGGCGGAGAGCGAACCCTTCACGCCGGCGACAACCATGTTGAAATTGTCAAAAGTGCCGAGCGCAATCTGGCGCACGCTGCCGCCTTTAGGGGCCTGCGGATTGACGTAGTCGAAGTGCGCGAACCCGGGTGGATATTTTACGCGGTCGAATAGCGACACGCCGTGCCGCCAGACCGGTTCTGCGGTCTGCGCCGACACCTGCGCAAAGCGCCGTGGCGCCAGCGTCGTGAGGGGCAGGGCGAGCGCGCCCCCTACAAGGGCACGGCGAGTGAAGCGGATCGACACGAGGCCTCCCAGGATGTCCGTCACCAGGTGCGATGCCTCAAGATAGTGCCATAGGGGCGGCGCATCGCATTAAACTTAACTCACGTCTCAGTAACCTGCCGGTAATGCTGAGACTGGCCCCGATTTATGCCGGAGCGCCAACGTCGGGCATCTATGTTAGCGGCGGTCATCTTCGGGCTAATTGCAGCGTTAACATACCACCGCGGCGACCAAGGCTCCCCGCGCGGTCGGTCTCGACCTTCCTCACTGCTTCGGTGGTGCCGCCGTACTAGCCGGCTGTTCCGACTGAGCTGGTTGTCCCGTCGCCGGCTTGCCAGCTTCGGGCTTGCCGGCTTCGGCTGTTGGCTTGGCACCTTCGGGAGGTTTGCTCGCGGTCTCGGTCGGCAATGGCTTGGGATTGTCGGACAGCGTGTTGAGGTAGGCGATCACATCGGCGCGCTGTTGCGGGCGCTGCAGGCCGGCAAACGACATCGCGGTTCCCGGAATGTATCCGCGCGGGCTTGCCAGAAAGTCGTTCAATTCCGGGATCGTCCAGTCGCCGCCCTTGGCCTTCATCGCCGCTGAATAGTTGAAGCCCGGCTCAACCTTTGGCCGGCCGACAATGCCCCACAGGTTGGGGCCGACTTTGTTTGGGCCGCCTTTCTCGAACGTGTGGCAGGTCTGACAAACCTTAGTGGCCGCCTCGCCTCGCTTCGGGTCCGCGCTGGCAAGCAACTGTCCAAGCGGTTCCTGCGGGGCTGCGGGCGCCGCGCCGCCCCCTTCCGGCTTCTCCGGAATCGCGATCTCGTACCCGGGCTTGCTTGGTTCGGGTGGGCTGAAAATCGCGCCGGCCGCAATGTTGAGACCCAAAAGACACAAGCACGTGAACAGGACGGCGCCAAGGATCTTGTTGATTTCGAAAGAATCCATTGCGCAACGGCTCCGGGAATTTCAGCTGGCCGGGCCGGACTGGCCCCCCTGACGCGGCTCAGATAGCCGGTTTGCCGGGGGCCTTGCAACCCGTATAAGCGAGCCAAAGTGGCGCGATTTGCCTCATTGGTTTGTCCCCGTGGCAGGCGAGATTTTGATCATCATTCCGGCTCGCATGGCGGCCACGCGGCTGCCTGGAAAGCCGCTGGCCGACATCGCGGGTCAACCGATGATCGTGCACGTGCTCCGGCGCGCGCAAGCCGCGGGCATCGGGGACGTGGTGATTGCCACTGACACACCGGCAATTGCCGAAGTGGTCGAGAACGCCGGCGGACGAACCGTCATGACCAGGGCTGACCATGCGTCTGGGTCCGATCGGATCTTTGAGGCGCTGACGATCCTCGACCCGCGCGGGCACATCAGCACCATTGTGAACCTGCAGGGGGATTTGCCAACCCTTGATCCGGCCGACCTGCGCGCCGCGCTCGCCCTCTTGGCCGATCCGGCCGTGGATGTCGCTACGCTCGCAGCCGAGATTTCCAAGCCCGAGGAGCGCACCGACCCCAACGTCGTCAAGGTGATCGGCACCAAGTTGGCGCCGGATCGCATGCGTGCGCTTTATTTCACCCGCGCAACCGCTCCGCATGGCCAGGGCCCGCTCTATCATCACATCGGTCTTTACGCCTATCGGCGAAAGGCGCTGGAGACTTTTGTCGCGCTACCGCCGTCCGAACTGGAGCGTCGTGAGAAGCTCGAGCAGCTGCGCCTGATTGAGGCCGGAACGCGCATCGACGTGGCGATCGTACGCTCCGTGCCCCTCGGCGTTGATACCCCTGAGGACCTCGAAACTGCCCGCGCATTCCTGTCAAAACATTGACTTCGCCACGGCGGTCCGCGTAACCCCAACACAATGAGTACCGCAAACAAAACAATGAATACCGCAAACAAAACAATGGCGTTTCAGGGCGAACCGGGGGCGAACTCGCATATCGCCATCCGTGAGGCCTATCCGGACTACGAGCCGCTGCCGTGCCGCACATTCGAGGATGCGTTGAACGCCGTCGCTGCCGGCGACGCCGAACTCGGCATGATTCCGATTGAGAACTCACTGGCGGGGCGCGTCGCGGATATTCACCACTTGATGCCGACGGCCGGACTGCACATCGTCGGTGAGTGGTTTCTGCCGATCCGCAACCAGCTGATGGCTCCGAAAGGCGCGACGCTTGAGGGATTGAAATTGGTCGAGAGCCACGTGATGGCGCTCGGACAATGCCGCAACTTCCTGCGCAAGCTCGGCGTCAAGACCATGGTAGCGGCCGACACGGCGGGCGCGGCGCGTGAGGTGGCAGAACGCGGCGACAAAGCCCGCGCTGCGATCGCATCGACACTCGCGGCAGAAATCTACGGCCTCGACATCCTGGCGCCCGATATCGAGGACGAGTCGCACTCGACCACGCGCTTTCTGGTGCTCTCGCGCGAACGCCGTTGGGCGCCCCGCGGCCAGGGTTTGGTCATCACCACGTTCGTATTCCAGGTCAGGAATATCCCGGCGGCGCTCTACAAGGCGCTCGGGGGCTTTGCCACCAACGCGGTCAACATGACCAAGCTCGAGAGCTACATGATCGAGGGTAATTTCTTCGCGACGCAGTTTTACGCCGACGTCGAGGGACACCCGGAAGATCGCGGCCTGAAGCTTGCCTTGGACGAGCTGAACTTCTTCTCGGAGAAGATCTCAATTCTCGGCGTCTATCCGGCGCACCGATTTCGTGCGACGGCCAATGGTTCGCGCTGACGGTGGGAATGCGGCGCGCTTTTCGAGGAGTGGGTTATGCCCAAGATGGTCGCGCGCACCCTGCAGATGAAGTTCACCGCGCTGTCGATGGAGCCCCAGCAGCTGCTGTCGATGATGCAGGCCGCCCAGCCGTTTTATGAGCTGTTTGGCGGCAAACGCGCTCGGCTTCTTCAGAATGTGGACTATCCCTCGCGCTATATCCAGACCATCGACTACGAGGCACCAGAGGAGATCGAGGTCAATCGCCAGCGGGTTGCCAGCGACCCTCGGCTGCAGGGATTTCTGCAGGCTTGGCGTTCGGTGATTGGGGACGGGATTGAAATCGACATCTACCAGGACGTGGCAGACGGCGAGTGACGTGAAAATGGGCAGCTCCGGACCCCCAAATGGGGATGGTAACGCGAGGCGCCAGCCCCGGCGTTCAGACGCGGACTGTTCGCTGGTTTTACTTTCGTGGTTTAACTCAACTGCTTGAGGCGATCGGCAGTTCACATCGTCGGCGGCGTGCTGCTTTCGTGCTCCCTCGATTCGCGCCTTATTTTCCGCCCATCGGTGGGTAAGATACTCACAAAACCCTTAGCGGTGGGCATTGCCCACACGGCTTTTTGACTGTGCGGGGCTTGCGCCCAATCAAATAAATATATAAAGAAATCGTTATATGTACGGGAGTGCCCCATGACCACCCTGAGCGCGTTGGCGGCTCGCCGGAGGTTTGAGCTTGGCGTCAATCCCAGGCTCGGTGTGTCGTTTGAGTTCTTCCCGCCCCGAACGCCCGAGATGGAAAAGGACTTGTGGCACGCCATCGGCCGGCTTGCACCGCTTGGCCCGACGTTCGTATCGGTGACCTACGGCGCCGGCGGGTCTACCCGCGAGCGGACGCATTCCACGATCGAACGCATTATTGCCGAGACCGATCTGGTGCCGGCCGCGCATCTCACTTGCGTCGGAGCCACCCGCGCGGAGGTATCGGAGGTGGTGAGCCGTTACTGGGCGGCGGGCGTCCGCCACATCGTGGCATTGCGCGGCGATCCGCCCGGCGGACTCGGTATTCCGTACCAGCCGCATCCCGATGGATACCGCAACGCCGCCGATCTGGTGGCGGGCATTCGGCGGGAAGTCGATGCCGAGATCACGGTCTCGGCCTATCCGGAAAAGCATCCTGACAGCCCGACCGTCGAGGCTGACCTCGACATGTTGGCCGCCAAGGTCGCCGCTGGGGCGACGCGTGCCATCACCCAGTTCTTTTTCGATAACGATCTCTACTTCCGTTACGTCGATCGTGTTCGCGCGCGTGGCATCGACGTGCCGGTCGTGCCCGGCATCCTGCCGGTGCAGAACATCAACCAGGTGAAGCAATTCGCCCAACGCTGCGGAACGAGTGTGCCGGGTTGGCTCGCACGGCGGTTCGAGGGTCTCGACGACGATCCAGCGACCCGCAAGCTGATCGCCGCAACAGTAACGTCCGAACAGGTGCTCGACTTGGTCGCCCGCGGTGTCCGCGACTTTCACTTCTACACCATGAATCGCGCCGACCTGGTGTACGCAATCTGTCATCTCCTTGACGTGCGCCCGCGCTCGCTTGCCCACGAAGATCTGAACCACGAACCGGTTGCGAGGGTCCTGTCATGAACCACCTTCCGGTTTCGCCGGTCGAGACCAGGTTGCGCGAGCTCGCCGCCAAGCGCATTCTGGTGCTCGACGGCGCCATGGGCACGATGATCCAGGCGCTTCGCCTCGACGAGGCCGGGTTCCGCGGCGCGCGCTTCGACGCCTGGAATCGCGAGCTGCGCGGCAATAACGATCTGCTTAATCTCACCCGTGCGCAAGCGATCCACGACCTGCATCTGACCTACTTGCGCGCCGGCGCCGACATCATTGCGACCAACACCTTCTCCTCAACCTCGATTGCTCAGAGCGACTACGGGACCGAAAGCCTCGCGTATGAACTCAACCTGAAGGGAGCCCGTCTCGCGCGCGCCGCGGCTGACATTGCGGAAGCCGACGATGCCCGGCCGCGCTTCGTCGCCGGCGCGATCGGGCCGACCAACCGCACTGCGTCGATCTCGCCCGATGTCGCCAATCCGGGTTTCCGGGCGATCACGTTCGATCAACTGCGCGCAGCCTATGCGGAGCAGGTGCGCGGGCTGCTCGACGGCGGCGCCGACATTCTTCTGGTCGAAACCATCTTCGATACGCTCAACGCCAAGGCCGCCATCCATGCGATCTCGGATGTCTGCGAACAGCGCGGCACGCGCGTGCCGATCATGATCTCCGGCACCATCACCGACCGCTCCGGGCGTCTGCTGTCGGGCCAAACTCCGACGGCGTTCTGGCATTCGGTTGCGCATGCGCAGCCGCTTTCAGTTGGATTCAATTGCGCGCTCGGTGCGCGCGAGTTGCGCGCCCACATCGCAGAGATGGCACAGGTCGCCGACACGCTGGTGTGCGCCTATCCCAACGCCGGCTTGCCGAACGCATTCGGGCGCTACGACGAAAGCGCCCCGATGATGGGCGGTCTGATCGAGGAATTCGCGACTGCAGGTCTCGTCAATATTGTGGGTGGCTGCTGCGGCACTACGCCCGACCATATTCGCGCCATTGTGCGCGCGGTCGCCGGCAAGCGGCCACGTACGATTCCGCAGATCGAGCCGCGGCTTCGGCTCTCCGGCTTCGAGCCATTCACGCTCACGCCGGAGATTCCGTTTGTGAATATCGGCGAGCGCACCAACGTCACCGGTTCGGCGCGGTTTCGTAAGCTGATCACCGCTGGGGATTTTGCGGGCGCGCTCGCGGTCGCGCGCGACCAGGTCGAGAACGGCGCCCAGATCATCGACGTCAACATGGACGAAGGCTTGCTCGACTCGGAAGCCGCCATGGTGACGTTCCTCAACCTGCTCGCCGCCGAGCCCGACATCGCGCGCGTGCCGGTGATGGTCGATTCCTCGAAATTCTCCGTGATCGAGGCCGGGCTGAAATGCCTGCAGGGCAAGGCGGTGGTGAATTCGATCTCGCTCAAGGAAGGCGAGGCGGAATTCATCCGCCAGGCCCGCATCGTCCGCCGGCACGGCGCCGCCGTCGTGGTAATGGGCTTTGACGAGCAGGGACAGGCCGACACGCTAGAGCGCAAGACCGCGATCGCGCGCCGCGCCTACGATATTTTGACCAAACAAGTCGGGTTTCCGCCGCAAGATATTATCTTCGATCCCAACATCTTCGCGATAGCGACCGGAATCGAGGAGCACAACAACTACGGCCTCGCCTTCATCGAGGCGGCGCGCTGGATCCGCCAGAATCTGCCGGGCGCACACGTGTCGGGCGGCGTATCAAACCTGTCGTTCGCGTTTCGCGGCAACGAGTCGGTGCGCGAAGCCATGCACTCGGTGTTTCTGTATCACGCGATTGCGGTCGGGATGGACCTCGGCATCGTCAACGCCGGCCAGATCGCCGTCTATGACGATCTCGACCCGGAGCTGCGCGCCGCCTGCGAGGACGTCGTCCTCAACCGCAGGCCTGATGCCGGCGAGCGGCTGTTGGCGCTGGCCGAACGCTTCCGCGGTCAGGGTCATCAGGAGAAGGAGGTCGATCTCGCCTGGCGCGCCTGGCCGGTGGAGAAGCGGCTCGCGCATTCGCTTGTGCATGGCATCACCGATTACATCGCGGCCGACGTCGAGGAAGCGCGCCTCGCCGCCGACCGTCCGCTTTCGGTGATCGAGGGGCCGCTGATGGACGGGATGAACACGGTCGGCGACCTGTTCGGCTCCGGGCGCATGTTCCTGCCGCAGGTGGTCAAGTCGGCGCGCGTGATGAAGCAGGCGGTGGCTTGCCTGCTGCCCTACATGGAGCAGGAAAAAGGTAGCACGAAGGGAAAATCCGCCGGCAAGGTCGTGATGGCGACGGTGAAGGGCGATGTCCACGACATCGGCAAGAACATCGTCGGCGTGGTTCTCCAATGTAACAACTACGAGGTCGTTGATCTCGGCGTGATGGTGCCGGCGGAGAGGATTCTGGAGGCCGCGGTGGCCGAGAAGGCCGACATTGTCGGGCTTTCCGGCCTGATCACGCCCTCCCTCGATGAGATGTGCCACGTCGCGGCGGAGTTCGAGCGCAACGGTTTCGACATTCCACTCCTGATCGGCGGCGCAACCACGAGCCGGGTGCACACCGCGGTGAAGATCCACCCGAACTATCAGCGTGGCCAGACCGTACACGTCAACGACGCCAGCCGCGCGGTCGGCGTTGTCGGCGCGCTGCTGTCGCGCGAACGGCGCGCGCAATACGTGGCCGACGTGCAAGCCGAATATGCGCGCGTCGCGGCCGCCCACGGTCGCGCCGAGCGCGACAAGCGCCGGCTGCCGCTGCGGGCGGCGCGTGACAATGCGCTGCGGTTGGATTGGTCGGGCTATGTCCCGCCGCGGCCGAGCTTCCTCGGCGTGCGCGCCTTCAAGGACTATGCGCTCGCCGACCTGATCGAGTTTATCGACTGGACCCCGTTCTTCTCGACTTGGGAACTGACTGGAAAATATCCGGCGATCCTCGAGGACAAGAAATTCGGCACCGCGGCGCGCGCACTCTTTGGCGATGCGCAAAAAATGCTGACGCGCATCGTCGAGGAGCGCTGGTTCCGTGCCGCCGCTGCAGTCGGATTCTGGCCGGCCAACCGGGTCGGCGACGACATCAACGTGTTTGCCGATGAGCAGCGCACGAGCCCGATCGCGGTCTTGCATACGTTGCGTCAGCAAATCGAACGCAGAGGAGCGGTTTCCGGCGAAGTGGGTGCCGGTTCGCCGTCCGAAAGCGCGACCCAAAAAGAATCCGGCCGTCCCAATATCGCGCTCGCCGACTTCGTGGCCGCGCCCGGTGTGCCCGACTACGTCGGGGGCTTCCTGGTGACCGCCGGGATTGGTGAGGACGCGGTCGCCGATCGCTTCAAGAAGGCCAACGACGACTACTCGGCAATCCTTGCGAAGGCGCTGGCCGACCGCTTGGCGGAAGCCTTTGCCGAGCGGCTGCATTGGGAAACCCGCCGGACGCTATGGGGCTATGCCAAGGACGAGGCGCTCTCTACCGCCGAGGTCATCGCCGAAGCGTATCGCGGCATTCGGCCGGCGCCTGGCTACCCGGCGCAACCCGACCACACCGAGAAGGCAACGTTGTTCCGCTTGCTCGCCGCCGCCGATGGCAGCCTTGGCGTTCGGTTGACGGAAAGCTTTGCGATGTGGCCGGGCGCCGCCGTGTGCGGGCTCTATTTCAGCCATCCGGACGCGCGTTACTTCGGGGTCGGCAAGATCGAGCGCGACCA
>DATIPA010000012.1:0-27376 GCA_035472475.1 Xanthobacteraceae bacterium | reverse complement strand
GGGCTGGGTCAAGGAGCCGGCCGACATCTTCACGCTCGAGGCGCGCAACCAGAAGATCAAGCTCGAGGATTACGAAGGGTTCGGCGAAACCTCGGTCCGCAATCTGTTTGACGCGATCAACGCGCGCCGCGAGATCTCGCTTGAGCGTTTCGTCTATGCGCTCGGCATCCGCCACGTGGGGGAGACTACCGCGCAGGCGCTGGCGCGTGGCTATGGCACCTGGGCTGCGTTTCATGACGCGGCGCGCACGGTCGCAAAGGGGGATCCGGAAGCGCGCGCCGAGATGGACGCGCTCGATCAGATCGGCGACACGGTGATCGATGCGATCGCGGCTTACTTCGGCGAATCCCACAACGTGAAGATGGTTGAACGCCTGAGCGAGCACGTCCGGATCAGCGCTGCGGCACGGCCGCGGACCGACTCGGCGATCGCCGGCAAGACCGTGGTTTTCACTGGCACGCTCGAGCAGATGACGCGCGATGAGGCCAAAGCGATGGCCGAGCGGCTGGGCGCCAAGGTCTCGGGTTCGGTCTCCAAGAAAACCGATCTCGTGGTGGCAGGGCCGGGCGCCGGTTCGAAGCTCACCGACGCAAAAAAGCTCGGGATCGACGTGTTGAGCGAGGACGAGTGGCTCAAGCTGGTGGCGCGCTAGCCCGGATCGGCTGGTCTTAGCGTCACAATCGAAACCCTGCTGCTGCTTGCGCAATGGCTCGGTTGGTTGACCCTGCCTGCGTAGGATCTAGCGCCGGCGCAACAGCAGCGCGTACACCAACACGCATCCGACCGTGGTCAAACTCATCTGGATGATGATGGGCCAGGCGGTGCTCGCGCCCGTCACCAGGTGACCCGCGACCTGCGCCATCAGGGCGCCGAACAGCATCTGGGTGCAACCGAGAAGACCAGAGGCGGCGCCGGCCGCAAGCGGCCGCACGCTGACGGCGCCCGCGATTGCGTTCGGCAGCAGCATCCCGTTGCCGATCGAAATCAGGGTCGGCGCCGCCACCACTGCCAGCAAGCCAAGCGAGTCGACGTCCAGCATCAGCGCAATGCCAATCGCGGCTCCGACCAGTTCGGCGACGATGCCGTACCACAGCATCCGGTCGACCCCGAAGCGCACCGAGAGTCGCGAGGTGATGATGTTGCCGAGAATATAGCCACCCGACACCGCCAGGAACCAGGCGCCGTACTCGGTCGGCGAGCGGTGCATCATGGTGATCACCACGTGCGTCCCGCCGCCGACAAAAACGAAGAACGCGCCGCAGCCGAGCGCGGCCACCCATACGTAACCGTTGTAGCGCCCACTGCACGCGAGCGTGCGCAAGTCGGTGAGGAAGCCGCCCTGACTTTCGGATCGCTCCGGCCGCGTTTCCGGCAGCGTCGTCGCGGTCCAGCCGAACACCAGCAACGACGCGCACGCCGCGAACAGAAAGATTGCCTGCCAACCGAACCAGCGGTCGAGGAGGCCGCCGACGAGCGGCGCCACCATCGGCGCCACCGCCATGGCGCTGGCGACGAGGCTCAGCATCTGCGCGGAGCGCTCGCGCCCGAACAAATCACGGATGATGGCACGCCCGATGGCTACGCCGGTGGCGCCGCCGATCGCCTGCAGCAGGCGCATGGCGATCAACCCGCTCGCGCCGGTCACGACGATCGCGCCGAGACTCGCGCAGGTCGCGAGCGCGAAGCCGGCAAGAATGACCGGCCGGCGGCCGAAGCGGTCGGAGAGCGGTCCGCACAGCAGTTGCGCCAGCGCGAGACCGACGATGTAGAGCGAAATCGTCAGCTGAATGATTGCAACATCGGCGGAGAACAGATCGGCGAGCCGCGGCACCGCCGGCACCAGAATGTTGAGCGACATCGAGCCGATGGCGGTCATGGTCATCAGCAGGCCAAGCAGTCGCCACGGCGTGCGGCCGTCCGGGTGGTGCGTCGCTATGCGCACCAATTGTTTTGGGGCGGGTGCGTCCACGCCGGCTCTCAGCCGTGCTCGAGCGAACGGGTTGCGTCCGCCAGCCAAGTGGATGTTGCGCTGTCGCACGCAGGCGTCAGCGTCTCACGTACGCGTGCATGATAGCGATCGAGCCAGGCGATTTCGTCACCGGTCAGCAGCGACGGCTCGATCAATCGCCGATCGATCGGCACAAGCGTGAGCGTCTCGAACGCGTTGAGCGTTTTCTCGGCGCCCTCGACCGCCGGCGCCTCCACGACCAGCACCAGGTTCTCGATCCGGATCCCGTAGGCGTCGGTCTTGTAGTAGCCGGGTTCGTTCGACACGATCATGCCGCGCTTGAGCACAGCGGCGCCGATCTTGGAGATACGTGCGGGCCCCTCGTGCACCGACAGATAGCTGCCGACGCCATGACCGGTGCCGTGGTCGAAATCAAGCCCGGCTTGCCAGAGCGCGATGCGCGCGAGACTGTCGAGCTGCGCGCCGGTGGTGCCGTCGGGAAACCGCGCGGTTGCAATCGCGATGTGGCCCTTGAGGACGCGCGTAAAGCGATCGCGCATCTCGGCGGTCGGCTCGCCAACCATGACGGTCCGGGTGACGTCGGTGGTGCCGTCTTCGTACTGCGCGCCGGAATCGACCAGAAAGATTTCGCCGGGTGAGATGCGCCGGTCGCTTGTGCGCGTGACCCGGTAATGCACGATCGCGCCATGCGGTCCGCTGCCCGCGATGGTCGGAAACGAGGTGTCTTTGAGCACGCCGGTCTGCCGGCGGAAGTCCTCCAACGCCTCGACTGCATCGATCTCGGTGAGCTTGCCGTTTGGCGCCTTGTGTTCGAACCAGGCCAGAAAACGGCTCACCGCGACGCCATCGCGCAGATGCGCGGCGTGCGCGCCGGCGATCTCGCTGGCGTTTTTCACCGCTTTCATCTGCACGATCGGATCGGGTCCGGACGTAATCTTGCCCCCGGCATCACGCACGATTCGGTTGATCGCATCGGCGCCGGTCGCCTGATCGAGACGGACGGTTTTATGCGCGCCGCCGAGTGCTTCGAGATCCACCGTGAACTGGTCCGGCGCCCGTACGTCGGCAAGCGCTTCCAGCGCGGCCCGCACATGGTTGCTAAGCTTGCGGCCGTCCACATAAAGCGCCGGCCGGCCGTCTTCCGGAATGGTGGCAAATCCAAGCACCAGCGGCGTGTGCGCCACATCGGCGCCGCGGATGTTGAAGGTCCAGGCGAGTGCACACGGGTCGGACACAACGATCGCGTCCACCTTGAGCCGTTCGAGCTCGGCGTGCACGCGCTTGAGCTTCGCGTCGGCCGGCTCGCCCGCAAAGCGCAGGTCGTGCAGGCTGACGGGCCCGAGCGGAGCCGGTGGGCGGTCGCGCCAGATCGCATCGAGCGGCGATGCCGGCACAAGCTTGCCACCGGCGGCTTCGCACGCCTTCGCGAGCTTTTCGGCGCCGCTGACCGTATGCAGCCAGGGATCGTAGGCGAGCGCCGCGCCGGCAGAGAGATTGGTCTCGATCCACGCTTCCGGGGTGGTCTCGGTGATGTTCTGGATCGCGACCAGATCCTGATCGACCTGATCACGGGCTTGCAGCGTGTAGCGCCCGTCAACGAATAGAACCGCCCGATCGGCGAGGACGATCACGACGCCGGCAGATCCCGTGAATCCCGTCAGCCACGCAAGGTGCTGTTCCGACGGCGGCACGTATTCGTTTTGATGCCGATCGGCGCGCGGGAGGATAAAGCCCGTCAGATTTTGGCGCGTAAGCTCGTTGCGTAGCGCGGCCAGCCGCGGTGCGACGGCTGTCGGATCTGCGTCGTCATCGAACGTCTGAAAACGGGCCTCCGGCATTCGGCCAATCTATGGATGCGCCGCGGCAGCGGCAACGGCGGCGGGCTGCATCGTTGCCATGCGCGCTAACTCTTAAATCCGCGGCGCAGCACCAGCGTCGTCCAGCCGTCGAGTACGCTGCGCCGTTCGAGCACCAGACCTTGCGCTCGGTAGGCGGCAAGTGCCGCATTCGCCTGCGTCGACAGCAGCCCCGACAGAATGATGCGCGCACCCGGGGCGAGCAGTTTCGCCATTGGGGCTGCCAGCAGCCGCAGCGGCGCGAGCAGAATATTGGCAAACACCAGGTCGTAGGGTGCGCGCTCGCGCACGCGCCGCGCCACGAGGCCGGGGGCATGCAGCACCTCGATCAGGGGCGCCACGCGATTGATGCGCGCGTTTTCAATGGCGATCGCGACTGCGCGCGCGTCGATATCGCTCGCAAGCACGTGCCGGCGCTGCGCCTTGGCGGCCGCGATCGCCAGCACGCCGGTTCCGGTGCCGACGTCGAGGACACGGCGTGGCTGCCGCGCCCGCAAAATTCGATCGAGCGCCAGCAGGCACCCACGGGTGGTCCCGTGATGGCCGGTGCCGAACGCCAGCGCAGCTTCGATCTCGATGCCAAGACAATGCGCTGGAATGGCCGCGCGATCGTGTGCGCCGTGGACCACGAACCGGCCGGCGCTGACCGGTTTTAGCCCGGCCAGACTCGATGCCACCCAGTCGCGCGACGCGATGGTTTCGAAGCTCAATTTCGCGACGGCGGCGTCGCCGGCGATGCCCTGCACCAGTTCGCGAATCTTGGTCTGATCCGGCGTCGCATCGAAATGGATTTCGACCGTCCAGCCGCCGCCCTCCTGCTCGAAGGCCGCAACCGCGGCGCCGAGCCAGTCGGCAAACGCATCCGCCAGCCGGCCGGCGGCGGCGGCATCGGTGGCGATGCGCGCGAGATGACTCTCGCTCATCCGTGCCATTCGGGTTTGCGGATCGGCGTCCAGAATCGATCAAGCTTGAGATCGTCGGCGATCGCGTTGGCGGCGTTGTAGCCGGGCGCGCCGTTGGCGCCGCCGCCATGATTGGAAGAGCCGCACAGATACAATCCCTCGATCGGCGTGCGGTAGTCGGCAAGCAGCGGATGCGGCCGATTGATGCCGAGCTGCGCCGGGATATAGGCGCCCATGCGCACCGCTCCGTTCACCATGTTGGCGTTATGCAGCGGAATGTCACGCGGTGTGTAGAGGTAGCTGCCGAGAATGTTGCGCTCGTCAAGATTGACCGCAAAGCCGCGCCAGGCATCGAGCACGCGCCCGGCGTACTCCTTGCGCCGGCGCTCCCAGCCCTCCGGTCCGTCCGCCAAACCATAGGGCGCGAACGGCCACCAGAATGCCACGTGCTTGCCCGCTGGCGCGTAGGTCGGATCGAACTGTGAGTTGCAGGCGCCGTTGCCCATCAGATGATCGGGGAATTCCCCGCGCCGGCACTGATCGAAGCAGCGGATCACCTGCTCGGTATCGTCGAAACCGAAGATCACGTTGAACGCGCGGCCCATGTTCGGATCGAATTCCTGCGACGAATAGACCGGCGGCGCATTGAGCGCGAGGTGCAGCGTCACCAGGCTGTGGTTGCCCCAGTGCCAGCCGTTGAGCTTGTCGCGCACGCTGGCCGGAAAGAGGTCTTCTCCGGCCATGCGCATGGTCGCCGGGGCGTCGACCCCGCTCGCGACAAACACCTTGGCATCGATGCGGCTAGTGTCGGCGAGCCGTATGCCGGTAGCCCGGCCGCCCGCCACCGTGATCTCGCGCACGTCCGCGCCTCTGACCACTTGGCCGCCGGCGTCCTCGATCACGCGCGTCAGCGCATTGGTGAAGCTCGCGGAGCCGCCGACCGGGAGCGCGTTGTCGCTCAAGGCCGACATGATCACCGGCATCATCATGCCGTTGTTGGGCGCGTTCTCGCCGGTGGTGACGTGCATCAGCAGCTTGAACAGCGTGCGGATGCGATGGTCCTCGAAGTGGCGGTCCACTGCCTGGAAGAGATCGAGCTCCGCGTGCGCGAACAACTCCTTGGCGTGCGGTCCGGTCACGTGTTGCCTCATATCCGCGGGCGCGAGCGGCGCATGGAACAGCATCGACGTGAACAGCGGGCGCATCTTCACCGCGTACGTCATATGCAGGTCCCGAAACGCGTCGGCGTCGCGACGGGAAAAACGGGCGATCGACGCGCAGGTCTTTGCAATGTCCGTATGAATGGTCAGGGCGGTGCCGTCGCGTAGCGTCACGCCATGCTGGACGGCAGGCGCAATGGTGGAAAAGCCGAAGCGGGCGAGCTCGAGGTCGCGCATCAACGGGTTTTGCGAGAAGCCGATGTAGAAATTCGAATGCAGGTTGCAGCGGAATCCCGGCAGGATCGGCTCTTCGGTCGTGCAGCCGCCGCCCACCCAGGGATTGCGTTCGAATACGCCGACCTTGAACCCGCTGCGCGCCATGTAGGCTCCGAGCGTGAGGCCGTTGTGACCGGCCCCTACAATGACGCCGTCGAAGGTTGTCATGATCCTCCCAATTCCCGTTCTTTTGTCGTAGCGGGTGCTTACCGCTCAGCACCGAGTTTTCCACACCCCATTCACAGCCGATGAGCGCCAACGTGACGTCGTCTGTCACATTTTGCTTTTGTAAAAAAGCTATTTTAGATCAGTATCTTGATGGTGCAATCGGCCCCAGTTCGAGGAAGTTTTCCACTGTTGTCACAGGCCGCATTAAAGCTTCTGTGACGCGTTTATCCACAGCGCCACCAGGTTCGTATCCACAGCCGATTCACCCACCACACGAGGGCCTTAGGGCGTCATCCTCTCGTCACTGCGGGCCCCGGACCAGCCAAAGCGGATCGCGCCCGGGACGAGACTGCGGCATTTCTCACGCCGCAGCATCCCGGCTACGATGACTCCAAAGCGCACAATTCGAAAATCAGGGAGGACGCCATGCGGCTGCTCCACGGTCTGATGGCCGCAATCGTCGCATTTGGCGTCGGGGTGACGACCGCGGGCGCTGCCGAGCCGGTGAAAATCCGCCTGGCCTGGGTGATCCCGCTCACCAATTGGGGCTCTTTGCTGTTCGGGAAGAAGGACATCCTCAAGCACTATGGCACGTCCTACACCGTGGAGACCGTCCGGTTTCAAGGTACGCCGCCCATGATCACGGCGCTCGCCACCGGCGAGCTCGATATCGCCGACCTCGCCTATTCGTCGTTCGCAATTGCGATACAGAACGCCGGCCTCGACGACCTGCGGGTAATTGCCGACGAAACCCAGGATGGAGTTGAGGGTTACGACAGCGGCCCGTTCATGGTGCTGCGCGAAGGGCCGGTCAAGAAAATCGAGGACCTCAAGGGTAAGGTCGTTGCCTCGGTCGGCGCCGGCGCCGCGGTCGACATCGCGATGCGAGCGGTGTTGCGCAAGCACGGGCTTGAAGACAAGCGCGATTACAGCGTCGTGGAAGCCGGTTTTCCCAACATGCGCGCGATGCTGACCGACAAGAAGGTCGACCTCGTGCCGGCGGCGCTGCCGTTCGTGCTCGATCCGGAATTTGTGAAGGTTGCCACGCCCTTATTCCGGCTCAAGGACGCATTCGGCGGGCCGGTCGAACTGATCGTCTGGGTGGCGAGGCAGAATTTTCTTCAGAACAACCGCGCCGCAGCGGTCGATTTCATGGAGGACTGCGTGCGTGCGGTGCACTTCCTGACCGATCCCAAGAACCGTCCGGAGGTGATCGAAATCGCCGCGCGTGTCAGCAAACTGTCGCCGGCGCTGCTCGACAGCTACCTGTTCACCAAGAAGGACTTGCACCGCGATCCCAACATGGTGCCGGATCTCGACGGGTTGCAGCGCGCGGTCGACGTCGCAAGCGAGCTAGGCTTTCTCAAGCGGCGGATCGACGTCAAAAGCCACGCCGATCTGAGCATTGTCCTGGAGGCGGGCAAACGCGTTAACTAATGCGTTGCATCCGGCGCGGTGCGACAAAGTAGCGTCGCAACGATTGAGCTTTTTCCGCTTTTTTGACGGCGATCAGTGGCTGCATTGCGAAATCGAGCATCACGGCATGGTGAGTGAGAAAATCGCTCACACGAAAGCCCGAATCAGGTGCATGATACGGTCAGCGGGTGTGGCACTCCGCAAACGACCGGCCTTCAATGCCGGCGCAAAGTAAGATGGTGCGAAGATTACGCGTCGCCGGCGGTTCTCGCTGGGCTTGACCGGGTCGATCGCTTGGAACTGCCACTCCGTTAATTTCGTTGAGAACCCGGGCGGCCGCGTTTTTGGCCGCAGCAAAGGAGACACTCCATGTGCGACTACAGTCTGATGCACATCGCATCGCGACCGGCACAGGTTGGCGACAAGCTTGTGTCGACGAGGTTCCACAATTCGATCAGCCGCGGCTTCGCTGCGGTCGGCGAGCCCAATGTAGCTGTGTGCGTGCTTCCCGGCACGGAAATCGCGTTCGACGAAGACGTCCGAACCGATAATTTCCCGACTGACGAGGTGACGACCCACGGCTCACGCGTCGCTCGGTTCCGCCAAGTCAACAAAGACCAGCAACACATGCACCATGACGCGCTGGAGTTTCCGGATGGTCGCATCGTGTTGTTGACGCGGCTGGTCCCCGGCCAGCGGGCGACAGTGCTGCAGCTCCCCGCCCAGCCGCGCAGCGAGGCGGAAGCGCAGGAGCAGACCCGCGTCGAGGTCGTCGCCTGACGCCGCTACGACCGAAAGCGTGTGCTGACGAGTTGTAGCTCGCAATGATGCCGACGCCACGCCTCCTCCTGATCGGAGGCGTGGCAGTCGGAAGGTCCGGGGCGGCTATTTGCTCCGACGTAGTCGTTCGTGCATTGCGTGAGTGGCCTGATTTTCAAACGCGCGTAACCGTGTAGCCCGGCAGCGGCCGTTTATTTCATTTCAACTGATCCGCCACCTTATCGAGCCCGGCCTGTACGCAAGGCTCATCGACGCCGGGCGACCCTGACGCACCAACCCCAGCGATGACCTCATTGCCGACTTTGATCGGGAGCCCGCCGTCGATGGCAATCACGTTTGGCAGCGTCACCTGCTGGCGCACGAGTGGATCATTGTCGGCGAATCTCTTGGCGTAAGCCGCCGTCGGCTGGCGGAAGCTGCGTGCCGTGTAGGCCTTGCGGCGCGCATTCTCCATGGTGTGCGGGCTGGAGTCGTCGCCCCGCATCGCAACGAGTGTGTCCCCGGCGCGATCAACGACGACGACCGACACCGCATAGCCCCTGGCCTTGCAGTCCGCGATCGCCGTCTCGGCGATGGTTTTAGCGACGGCGAGCGGTAGGTCCTTGTGGGTCAGAAGTTCAGCGTTCGCGGGCGTCAGCGCGCACGCCAGCGCTGCGGCCGCAATAACTTTGCCGAGCATGAAACCTCTCCCTGAAGTTGGTTTCGCCGTCCGGAGGACGGCGCAAAGGATCATCGTCCGGATGAAACCCGGTAAGGGCGGTTTGTTCCTTTGGTTTGCCTCGGAAGGTTCAGTTTCCGCCAAACAGCGGGAAGCCGCGCATAGGCGGGTACTGCGGATATTGCGGGTACCCGGGCGGCGGCTGTTGGTAGGTCGCGCCAGGCGGCGCATATCGCGGCTGCGGCGCGTAGGCCATCGGCGCGTCATAACCGGTCTCGACCGGCACCCGACGCCGCGCCACCGCGGGCGCCCCGGAGGGCGTTGCTCCGGTGATCACCACCTTGGTGTTCGGCAGGCCCTGCTCCTCCACGAGCGCGTAGAGTTTGGCGGCGTTCGCAGTCGAGAGCCGCACGCATCCGTGCGAGGCGGCAGAGCCGAGGTGGCGTGCGTCGAGCGTGCCGTGGATCGCATGCCCCAGCTTGGTGAAGAAAATTGAGTGCGGCATCGGCGCGTCGTCGAATTCCTTGGAGTAGTGATCCTCTTCCATCCGGAACGCGGTGTAATTGCCGGCCGGCGTCGCATAGCCGTTGCGGCCGGTCGATACCGGCCACACCCAGCGCTGCACGCCGTCGACATTGACCGTCACCCGCTGGGTCGACCGGTCGACGGTGATCAGGATCGACGCGGCGGCAACCGCCGGAGCTGCGAACGCGAAAATGAGGGAAAGCAGTGAGGCGGCGAGGGAGGGACGCATTGCGCGCAAACGCCTGTGTTGCCGCGAGAACCGCGGAAAACACCCCACCCGACACTATCTTACAGAGTCAGCGCGGGAATTGGCCATCACAAAGCCGAGACGGATCGCTGGCCGACCGCCTCCATGTGTTGCCGATTTGCCGCAGCGCTCAGATCTCGGTCCGCCGATGCCGGAACCAGAACGGCCCCCTGCCGGTTTCTCATATGTCAAACAAGGCAGAGGCGCGCAGGATGCGGTTCGATGACACCAAGCTCGGCGATCACGTGGAACAACGGCCCGGCGAACGGCCGGCCGTGGTGTCGAACGTGCCGGAGCGACAGGGAGTGACCGGCCACAACGTCCGCTACGTGCTGCTGTTCGGGATCGCCAGCGTGGTGATCGCCTTCGCGATGATCTGGATCGGCTACCTGATCTGAATGGGAACCGGGCCGCGCCTGCGCAAGTTGAAACATTAACCACGCGGGGCGACGCAAGCCGAGGTGCCGCTGAAAAGAGCGCGCGTGACCTGGGTGTTCAATCGACATCTCCGGTATGAAAAACATGAAAAATCAGTGCAAATTTTGCGGAGGAAAATTCGGCCTTGTTCGCTATTACCATTGGCGCCAGGCATTCTGCAGTAAGCTCTGTCTCGTTCGCTTTGATCAGGAGATGAGAGGCAAAGTGCTGGCGGCGCGGGAGCACTTTGGACTCACCGCGACCGCGGCGAACGCTCGCTTGGCGCCCGCCCGCGTTGCAAAGCGTGGGTAGATCCCAAGTTTATCGTTTCGCTGCCGCAGTGCGGTGCGCGTTCACACGCCGCTAATGTTTCGCGGCCTGCACCAGATACCCAACGATGGTCGTTTCGCCGAGCGCCTTGGCGGCTTCGAGCCGGTGCAGGCCCTCGACGAGCACGAAGCGCGCGCCATCCCGCCGGACCAGTATCGGCGTCTCTTGCCCGTTGGCGAGCATGCTCTCGGCGATCTCGCGCACGTGCTCAAGATTGAGCGTCGTGCGGCGCTTGGTCGGCACGTAGATATTGTCGATCGAGAAGCTCTCGCGCTTGAGCATGACGTCTGAGTGTAGCGCTCGACGGACCGGGGGCAATGCGGAAAATTGGCGTCGCGAGCAATGTTGAACGAGCCTGCGCTGCGGCTCACATGCGCTCGACAAAACTGTCGAGCACGCGCTTCTCGCCCGCCTTGTCGAACTGGATGACGAGCTTGTTGCCTTCGACGTGGGTCACATTGCCGTTGCCGAATTTCAGGTGAAAGACGCGATCGCCGATCGCGTAGGGCGACACCGTGCCGGTGGATTTTGCAATAAGCTCGCCTTCGATCGTAAGCGGCGCGGCGCGGCGGTTCGCACCACGCGCGCCGGCGGTGGCCGGGCGCGCCGTCCGCTCGCGCAGGCGTGCGGCTTCGGCGAGATGACGCGCGCGCGCCGCCGAAGCTTCGCCATCGTCGGCATCCTCGTAGCGTGTGGGGGCGAACGGCGAGGAACCCTCGCTGTAATCGACGTCCTGGCTTTCCTCGTCGAATTCGCGGCGCCCACGCCGCTGCGCGCGCTGCCACCCCGGCGTGCGGTAGTTCGAGCCGAATGTTTCCATGGTGTCGAAGCGCGAGCCGTAATTGCCGTAGGCCGAGAACCCGCCGAAGCCGCCTTGCGACTCCGTCACCTCGACGTTTGATTCAGGCAACTCGTCGATGAAGCGCGACGGCAGCGAAGACGACCAGGAGCCATGGATGCGGCGGTTGGCGACGAAGGAGATCTTGGCGCGCCGGCGCGCGCGGGTAAGGCCGACATGCGCGAGACGCCGCTCCTCCTCGAGCCCGGCGCGACCCTGCTCGTCGAGCGAGCGCTGGTGCGGCAGCAGCCCTTCCTCCCAGCCGGGCAGGAAGACGGTATCGAATTCGAGCCCCTTGGCGGAGTGCAGCGTCATGATCGAGACCGCGTCGGCATCGGCGCCGCCGTCGGTGTCCATCACCAGCGCGACGTGCTCGAGGAAACCCTGCAGGTTCTCGAACTCCTCCATGGAGCGCACGAGCTCCTTGAGGTTTTCAAGCCGCCCGGCCGCGTCGGCGGAATGCTCCTTCTGCCACATCTCGGTGTAGCCGGACTCGTCGAGCACGATCTCGGCGAGCTCGTTGTGCGAGATCGTGTCGCGCTGCGCGCGCCAGCGGTCGAGCGCGGCGACGAGGTCGCGCAATGCCGCGCGCGGCTTGGGCTTGAGCTCCTCGGTCGCGGTGATCGCGCGCGCCGCCTCCAGCAGCGGGACGCCGGCCGCCCGTGCGCGATCGTGCAGGAGCTTTACGGTGGCATCGCCCAGTCCGCGCTTGGGGACGTTGACGATGCGTTCGAATGCGAGATCGTCGGCCGGCTGGTTGACCAACCGAAGATAGGCCAGCGCATCGCGGATCTCGGCGCGCTCATAGAAGCGCGGCCCTCCGATCACCCGATAGGGCAGGCCAAGCGTCACGAAGCGATCTTCAAACTCGCGCATCTGGAACGATGCGCGCACCAGGATCGCAATCTCGTTGAGCGCATGCGACTGGCGCTGCAGCTGCTCGATCTCCTCGCCGACCGTGCGGGCCTCCTCTTCCGAGTCCCAGGCCGAGGTGACGGTGACCTTCTCGCCGTCCTCATCCTCGGTGCGCAACGTCTTGCCGAGCCGCCCCTCGTTGTGTGCGATCAAGTGCGAAGCCGCCGCCAGGATATGGCCGGTCGAGCGATAGTTGCGCTCGAGCCGGATGATCTTCGCGCCCGGAAAGTCGTGCTCGAAGCGCAGGATGTTGTCGACCTCGGCGCCGCGCCAGCCGTAGATCGACTGATCATCGTCGCCGACACAGCAGATGTTCTTGGAGACCGCTTGCACCGGCGGGGTCGCTTGAGCCTTGTCGTCTCCGACCGGATCGGCGGGCGCGGTTTCCTCGACCGTCGGTAGAGCAAGCGCGTCGCGGGGCGCGCTCCGCTGTGCCAGCAGCCGCAGCCACAGATACTGCGCCACGTTGGTGTCCTGATATTCGTCCACCAGAATGAACTTGAAGCGCGCCTGGTAGCCGCACAGCACTTCCGCGTGCTGTCGAAACAGTCGGATATTTTCGATCAGCAAATCACCGAAGTCGGCAGCGTTAAGCACCTTGAGCCGCGCCTGGTAGGCTTTGTAGAGATAAAGCCCGCGGCCGTTGGCGAAACTCGCAGCTTCGCCGGGCGGAACCTGCTCAGGCGTGAGCCCGCGGTTCTTCCAGCCGTCGAGCATGGCGGCAAAGATGCGCGCCGGCCAACGCTTCTCGTCGATATTGTCGGCTTCGATGAGCTGCTTGAGCAGACGGATCTGGTCGTCGGTGTCGAGGATGGTGAAGTCGGGCTTGAGCCCGGCGAGTTCGGCATGGCGGCGCAGGGTGCGGGCGCCGATCGAGTGGAAGGTGCCGAGCCACGGCATGCCTTCGACGATCTGGCCGACCATGTGGCCGACCCGCGCTTTCATTTCGCGCGCCGCCTTGTTGGTGAATGTAACCGCCAGGATTTCGGACGGCCTGGCGCGGCCAAGGCTGAGAATATGCGCGATGCGGGTCGTCAGTACGCGCGTCTTGCCGGTGCCCGCTCCGGCGAGCACCAGCACCGGTCCGTCGAGGGTTTCGACCGCATCGCGCTGCTCCGGATTGAGCCCGGCGAGGTAGGGTGCGCCTGCGCTTGCGCGCGCGCGCGCCGCGATGCCACCCGGGGCGGGCACATGCGCAGGCGCGGAGGCGCGCTGGTGCGGATCGTTCAAATCGCAAAATCCTGATTCTCTTGACGCCAAGATGGCATCGGAAGCCGCGATTTGCGAGGGGAGCCCGCCTCCCTGCGGGAGGTATTGCGGCGCGTTAGTCCCGCTTCATCCCGACGCTGCGCCCAGCGGCCTGCGGACGGGGCAGGCGTGCATGCGAGGCCGCCATCTTGCTCAGCCGATCGAGCACGCCGGGGGGCATCGGGGCGCTCTTACTCCCGTCCATGTCGACGTGGATCGCGAGATTTTCGGAGGTCGCGGCGAGGTAGCCCTCGGTTGCCTGCACGAGCTGCTCGAAATAGTGCAGCCGCTTGCTGTCGTAGGCGATGAGCTGGAATGTCGCCCGCACCGGATCGCCCGCATGCAACTCGCGCAGGAAGCGCACGTGTACCTCGGCGGTGTAGAGAGAGCGGCGCCGCTGTTTCACATAGTCGGGACCGATCCCGAGCAACTCGTAGGCCTCGTCCACAGCGCGGTCGAACAACACGTTGTAATAGGCCATGTTGAGATGGCCGTTGTAGTCAATCCACGCCGGATCGACCCGCATGATCGAGGAGACGAACGGGGCGAAGAACAGCGGTTCGAGGTCGGAACGCTCAAGCATGCACAACTCGGGACGCTACGGGACAACGCCGCCATAGTGTGATTGAGTGCGGCCGACCTTGCAAGTGACGAAGGACACAAACCCGTGCCCGGACGCGTCAAAAACATCCTGTTCATCATGTGCGACCAGCTGCGCTGGGACTATCTGTCCTGCTCCGGACACCCGACGCTCCTAACCCCGCATATCGACGCACTTGCCGCGCGCGGTGTGCGCTTCACGCGCGCCTACGTGCAGTCGCCGATCTGCGGGCCGTCGCGCATGAGTTTTTATACCGGCCGCTACATGCAGTCGCACGGGTCGAACTGGAACGGGGTCCCGCTCAAGGTCGGTGAGATGACGATGGGTGACTATTATCGTCCGCTCGGCGTCCAGACCGTGCTCGTCGGCAAGACGCACATGGCCACGGACAAGGAAGGCATGGATCGCCTCGGCATCGATCCGAAGTCCATCATCGGCGTGCGCGTATCTGAATGCGGTTTCGATCCTTACGAGCGCGACGACGGCCTGCACGCGCGCGGTCCTGATGGCAGCCGGGAAGCGCCGCCGCGCTACAATCGGTATCTGAACGAGAAAGGTTATTCGGGCTCCAACCCATGGCACGATTGGGCCAACGCCGCGCAGGGCGATGGCAATACACTCGCCTCGGGTTGGGCGATGAAGAACGCGCGCAAGCCGGCGCGAGTGAAAGAGGAAGATTCAGAGACGCCGTATATGACGCAACGCGGCATCGAGTTCATCCGCGAGACCGGCGACACGCCGTGGTGCCTGCATCTCTCCTACATCAAGCCCCATTGGCCCTACATCGCGCCGGCGCCCTACAACGACATGTACAGCGCCAAGCATGTGATCCCAGTCGTGCGCTCGGAAGAAGAGAAGCGCGACCCGCACCCGGTTTTGCGCGCGTTCTACGAATACCTGATCAGCACCAACTTCTCGCGCGATGAGGTGAGGAACGAGGTAGTTCCGGTTTACATGGGTCTGATCAAACAGATCGACGACCAGATGGGTGTCCTCTTCAATTTCTTGGAGAATGGCGGCTACTTCAAAAACACGATGATCGTATTCACGTCAGACCATGGCGATTATCTCGGCGACCATTGGCTGGGTGAGAAAGAACTGTTCCACGAGCCGTCAGTGAAAATCCCGCTCATCATCTATGACCCGTCGCATGACGCGGACGCCACGCGCGGGACGACCTGCGATGAACTCGTTGAGGCGATCGATCTTGCGCCGACATTCCTTGAAGCATTTGGCGGCAATCCTGCCGAGCAGTCGCACCGGCTGGAGGGGCGCTCGTTGATTCCCCTGCTGTCCGGGCAGCAGCCCGAGAAGTGGCGAAGCCACGTGTTTAGCGAATACGACTATTCGATCCAGTACGGCGCGGCGTTCAAGACCATGCCGAGCGAACAGCGCCTGTTCATGGTGGCTGACAAGGATTGGAAATATGTGCACGCCATTGGATATCGGCCGATGCTGTTCGATCTTAAGAACGATCCCCACGAATTGCGTGACCTCGGCGCCGATCCGAAATTCACTGATGTCTGCCAGCGCTATGCGAAAGTGCTTTCGGAATGGGGCCTGCGCCAGTCGCAGCGGGTGACGCGCTCCGAGCAACAGATCCGCGCCATGCGCGGCCGCGCGGCGCGGTTCGGTATTCTGATTGGTGTGTGGGACGAAAGTGAGCTGGCCGACGAATACTGGGTGGGCTATCGCGGAGGCGATAGCGTGTAGGAGGCGTCGAAAGCGACCAAGAGCGCAAATCTCGAAAACTGCGCCGACAACTCGGAAGCCGGAGACGAACGGGAGGACAAACATGGATCGCCGCCAATTCGTATTCGGATACACAGCCGCCGTGACCTTGGCGGGCTCGGCGAGATTCGCCAACGCTCAGAGCAGCAACACCATCCGCATCATCTTTCCGTATGCCGCAGGCGGCAGCGGCGATGCCACCATCCGCCTGATTGCCGACAAGATGCAGGCCAGCTTGAATCAGCCGGTCGTGGTTGAGAACCGCACCGGCGGCGCCGGCCGTATCGGAGTTTCCGCCGTGAAGAATGCACCACCGGACGGATTAACGCTGCTGTACACGCCGTTCGCCGCCGTCACGATCTATCCGTTCGTGTACAAAACACTGGATTACGACCCGTTCACCGATCTGCGACCGGTTGCACAGATTTGCACGTTCGACTTCGGCCTCGCAGTCGGCCCGAGCGTGCCGGCAAAAACGCCGAAGGAGCTGGTCGCCTGGCTGAAGGCCAATCCCGACAAGGCTCAGTTTGGGTCTCCCGGTGCGGGCGCCCTGCCGCATTTTTTCGGGCTGATGTTCGGTAAAGCCGCCGGCATCGAGATGACACACATCGCCTACAAGGGCGGTACACCGGCGATCGCCGATCTGCTGGGCGGCCAAATTCCCATGGTCTCCTCGACCGCGAGCGAGTTCCTAGACTTGCACAAGGCTGGAAAGCTGCGGGTGATCGCCACATCGGACGTTGAGCGCTCGCTTGGTTTTCCCGATGTGCCGACATTCAAAGAGAGCGGTATCGATATCGTCGGGACGAGTTGGTACGGGATGTTCGCACCGGCGAAGACGCCTGACGATGTGGTCGCTCGTCTCAACAAGGCAATCGTGAGCGCGGTCAAGTCGCCGGACGTGGCCGAGCGGCTGATCGGCTTCGGCCTCAATCCGACCGGGACGTCGCCGGACGAGCTGGGCCGGATTCAAAAGGCTCATGCGGCCCTGTGGAAACCCGTCATCGAGGCGTCGGGGTTTATCGCCGACTAGAAACTCGCCGCCAGTGAGTCTAAAAGCACGGCGTGGCTACTCCGGGATTTCCAGTACGCAACGAGCGCGGGATTGCGGCGGCCGTCAGGGAATTGACGGCCGCGTTCGGCAATCGGCTGGTGACCTCACAGGCGGTGCGCCAGCAGCACGGCCATACGACGACCTGGCACCACAACGAGCCGCCGGACGCGGTCGTGTATCCACAGTCGGCGCAGGACGTGCAGCAGATCGTACGCATCTGTGCCAAGCACGGCGTGCCGGTAATCGCCTTCGGCACCGGCACGTCGCTCGAGGGCCACGTCAACGCGCCGCTCGGCGGCATTTCAATCGACATGCGGGACATGAACCGGGTGCTGGCGGTCCACGCCGAGGATCTCGACTGCGTGGTCGAGCCCGGCATCACGCGCAAGATCCTCAACGAACACCTACGCGACCAGGGCCTGTTCTTTCCGATCGACCCCGGCGCCGATGCTTCGCTCGGCGGCATGACGGCGACGCGCGCGTCAGGCACCAACGCGGTGCGCTATGGCACGATGAAGGACAACGTCCTCTCGCTCAAAGCCGTGCTGGCCAACGGCGAGGTGATCAAGACCGCCAGCCGCGCCAAGAAATCGTCGGCCGGCTATGACCTCACGCGCCTGTTTGTCGGGTCCGAGGGAACGTTGGGCGTCATCACCGAGATCACGCTCCGGCTGGCCGGGATTCCGGAAGCCATCGCCGCCGGCATCTGTCCGTTCGCGTCGGTCGAGGCCGCCTGCAACGCAACGATTGCCACCATCCAATCGGGGATCCCGGTTGCGCGCATCGAGCTGCTCGATGCGCTCCAGGTCAAGGCCTGCAATGCCTATTCGAAGCTGACGCTGCCGGAAGCACCGATGCTGTTCCTGGAGTTCCACGGCAGCCAGGCGGGCGTGGCCGAACAGTCGGAACGCTTCGGGGAGATTGCGCGCGAATTCGGCGGCGGGCCGTTTGAATGGGCGACGCGGGCCGAGGATCGCACGCGGTTGTGGCAGGCGCGCCACGACGCCTATTTCGCCGCTCGCGGATTGCGCCCGGGCGCGCAACCGGTTGCGACCGACGTCTGCGTTCCGATCTCAAGGCTCGCTGAATGTGTGACGGAGAGCCAGCGTGACATTGCCGAAAGCCGCCTGATAGCTCCGATCGCCGGGCACGTGGGAGATGGCAACTTTCATATGTCGCTGCTGATCGACATGGACGACGCGGACGAGGTCATGCGCGCGGACAAGTTCATGGAGCGGCTGGTTGCGCGCGCCATCGCCATGGATGGAACCTGTACGGGCGAGCACGGGGTCGGCCAGGGCAAGCTGAAGTACCTTGCGGCTGAACACGGCAGCGCGGCGCTCGAGGTCATGCGCGCCATCAAAGCGGCGCTCGACCCGCTCGGGATCATGAACCCGGGCAAGATCGGATCGTAGCGCGACGCCGATGGGTCGGCGTCCGAAGGCCCGAAATGGCGCCCGGAACGGCCCCTGGAGTATCGGGATGACACATATTCGCCGCCCTGGCGTGTCATGAGCCTAAGGGCGTGGAGCGGGCGATACGTGGGGCGGGCGATATTTGTTTACACTAGCCTCGTAGAGTCGCTCGCGGGGGGTGGGACACCCGGAGCACAGCGCGTTTGCAAACAACACTGCTGACGATCGGAATCGCGCTCATCCTGGCGCTGGTGACTGCGCTGGTGGGGCCGCTGTTTGTCGATTGGGGTCGCTTTCGAACCGATTTTGAGACGCGCGCCAGCGGCATCGCCGGGCAACCGGTGCAAATTATCGGGGCGATCGATGTGCGCCTCCTGCCAATCCCTATCGTTCACGTGCAGGGGATCAACGTCGGCCCGGCCGACGCCACACCGGCGCTCGGCGCGCGCGGGCTCGACGCCGAACTCTCGCTCGCCTCCCTCCTGCGCGGGGAACTGCGGGCCACCGTCGTGCGCATTGATGGGCCGTACGTGGCGGTCGAGCGTGATCGCGACGGGCGCGTGTCGGGCCCAGCGATCGTTGCCACCGGCGATGTAACGATCGACCGCATAGTTGTGAGCGACGGGCGCGTGTCGCTTGCCGATGCGAGCAGCGGCGCCAAGGCGGTACTGGAGAATGTGTCGTTCAAAGGCGAGGTTCGCGCACCCGTCGGACCGATTCGTGGCGCCGGCGCATTTGTCGTCGAGGGCCAGTCGTTCAATTATCGCATTGCGACCAGCCGCAGTGCCGGTGACGGCGCCAAGCTGAGCCTCGCGATCGACCCGGCGGACCGGCCCCTGACCATCGAAACCGAGGGGATGCTGACGCTCGCGGACGACACGCCCCGCTTCGATGGCAACCTCGTGCTGACCCGCCCGGCGGGGCTCGCGCTCACCAGCGGGAAGACCGTTGCCAGCGATCCGTGGCGGATCGAGAGCAAGCTCAAGATCGATCCGACGGTGGCGTTGTTTGAGCAGGTCGATTTTCAGTACGGGCCCGACGAACGCGCCGTCCGGCTGACCGGAACCGCCGAGCTCAAGTTCGGCGCCGGTGCGCGGCTGAACAGCGTATTGTCGGCCCGCCAGATCGACCTCGATCGCGCTTTGGCGGCGACCGATGCTGCGAGTCGGCATCCGCTCGCGGCCTTGCAACGCTGGACTCAAAACTTCGACGAGATCCTGCATCCGCCGATGCCGTTGACCATCAGCATCGGGATCGATGCCGTGACGCTTGGAGGCGCGACTCTGCAGTCGGTGCGCGCCGACGTTCGTGCCGACCGCGACGGCCTGACCGTCGACTCGCTGGAATTCCGCGCACCGGGGTTCACCCAGTTCGGACTGAGCGGGCGCCTCGATGCCGCAACCCGGGAGTTCACCGGGCCGGTCACGCTCGATGCACCCGATCCGACGACGCTGATCGCGTGGCTCGACGGGGTTGACCTCGCAAGTCGCACGATCGCGGCATTTCGGATGCGCGGCGACGTCGCGGTCGGGCGCGAACACGTGGTCTTCGACCGCGTAAAGGCGGAGTACGACCACGGGGCGTTCGAGGGGAAGCTCGGATACCGGTTCGCGAACGCAAAAGAACCGGCGCGACTTGACGTCGGGCTCACTGCCGCGGCGTTCAATCTCGACAGCGCCATTGCGCTTACGCGCACGATCCTCTCCGGTGCCAATGCGACCGGGACGGCGTTTGAACGTCCCGGTGAAATCTCTCTCGCCCTTGATCTCGGCCGCGTCACATTTGCCGGCATCGATGCGACGCGCGCCAAGGCCAACGTGAGGTTCGATGGAACGGGCCTACACATCGGGGCGCTTTCGATCGCGGATTTCGGCGGTACCGCCATAACGGCGAGCGGAGGGGTCGACGTGCCGGCAGGGTCGCCGCGCGGCGCTGTTACGCTCGGCCTCAACGCGCAAAAGATCGATGGTCTGGCCGCGCTGGCGGCCACCGTGTCGCCGAAGGCCGCCGATCTCTTGCGCGCCAACGCGACGCGAATGGTTCCCGCAAAACTCGAGGCTGCATTCAAGATCGACCCCGCACCGGCCGGCGGGGCGCAATCGCTTGCTCAACTCAAGCTCGACGGCACGGTTGGCGGGGTCCAGGTCAACCTTGCCGCACAAGGTCTGGGCAGCATCGGCGCGGTGGACCAGGCTGACCTGCGCATCGACGGCCGGGTCGCCTCCGACGACGGTGCGCTGCTCGCGGCCCTTGGCCTCGATGGGATCGTCGGCGGCAAGCGTGCTGCAAAGGTCGCCTGGACCGCGAGTGGTTCGGGCGGGGGCCCATTCAAGGTCGATGCGACGCTGAATGGTGAGGGGCTCGATGCGACCGCGGGAGGCACCCTGCGGCTCGCCGACTTCAACCTGCGCGGAAACGCCGACGTCACGCTGTCCGCCGATCTGCGATGGATGGCGCGTGCCGTCCCATTTCCGGTGACGCTCAAGACGCGTGTCGCAATCGACGGCAATGAGATCGGGTTTCGCGATCTCACCGGCGATGCCGGCGGCACAGCGGTGCGCGGGCAGGGTCAAGTGGTGCTTGAACAGCCGCTGCGCCTCGATGCCAATCTCGCGGCCGACCAGATCGATGTTCCAACACTCATCGCCGCCGCGATCGGCATGCCGGCGCAGGGCGCGGGCAACGCCGCTTGGTCAGCGCAACCATTCCATTCGCTCGCGCCGATCAGCGGGCGCGTCGCCTTCGAGGCCGAGCGGGCGACACTCGCGCCGGCGGTGGTCGCCAACAAACTGCGCGGCGCGCTCGTGCTCACTCCCGAGGATGTCGCGTTCGAGACCGTGACCGCGTCAATCGGCGGCGGCACGCTGTCGGCCGACGCCGGCTTTCGCAACGGAGCCGGCGGACTATCGGTCCGCACCCGGATGGTGCTGACGAATGCCGATGCGACGGCCGTGATCCACGGCAGCGGGCAACCACCGGTCATCGGGAGACTCTCCTCCAAGATCGAACTGGAGGGATCGGGGTCCAATCCCGCAGCGCTGGTCGGCTCGCTCAACGGAACTGGCTCCGTCACGCTTGAAGGGGCTCAGATCGCGGGCCTCGATCCCAAGGCAATCGACGTCGCGATCCGTGCGGTCGACCGGGGTGCGCCGGCTGCGCCAGCCCGCATCGGTGACATGGTGGCCCGGGTAATGGATGCAGGCTCGCTGAGCATGCCTTGGGTGACCGCGCCGCTCGCGATTTCGTCCGGCCGAGTGCGCCTAGGCAAATTGGTCGTGCCGCCACAAGCCAGTGATCTCGCGGCCAGCGGCACGCTTGATCTTCTCGATTCGACCATCGATGCGCGCTTCACGCTGTTTGGTGGAGCCGAATCTGGTCAGCGGCCTCAGGCATCGGTCTTGTTGAAGGGGCCGATCGCAACCCCGCGACGCACGGTCGACGTGTCCGCGCTGACCAACTGGCTGACGATGCAATCGGTGGATCGAGAGGCGAGGCGCCTCGATGCCGTGGAACGGGCAACGCGGCAGCCGGATAATCCCGCTACTGCGCCGGTCCGTGCCCCCACGGCCCCAGGGCCGGCGACCGCGCCAGCTGGCACGCGGGTCGGGGCCAATCCAATGGTTCCGACGCAGCCGCGGGCGGCGCCGGCGTTACCGCCGCCGGTGGTCATCAATCGGCTGCCAGGGGTGTCCACACCGCGGCCCGCGATGCCGGTGTCGCCGGCCTCGCCGCCGCTTTTGACGCCTCAGTAGGGAAGCCGGTTAGTCGGCGCGAAGATCCGACGCGACCGTCCGAGCGGGGGAGAACTCGCGGCTCGGCATGTCAGTGCCAGCTTGGGCACGATAGTAATCCAGGACAAAAAGCCGGATCGCCGACGACAGGTTGCCGTGCTGGCGCTCGTTATCGATCGTGGACACGAGGTCCGACAGCGGGATGTTCCGCGCCGCCGCGATCTCCTTGAGACCCTTCCAGAACGCGTCCTCAAGGCTCACGCTGGTCTTGTGCCCCGCGATGACGATGGACCTTTTTACTACCTGAGACTTCATGTGGCCTCTCCAGATTCGATTCGATGCTGGTCGAGCTTGCGGCGCGCTTCGTGTTGTTGCGCCCGGTACAGCGACCGCTCAGCCTTCGGCGTGCCATGCTGCAGGCGCTGCACTACAGCCGCACTGGATTCCTGCTGCCGCCGTGCCCGCTTGCGAACCGTCCGAAGGTTGACGATCTCGCCCATGCCCCACCAAACTTTGCGGTCGTTCAAGCTTACGCTTTGTTCCTGTGAAATGCGCCGATAGCAAGGCTATTCAGCTCACCTACTGGAATAGTGTTAGATCTTATGGAACTGCTTGCCACGCATTACCGTGCATTGCTAGTGCAATTTCCGAATTGTCGCGGTGTATAATCACAATATCGGGATAAAAATGATGTCCCATTACCTGTGCCTATGTTTGATAGCCAAAATTAATGCATGAAAAATCTTTTTAAAATTTTTTGGAACCTTTTCTCGTCTGGTGAGTTGGAAACTGGTTGCGCGGGGCGCTGGCTCGCTCGGCCACGCGATGTGGCCGTGTTTGCCGGACCATGAGCACTGCGCTTTGTTGGCGAAGGTGCTGCCGCTGACCACAGCGGAGCGGCACTTATTTTTTGCGGAAACGATCGAGCCGCACCACCTCGGCGCCGCCTGCCGGCTTGTCGGGCGTGTCGGCAACCGGCGCGACAGTATCGGCCGGAACCGGCAGGGGTTTGTGGCCGACTTCGCTCGCGGCTTGGGGCTTTTCGCCGTCACCGCTAGCTGCGGCCTCGGCATGTGAGGGGGTCGATTGCGCGGCGCCTTGGTCTGCACTGAGCGCCGCAGCTTCGGCAAATTGCAAACCGAAATTGACCGACGGGTCGAAGAATCCCCTGATCGCGGCGAACGGCACGGTCAGGCGCTCCGGAATCCCGTTGAAGGATAATCCAACCTCGAATGAATCATCTGCGACCGTCAGATCCCAGAATTGATGCTGAAGGACGATGGTCATCTCTTCGGCATATTGAGCACGCAGACGCGGCGAGAGTTTCACGCCCGGAGCGCGCGTTGCGAACGAAATGAAGAAGTGGTGCTCGCCGGCCAGTCCCTTCGCCGCAGCATCTCGCAGAACCCGGCGCACCACGCCACGCATGGCCTCCTGCGTCAGCAGGTCGTAGCGGATGTGATCAACAGCCATCGGCGCCCGAGGCCCCTTTCGAGAATCAAGCATACGCTAACGCGCCCGACAAAACACGTCAGCCGGTGTTTTGGTGCGTCTATGGGATTGCGTTATGGCCAATCCGGGGCATCTCGATTCGAGACCGGCACCAAAGCATCGAGACAGCGATCACCGCCCCGTGATGTCGAAACGTATGGTGATGAAGTGGAGGCTTCTGTTGCCAGGTGCCTCCGAACCCCGCCTGACGCTGCTAAGACGTCAGGACTTTAAGTCGGTATTTCAAACCGCATTACGCGGCTTGAGCAACCGGAGCATAGTTGTCGTTTGCAACTATGAGATTGGCCCGATAACGGCGGAACCATGCCGAGCAAAAGCACGCCCTTTACGCCCTCGTCGATCCTGTTTCGCCCCCGTGGTGGAGGCGCCGGGTACTGCCCCCGGGTCCGATAGGTTTATTACGACGGCCATTTATCGCCATAGCCGGCAAGCCGGCCTGCTAAATATAAGCCGGCCGCCTTAACGAGAAAAGGTCGAGTGAGCTTTCAAGAAGAAATTCCTAGTATCGCTTAGGGCCGGCGCGGCGCTGCTCACGACCCATCACCCGTCGAGCGTTGCGCGGCAGCACGAGTCAGAGCTCGCGAGCAATTTGTGGAACGCGCCGGCGATTCTGGCCGCGCGGCGCGACGAGGATGTGGTGGCGCGCTCGGCCCGTATGCGAGAGCGACATGCGCGCGCGCGGAATTTTGGCTGGCGCGGCAAAATATCCGCCGTTAACACTCGCGCATGACCGAGCACGTTCTCGCGCCGCCTCCGACAATTGTCGTTCCGACCACCGCCGATCTCTTCCTGGGCTTTTTCAAGATTGCGATCTCCGGCTTCGGCGGCGTGCTCGCCTGGGCACGGCGCATCATCGTGCAGGAGCGCAAGTGGATGACGGCGGATGAGTTCAACGAACTGTTCGCGCTCTGCCAGTTCCTGCCGGGTCCGAACATCGTGAACTTTTCCCTCATCTATGGCTCGCGGATTCGCGGGCCGGCCGGAGCAGCCGCTGCCGTACTCGGTCTCATGGGTCCGCCGACCGCTCTGATGATCGTTCTGGGCTCGCTCTACTCCCGCTATGGCGCGCTGCCGCAATCGCGCGGCGCATTGACGGGTCTGGCGGCGGCAGCAGCGGGCCTTCTGATCTCGACCGCCGTCTCGATGGCCGAGCCGCTCCCGCGCAAGGGAATTGGGAACGTGCTGATCGCCGCCGTGGCGTTTGTCGCCGTGGGTGTGCTGCAATGGCCGCTCCTCGGTGTACTCGCCGTGCTCGTGCCGCTCTCGATCGCGCGCGCGTGGAGACGGTCATGAAGGACAGTTCCGGCACGCTGCTCACGCTCGCACTGCAGTTCTCGTTACTGTCGTTCCTGGCCATCGGAGGCGCGATCACCGCGCTTCCCGAAATGCATCGCCAAGCCGTCGACGTCTATCACTGGATGACCAGCACCCAATTCACCCAACTGGTCGCGATTGCCCAGGCAGCGCCCGGGCCGAACGTATTGATCGTCACCCTCATCGGCCAGCAGGTCGCCGGCATTCCGGGCGCGCTGGTCGCGACGGTCTGCATGTGCGGCCCGGCCTGCGCGGTCGCGTTCCAGACCGTGCGCGCTTTCCACCAGTTCAAGCAATCGCGGTGGGCGATTGCGCTCCAGGCCGGCCTCATTCCCGTGTCGGTCGGTCTTGTCGGCGCGACGGCGTTGATCGTGGCGCGGTCGGCTGACCAAGGTTGGCGCACGCTGCTTATCACGGCGGCAACATTTGCGATCACCCATTGGACGCGCATCTCTCCGTTGTGGGCACTGGGTGCTGCGACCCTCATCGGCCTGTCGGGACTGGTGTGACTTGCAGCGGATTTTGCAGCGTTGCGCCCTCGCTGCTTCCGCCCCGCGGGCCCGTGGGCTTGATCGTCGAGTCGGCCTTAAGCACGGGGATACGGCCCAACGGTTGCTTCCGGTCGAGCGGCTCGGTGTGCTAGGAAGGTGTTGGGGAACAGCGACAATATCGAGTTAAGTGGGAGGAGTTTTAATGTCGGAGGGCGTCCAAGCCCCGTCGGGCCCATCAGGCCGCTTCAGAATCCGCAGCCCACAGGACTTTTACGGCGGCCTGGTGCTGGTCGCGGTTGCTGCGTTTGCACTTTGGGCATCGCGCGATCTGCCCGGCATGCGCGGCTTTGCCTTCGGACCCGGCACCGCCCCACGCATGTTCGCAATGATACTCGGCGCTCTCGGTCTCGCCGTGGCCGCGGTCGGCTTGGTCACCGACGGTCCAAAAGTTGAACGGGTCACGGTCCGCGGCACGCTCCTTGGTGCATTGCTGATCGCGCTGTTCGCGGTGGTGTCGATCTATGCCACCCCGCTGACGACCGCTTTGGGCCTGCGCCAATTCGAAACCGTGGTCGCCGCGTTGGTTGTTCTGCTGGTGACAATCGCGCTGGCGCGTGGACTCGATCGCGGTCCGCTCTACGTCATTGCGGGAACTCTGATCTTCGCAGGCACCATTCGTCCACTTGGGCTCGTGCTTGCGAGCTTCATCTCGCTCGTGGTTTGCGCCGCTGCCACGGTTGAGGTGCGCTGGCGTGAAACGCTGGTCTGGGCGGCCGCGTTGACGATCTTCTGCGCGCTCTTGTTTGTATACGCCCTCAACCTGCCGTTCGCGTTCTGGCCGCGGTTCTGAGGGCGCTTCCATGGATCTCTTCGCCAATCTCGCCCACGGCTTTGCGGTCGCACTCTCGCCGATGAACGTCTTGTTTTGCCTGATCGGCGCCCTGGTCGGAACGCTGATCGGGGTGCTGCCGGGCGTCGGTCCGGTTGCGACCATCGCCATGCTGCTGCCGATCACGTTCGGATTGCCACCCGTCGGCGCGCTGATCATGTTGGCCGGCATCTACTACGGTGCTCAATACGGCGGCTCCACCACGTCGATCCTGGTCAACATACCGGGCGAAGCGTCTTCGGTGGTGACCACGCTTGACGGCCATCAGATGGCCCGCCAGGGGCGGGCCGGCCCCGCGCTCGCGATCGCTGCGATTGGATCGTTCATTGCGGGCTGCGTGTCGACGGTGCTGGTGGCGGCCCTGGGTGCGCCGCTGACCTCGCTCGCATTGCTGTTCGGGCCGGCCGAGTACTTCTCCCTGATGGTGCTCGGGCTGGTGTTCGCCGTCGTGCTCGCCAAGGGCTCCGTCCTCAAAGCGATCGCAATGATCATGCTGGGGCTTCTGCTCTCCAGCGTCGGGTCTGACATCGAGACCGGCCAGTCGCGCATGGCGTTCGACGTGCCGGAACTATCCGACGGCATCGGCTTCGTCGTCGTCGCGATGGGCGTGTTCGGCTTTGCCGAGATCATCCGCAACCTGGAGACCCAGACCGAAGAGACGCGCTCGATCGTAGCCGCCAAGGTCACCGGATTGATGCCGACATGGCCCGACCTCAAGGCCTCGGCCGGAGCGATTGCGCGCGGCACGGTCCTGGGGTCGATCCTCGGCATTCTGCCGGGCGGCGGCGCGGTGATCGCGGCGTTTGCGGCCTACACGTTCGAAAAGAAGGTGGCCAAGGACCCGTCACGCTTCGGCCGCGGCGCCATCGAAGGCGTGGCCGCGCCCGAGAGCGCCAACAACGCGGCGGCGCAGACGTCGTTCATTCCGCTGCT
>DATIPA010000011.1:0-12568 GCA_035472475.1 Xanthobacteraceae bacterium | reverse complement strand
GCGGATTCTGGGCATCGTTCTGATTCTCGTCGGTCCGGCGTTGGTGTCGCGCGATCGGAGCAACGGCTCCGCGGCGTCCGAGCAATCCGCCTTCACGCCGCGCCTCGCCGAGGGCTACGCGTTCGCGTTCCTGGGTTCGATCTGCTACGGTGCAAGCCCGGTACTTGTGCGCTATGCGGTCGCCGGTCAGGGCCTGGCGGCGAGCCTCGCCGGCGGCGTAATTGCGTCGGCCGCCGCCACGGCGGTGATGCTCGCGCTCTTGCTGCTGCCCGGTCACTGGCGGGAGGTGCGCACGGTGAGCCCGAAAGCGGCCAAATGGTTCGTGACGTCGGGCATTTTGGTCTACCTGTCGCAGATTTTTGCCTACATGGCGGTCGCGGTCGCACCGGTGACCCTGACCGCTCCGATCATCGCGCTCGCCAACGTCTTTCGCATCTACCTGTCGCGCCTGCTCAATCCCGAGCATGAGGTGTTCGGCCCGGACGTGATCTGGGCGACGGCGGTGTCGTTCCTCGGCGTGATCGCGCTCACCGCGAGCACGGAGGTCTTGCCGCTGCCGCCGGCGTGGTCGGCGTTCCCGGCCTGGCACTGGCCCTAGAGCATGATCCCGAAAAGCGGGTTCCGGTTTTCGGAGAGGATCATGCTCCAACAAAAAGCTAGAGCGGGATAGTGATTCAAAAAATCATCCCGCTCTAGAGCGCGCCGCCTATTGCTTGCTCATCCCGACTGATGCCGGGTGACCCGGGAGCTTGAAGCGCTTGCCGGTGTCGGTGACGGTCGAGCCGTCGACCTTCAGGATGGAGACGTCCTGATCGAGAAAGTTGCCGATCAGCAGATATTTTCCATCCGGCGTGAACGCGGCGCCTTCCGGGACCCCGCCGACCTCGACTTCGCCGACCTTGGTGACCTTGTTGCCGTCGATGCGCAGCACCGCGACCGCGCCATTGCGATGATAGTAATAGGCGTTCTTCTTCTCGGAGCCGCCGATGAGTACGGCGACTGCGACGTCTCCTTTGGGAGAAATGGCGAGCCCTTCCGGCGAATCGCCGACCACTACACGGTCGATGATACGAGGCGGATTTGCTTCGAGATCGACCACACTGACAGTATCAATGCTGCCGTCTGACTGGCCGGCGTTGCCGTTATCTGAGGTCAGCGCGATTTTGCCGCTCGGCGCCACGGCCACGTTGTAGGGCCACTGACCGGTCGGCAGGTCGACCTTGCTGTAAGTGACCTTGTCGCCGTTCACGTCGAGCAGGGAGACTTTGTGGCCGTTGAACTTGGTGGCGAGCGCGTGCTTACCGTCCGGCGTAAAGACAACGTGCGAGACAATGTCGCCCATGTCGATCGTATCGATTAGCTTGACGTCGGTCCCCTTCACGGCGAGGACGCCAATCGATTTGTCGACGCGATTGGCAACGAGCGCGAGATCGCCGGCCGGACTGAAGCTCAATCCCGACGGCTGCTTGCCGACCGTGACGGTGTTCGCCAGCTTGGGCGGATTGGCTTTGAGATCGATCACGTAGATCTTGTTGTCGGGCACGATCTTGAGCGTGTCGCCGTCCTTGGCGACGTCGACCGAATCGGCGACCAGCGCAATTGAATTGGTCGGATCGATCGCAACGTTGACGGGCGGTCCGATGATCGAGTTTTTGAGCGGCAGGTTGGCGACGGTTTTGGGATTTTCCGGATCGACCAGATCGAGGATAACGACCGAATCCTTGCCGGGAGCTGACAGCAGCGGCTTGCCGTCGCCGTCGAACAGCAACTTCTCGTCGTTGCCGACAATCATGAACGGGGCCGCATGGGCGAGATTGAAGCTTGTCAGTGCAAGCACGGCGGCCGCACACAGAGACGGCCAGATGTGATGCTGGTGTGGCATTGCAACGTCCTCCCTTTTTCATTGCTGTTGTTGGTTCGTAGGTTACGTCATTGCGCGGCGCTCCACGTTGGCGCTTCTTGTCGGCACGCCGAATTCGCGGCGGCAGACCTCCGCGAGCGCAGCGACGCCCTGGCGCAGCGTTTCCGGCGACGGGTGCGCAAAGCAAAGCCGCAGCCGGCTCTTGCCATAGGCCGCATCAGCCGACCACTCCGGCCCCGGATTGATGGCGACGCCGGCGGCAAGCGCGGCCTGGGCAAGCCTTTGGGTGTCGACCACGTCCGGCAGCTTCACCCACAGGAAGATGCCGCCCTTGGGATCGTCAAACTCAGCCGCCGTTCCGAAATGCTCGGAGAGCGCGTCCATCAGCACTTCGAGTTTCGTCCGCAGCGCCCGGGTCAGCTTGGGGACGTGGTCGTGGAAATGGCGGACGCAGTATTCGGCCAGCACCATCTGCTCGAGTGCGCCGGAGCCGGCGTCGGTCTTGAGCGCGAGCATGCGTGAAAGCACGTCCCAGCCGGCGACGATGTAGCCGACGCGCAGCGCCGGTGCGACCGACTTGGAGAACGAGCCGATGTGGATGACGCCGCCGCGGTCGCTCATGGCGTAGAGCGCGGGCGGGCGGCGGCCGTCCCAGATCAGGTCGGCGTAGCAATCATCCTCGAACACCGGCACGCCGTAGCGCTGGGCGAGCTGCAGGAGCATGCGACGGCGCGGCTCGCCCATGATGGTGCCGGTCGGGTTCTGCACCGTCGGGATCGTGTAGATGTATTTCGGGCGGATGCCGCGGCGCTCCTGGCTCTCGAGCGCCGCCTCGAGGGCGTCGAGCCGCAGGCCCTCGTGATCGAGCGGGAGGCCGGCTGCGTTGACGCCGAGCCGCGCGAACCTGCTGAGCACGCCGCCGTAGGTCGCCTCTTCGATCAGGACGGTGTCGCCGCGCGCCAGCAGGATGCCGTTGACGAGATCGATCGCCTGCAGGGAGCCGGAGGTGATCAGGATCTCGTCGGCGCTGCAGCTGATGCCGGCGTCGCGCTTGAGCTTTGCCACCAGGAAGTCGCGCAGCGGACGATAGCCGAGCGGCCCGCTGTTGAGGCCGTAGGTCGCAAGCGTCGCGCCTTCGCGCTTAAGCACCGCCTCGGCGGCCGCCATCAGCGCATCGACCGGAACCTGGTCGGCGTCGTTATGTCCGCCGATGAAGTTGTATTTTGGAAAGCCGGTCCACTTTGTCGCTGCCGCCGGCAGTCCGGGAGCCAGCACGGGGGCAAAGTCGAAGGCCACCGAGGCCATGCTCCGCCTGTGTCAGGCGAGTGCGGGTGCGCGCGCCGCCTCGGCTCCCTTGACCTGGCCTGGATCGCGCAGGCCGAGGATGCGCCGGGCGTTGTCGTAGAACAGTTTCTGCCGGTCGGCGGGCGACAATCCGATCTCCTCGATCAGCCGGAGACAGGTCGCCGGATCCCAGCACGGGTAGTCGGTGCCGTACATGACGTTGTCGATGCCGTAATACTCGATCGCGAACTTCATGCCGGCCGAGTGCGGAGAGACTGTGTCGGTGTACATGCGCTTCATGTAGGTCGAGGCCGGCTTCGGCAGCTTGGCGGCCTTGGTGTTCTTGTCCATGCGGCCGGACTGATAGGGCAGGGCGCCGCCGGTGTGCGAGAGCACGACCTTAAGTTTCGGATGGCGCGCCATCAGCCCCGACAGAACCAGCCGCGCGGCCGCGACGCTGACTTCGATCACGCGGCCGAGGCTCAAAAACAGCGCGCCGTCGTAGCCCTCGAGCATGTCCTGAAACACCGCGTCGGTCGGATGCAGGAACAGCGGAACGCCGAGCTCCTCGACGCGCGCGTAGAAAGGCTCCAGCCGTTCGGCGTCGATGCGCGGATCGCTGCCGACGCTGCCAGGCAGATTGGCGCCCATGAGACCGAGCTTGTTGACCGCGTGGTCGAGCACGTCGATCGCGATTTTGGTGTCCTGCAGCGGCACCGCCGCGCTGGCCCAGAGCCGGCCCGGATACTTGCGCTGCGCACCCGCCATCTCCTCGTTCCACATCAGCGCGTAGTCGCGGCCTTCGCTCGCCGGCATGTCGGAGAACGCAACGGAGAACGGACCGATCGAGCACACGACATCGACCCGGTGGCCGAGCCCATCCATATGCGCGAACTGCTCGTCGAGGTCGAACCAGTCGGCCCAGCTGTTGAGATGTGCGCCGGCGCCCGCGCGCCGCCAGTAGTCATAGCCGCCGTTGGTATTCACTGCAGCGCGCGGATAATCCTTGCGCGTGCACAGTTTCTCGAACACCGAGCGCGGCCACCAATGGAAATGCGAATCGATGATGTGCATGGTTTCCTGCCGTGTGCGGCCCGCGCGCTTGAAACAATAAGGAATTGGCGGCCGAGTGTCGCGATTCTAGGGACGCGCGCAGGCTGGGTCAATGCAACCTGACCGGCACTGATCCGCGCGGACGACATGGCTTCAACGTCAGCGATTCGCGTCGGCGCGTGCGCACAAAAGGGCCCCGCCCAAGGTTGACGGGGCCAAGTCTGAGAGGAAAACGGGTCCTGCGCGGACCCGCGTCAAAAGCGTACCCGCGGTCGAGGGGTGCAGGAATGATCTGGATCACAGGGGCGGTGTTGGTTTGATCGGCGGCCGTTTATCTATCCAACTCCCGCGCGCATTCCTCCCCGGTACGCTGCTGCGGGTCGCAGGCCTGTTTCACTTGATCGGGCGTGCGGCCTCGCAAGCGCTCCGTGTTACTGGTGCAGGCGGTGACGATCTGAAGGGTCACGGCAAATGCGGCCGCAAGGGCAAGTGCGGTGCGGCTGAGGGTCCGGGGAGGGTGGCGGCCCGTTGCCATCGGGCCATCTTACACCCGATGCGGCGCGCGTACGTTCGGTTCTCTAAAGGTCAGCCGTGATCTTGCAGCACGTGAACGGCCTCATCCAACAACTTGGCCGGCCGGGTCGTATAGGTATACGCAATACCGCCGATGACGAAGATACCGAGCAAGATCACCACGAGACCGAACATCGCCGGATAATCCCGGCGGAGAGATTTGGATTTTGTGAGCATTGGAGTCCGGCGTTTCCCTAGGCGCCAAGGGGTAGCGCCCGACCGATGAACCGAGCCTGAACGAAAATGTGATCGGTTAGATCAATCTCGCATCAGAACGACGTAGCGATCTGATATTACTTATAAATTTAAGCCAGAGATTCGGGTGCTTATGCACGGGCTTTTTGTCGCGGACGCTCAGGCTCCCGGCGTTGGTACCTGGTGCACCGGTTGAGTTCGAGCCGAGCGGTACTCATCTCGCAGCGTCGGCTTGTGAACCTTGCCGCTGCCGGAGAGCGGCAGCGGCGTTGTTCTGATCTCGATCGAGCGCGGCACCTTGTAGCCGGCAATCAAAGTCCGGCAGTGCGTGCGGATCGCCTCGGGATCAAGCTTGGCGTTGGCGCGCGCCACCACGATCGCGTGCACGGCCTCGCCCCAGCGCGCGTCCGGAATGCCGATCACCGCGACCTCGCCGACACCGGGGAATGCCGCGATCGCGTTCTCGACTTCGGTCGAATAGATGTTCTCGCCGCCCGAGATGATCATGTCCGTGAGCCGGTCGACGATGGTGATGAAGCCGTCTTCGTCCATCGCGGCCGCATCGCCGGTGTGCAGCCACCCGTCGCGCAGCGCGGCCGCGGTTTCGGCGGGCTTCCCCCAGTAGCCCATCATTACATTGGGGCCGCGGATGACCAGCTCGCCGACGCTGCCGCGCGGCAGCTCGCGCCCCTCGCCATCGACGATCTTCACCTCGCAATTGAGGATGCCGTGGCCGCAGGAACGCATGCGTGCGCCCGCGATAGCTGGAACCCGCAGATCGAACGGCAACGCGGATCCGATCGGCGCGAGTTCGGTCATCCCCCAGCCGTGCAGAAACAGCACGTCGGGCCAGAGCTCGACCGCGCGCCGCAATGTCGCGTCCTGCATCGGGGAGGCGCCGAACTGGATTTGCCGCAAGGCGCTCAGATCGAATTTCGCGGCGTCGGGGTGACTGACCATCATGGCGATCATCGCCGGCACCAGGGTGACGTTGGTGACCCGGTGGCGTGCCAGCGCGTCGAGACACGCCTGCGCGTCGAACTTCGGGATCATCACGTGGGTGCCGCCCACCATGGTCATGGCGAAGGTCGCCATGCCGTCGGCGAGATGGAACATCGGGGCGGCGTGCAGATAACGCGAGGTGCGGTCGTAGCCGACGAGCGCGATCGCGTTCATGGCATTGCTGATCAGATTGTCGTGGCTGAGCATGACGCCCTTGGCTTTGCCGGTGCTGCCGCCGGTGTAGAAGATGCCGGCGAGGTCGTCGTCGCGCCGCTCCGCGTCCTGTGCCGGCGCCGCCTGCGCGATCAGCGCTTCATAGCTTTGCCAGCCGGCCGGCGGCGTTGCACCGAGATGAACCTTGGCCTTCATCGCCGGCACGCCCTGCGCCAGCAGCGGCAGGCAGGCGTCGTCGCAGATGACAACTTCGGGTGTCGCGTCGTCGAGAATGTAACGCACTTCGGCGGCCGCGAGCCGGGTGTTGATCGGCACGAGCGCGCCGCCGGCCCAGGGAATTGCATAATGCGGTTCGAGGTAATCGTCGCTGTTGAGCGCGAGAATCGCGACGCGGCCGCCCGCGCTCAACCCGATCGCGCGCAGGGCGCCGGCAAAGCGCATAACGCGCTCGAAGATATCGCCCCAGGACCGCGTGCGTTCGCCGTAGATCGTGGCCACGCCGCCGCGGCTGATCTGCACCGCGCGCCGCAGCCCCTGGGTGAGATAGCCGTGCATGGTCCTACATCTCGACGCAGACCTTGCCGATGTGGCGCTGGCTCTTGAGGTGCTCGAGCGCGGCGCGCAGCTCGGTGAGCGGGAACGTGCGGTCGATCGCCGGCCGGATGGCGTGCTGTTCCATGGCCGTGATCATGGCGGCGAGCTGGTCGCGATTGCCGACGGAAATTCCGTGCAGGCGCGCCGCCTTCATGATCAGGACCGCGAGGTTGAGATCGTGCCGGGCGCCGGCGACGACGCCGATGATGCTGATGGTCCCGCCCATGCGAACGGCGCGGAACGATTGCGCGATCGTGCCGCCGCCGCCGATCTCGACCACGAGGTCGACGCCCTCGGGCACGTGCTGCAGCACGCTCTCGCCCCACTTGGGGTTGTCCGCATAGTTGATAACGTGAGCCGCGCCGAGAGCGCGCAGCTTCTCGAGCTTCGGCGCACTCGACGACGTTGCAATCACCTGCGCGCCGGCCGCGCGCGCAAACTGCAGCGCGAACAGGCTCACCCCGCCGGTGCCCTGGGTGAGGACGTTTGACCCGGGGCCGATGCCGCCGGTTCCGATCACCGCGGCCCAGGCGGTGAGGGCTGCGCACGGCAGCGTCGCGGACCTGACGAAGTTAAGATGCTTCGGGCCACGCAGGATCGCATCCTGGTCAAACACCCGGTATTCGCACGCGACGCCGTCGATCGAGCCGCCGAGGCTCGTCGCGATCCGGCGCTCGGTCGGAGGTCCCGCCTGCCAATCGGGAAAGAAGCAGCCGACCACGCGGTCGCCCACCCGCCAGTCCGCAACCTCGCTGCCGAGCTCCACGATCTCGCCGGCGCCGTCGGAGAGCATCACCAGGTTCTGTTTTTTCTGCCGCGACCCGTAGCCGCCCTCGACCACTACCAGGTCGCGAAAGTTGAGCGAGGCCGCGCGTAAGCGTACGAGGACTTGGCGCGGGCTGGGCTTTGGCTCCGGCCGCTCCACGATCCTGATGTTGTCGAGCGAGCCGACGGCCTCGAGAACGGCGACCTTCATGTGACCGGCAGCCTTGCGTTGACGCAGAACTCGTTGCCTCGTTATTAGAGCACGATCCGCTCACGGCGGAAGGGGGAAGCCCAGCATGGACTCGCAAATCGATCAGCATGGTGATCAAGCCGCGCCACGCCTCGAATTCGTGTTCCAGATCCGGATCGATCTCGGCGAGCGGGTGATCTTCGGTCCGCTGGTGCGCGGCGGACAGCAGGGTTTTGTCGCGGTCAAGGGCGGCGAGATCACCGGCCCGCGACTGCAGGGACGCGTGCTGCCGGGCACCGGCGGCGACTATCCGTACATCTGGCCGGACGGCACCTTCGAGTTCGACGCGCACTATCTGCTGGAAGCGTCCGACGGGACCAAGATGCGGCTGCGCAACCACGGCTACCGGCACGGCCCGAAGGAAGTGATCGACCGTCTGCTGGCGTACGAGCCGGTCGATCCGTCCGGCTACTACATGCGGATGACGCCGTCGTTCGAGGTGCCGGCCGGCCCGCACGAATGGCTTGGCAAGACCGTGTTTGTCGGCACCGGCAACCGGCGACCCAACCACTCGATCTTTCGTTATTGGGCGGTCTACTGATCATGGCACTCGGCGTGCTGGTCCCACTCAAGCTCGAGCATGTGTTCGACCTGCGCCTTTCATTCGGAGGGGAGCTGCCGCTCGGGCCGACGTCGCTGGCGCACGATCGCGTCTTTCACCTGGTCACCGGCGGCACCGTATCGGGCCCGCGATTGACCGGCGTTGTTATTCCCAATTCGGGCAGCGACGCGCCATGTCGCAGCAAAGACCGCACAGTGATCGAAGGCGAGTGGCTGATCCGCGCCGCCGACGACACCGTCATTCGAATGACCAACGCAGGCTACGGGCCGGGCGCGCCGATGTCCGCGCCGTGGCGTGCCGACGTTCCGGAGTTTGCAAGCGCGAGCCTGCACCTCTCGCCGAAATTCGAGGCTCCCGACGGGCCGCATGCGTGGCTCAATCGCACCGTGTTCGTCGGCAAGGGCGACCGGCGGCGCACCGACGCGTCGATCCGCATCTTTGCGGTGATGTGACCATGGCAGGCTTGGACGCTTCGCTCGAATTCGTGTTCCAGGTCCGGGTCGACTTCGCCGGCCGGCTGAAGTTTTCGCCCGAACGGAATGGGGTTCGCCGCGGATACACCGGTGTCGCCGGCGGCGTCATCGAGGGACCGCGGCTCTCCGGCAAGGTGCTTCCCGACAGCGGCGGCGACTGGCCGCACTTCATGCCCGATGGCGTCGTCTATTTCGAGGCGATCTATGTGATCGAGGCGTCGGACGGCACCCAGATCGTGATCAACAATCGCGGCCTGCGCCACGCGCCGCCCGACATCGTCGCCAAGATGGAAGCGCACGAGCCGGTCGACCCGTCGAGCTACTATTTCCGCGTGCGCCCGGTGTTCGACGTGCCGGCCGGCCCGCATGACTGGCTCGGACGCACCATCATCGTCGGCGGCGCCGACCGCCATCGGACGCATTCAATCTTTACCTACTACGCATTGGTGTGAGCCCCTCGATTGGGTACTCTTGCCGGCCCGGCCGGGAGAACGCCCATGATTGTCCGCGAAGAGCCGGATGGCTCGCTCGTCCTCATCAATCAGACCGATCACGCCAAGATTTCAGGCCTGTTTGCAGCGCATTGGGGCAATGGCGAATTCGAGCGCCCGCGTCCGTACGAGCCGGCGGTGCGGGCGGCGATCTATCACGACAACGGCTGGAATCGTTACGAGACCGGCCCGCGCTGCGATCCCGGCACCGGCAAGGTGCCGAATTTTTTGCAGGTGCCGAGTGATCGCACCCAGCTCGAATCGTATCAGCGGGCGATCGACTGGCTCACCGACATCGATCCTTACGCGGGGCTTCTGATCAGCAAACATCGCACCGGGCTGTGGCGTGGGCGCTATGACGCGATCAGCCACCCGGCGTTCTTCGGTGCGCGTCATCCGAACCCGGACGTGGAAACTTTTGTCACTGAGAACGAAGCCAGGCAAAAGCAGCAGGAACGTTCGCTCGACCCGCACGAGCTCTGGATCAACTATCAGCTGCTGCAGTTCTGGGATCTGCTCTCGCTCTACTTCTGCATCCGCCCGCCGCACGATGAGTACATCGAGCCGGTGCCGCAGGATTACAGCGGCGCAAGGCGCGCGCGCGTCACGCTCAAGGTGCTCGACGGCGGCAAGGTCGCGATCGACCCTTATCCGTTCAACGTCCCTGCGCTCGAGGTCGCCGTGTTGCACCGGCGGCTTCCGACTACGACGTTTCCTGACAATGCCGCGTTCCGTGCGGCCTACTATCAGGCGTTGCCGCAGATGATGCGGTTCGAGTTGGTCGCGGGCGGCGTGAGCGGATCCATACATTGACAGCAGGAATGCGCGTCCTCACCATCTTCCGATCATGACCGTGCCTAAGCCAGATCACAGCCTCGAACCGCCCTCGAGCTTCGTCTACACGGGCCCGATGTCGACGCGCGGCCGCAATATCAATCGGTTTTCACTCAGTCTGAAGCAGCCTGAAAATCGCAAATCCTTTCTGGCGGACCCGGACGCCTACATGACGCGCTTCAACCTGAGCGACACCGAGAAAGCGCTGGTACGGGCACGCGACTGGAGCGGACTGCTGGCCGGGGGCGGCCACCTGCAGGCGATTCTGAAGATCGCTGCCGCCCTCGGGCAAAATCTTTGGCACATCGGCGCGCATAATGCGGAGATCCCCGTCGACGAGATGATCGCGGCGTGCCCGCGCCGGGTCGGCGGACTACCGGAGGGCGTGTGATGGCGCAAGTGATCGGCGGCTTCGGGGTCTCGCACTCGCCCTCGATGGGCTACGAATACGACAAGGGCATCGCCGGAAAATTTGATCCGCGCTGGAAGATCTGGTTCGACGGCCTGCAGCCGGTGAAGTGGTGGCTCGCCGAGGCGCGGCCCGATCAGATTGTCATCGTCTACAACGACCATCTCAATCATTTCACCTTCGACGCCTATCCGACGTTCGCGCTCGGCGTCGCCGACGAATTCCCGCAAGCGGACGAAGGCTTCGGACTGCGTCCTTTCCCCAGCCTGGCGGGCGACACGCAGTTCGGCTGGCACGTTGTCAACTATCTGGTGCGGCACGAATTCGATCTGACCATCTGCGAAGACATGAAGATCGATCACGGCATCTACTCGTGGCTCCCGTACGTCACGGCGCCGCCGTGGCCGGCGCCGGTGCTGCCGCTCGCGGTCAACATGGTGCGCCATCCGATCCCGACCTCGAACCGCCTGCGCAAGCTCGGCGAAGCGATCCGCGGCGCGATTGCGAGCTATCCGGGCAACGCGCGGGTTGCCGTGATTGCGACCGGCGGCATGTCGCATCAGATCAGCGGCGCCCGCTTCGGCATGGCGAACGAGGAATGGGATCGATACTTTCTGGCGCATCTGACGGATGATCTCGACAAGCTCGTCGCGATTCCGCAGGAGGAAATCATGCGGATCGGCGGCACCGAGGCGTCCGAACTTGCGCTCTGGTTCGCGATGCGCGGCGCGCTCTCCGCCAAGGCGCGCCACGTGTACGATTTCTACACGTTTCCGCAGATCACCGGCTGCGGCGTGATCGTGTTGGACGAGGCGGCACGCTGACGTCGCAATGCGCTGCAACGGCCAAATTGTTGCCGGGGCGCCACATCGACTAAAATATCAATCTCAACAGCGTGCAGTTTGGGCCTTGCGCATCGACACGTGTCGCTTTCCGCATTGTAATAGCGACGTCTACGCATGGGGGAGGGGATGCGTGGCTTATGTCGCGCCGGCATTTGCGCCGTTGTGCTTGCGACGCCGATCGCGGCGCAGGGCGCCGATCTCATGGCCGCTCCCGCGCCGATCGCGCAGGCTCCGCTCTGGTCGTGGACCGGGTTTTATGCCGGCGTTCATCTGGCCAGCGGTTGGGCCAATCCGACGTGGCAGAGCGGAACCGGACTGGGGGGATTTGTTCCGTTCCCCGGCGGGGCGTCCGGCAACGGCGCGGTCGGTGGTGGCCAGGTCGGATGGAACTATCAGACTGGTCCGTGGGTCCTTGGTGTTGAGGCCGCGATCAGCGCCGCCGATATCAACGCGATCACGGCGTGCGCCGGCACGGCGTTCATCTGTAGCGTGAACGTGGATGGGCTCGGAACGGCGACCGGCCGTCTCGGCTTCGCGTTCGATCAGTTTCTCTTGTTCGGCAAGGCCGGGGCCGCGGTGGAGCATTCCCGCGACGCGATGGTACGAAGGCCCACCACGGCATTTTCGTTCAACGGCAGTCCAACAAGGTGGGGCTGGACGACGGGCGCGGGCGTTGAGTTTGCCTTCAATCCCGCGCTTTCGGCGTTTGCAGAATATGATTTCCTGGATTTCGGCACGCGCGGCGTCGCCATGGTGGATTCCACCGGCGAGGGCGCGAGGATCGCCGTGTCCGAGCACGTCCATCTCGTCAAGGTCGGATTGAATTATAAACTCGGACAAGACTTCTCATCCTGGACTGCGGCTGCGCGCGCGCTCCCTGTGTTCCCGGTGCCGCCGCCATCGTCGAATTGGACCGGCGTCTATGTCGGCGGTCATGTCGGCGGCGGATGGGGCCAGACCAATTGGAACTCGGCGACCGGCGTGCTCGGCAACGGAACGACCGTGTTCGCCGAATCGGGAACGGACAACGGTTTTCCCATCGGCGGTCAGCTCGGCTTCAATTATCAGGTCGGACCTTGGGTGATGGGCTTTGAAGCCGACGCGGACTGGTCGGATCTCGACGGCAACGCCTCGTGCGCGGCGTCGGCTGCCACAGGGTCGGGCTTTACCTGTCACACCCACATCAACGGATTTGGAACTCTG
>DATIPA010000010.1:0-6339 GCA_035472475.1 Xanthobacteraceae bacterium | reverse complement strand
AGAGCGAAGCCCGTTTGAACGAAGCTTGCATCCGCGCACAAATGGCTTGATTTCGCGAGCGTTCTGGGCCGCGCCTCATGGCAGCCTCCCCCGGACGCATTGATTGGCAACCCGAAATGGTCGTATTGCGACGGCCGGAGCCTTCCTAATGACTTACGTCGTCAATGAAAGCTGCATCAAGTGCAAGTACATGGATTGTGTCGAGGTGTGCCCGGTCGATTGCTTCTACGAGGGTGACAACATGCTCGTCATTCACCCCGACGAGTGCATCGATTGCGGAGTGTGCGAGCCTGAGTGCCCGGTGGAAGCGATCAAGCCCGACACTGAACCCGGCCTTGAGCAGTGGCTTGAGATCAACGCGGAATATGCGAAGACCTGGCCCAATATTACCGTGAAAAAAGATCCGCCGGCGGACGCCAAGGAGTTCGAAGGGGTCGTCGACAAGTTCAAGAAATTTTTTTCCTCGGAGCCGGGTAGCGGCGACTGAAAATGTCGCACGTTAACTAATTGTCATATTTGGCCGGCGTGAATTTGTTGTTCTCGGCCGATTCTCGCGTTGCAACACGTTGAAATCGGCCGAAAATGTGCTATATTGGTGACATATGAAGCAAAATCACAAGCACCTCCGAACGGCTCCCTCCGGGGAGCATATTTTTTACGGGGGTCGTGAGGAAACCGTCTAACTAGGGGCGTGCATGTTGCACGCGAGTAACAGTGGCAGGCAAGACGCGTCATAGTTCCAAGAAGACCAGCAAGACCGGCAAATTGTCCTCGGCATCGCGCCGGAGGGCTTCGAATGCCTCCCGCGGCGCTAGTCGGCGAGGGGCTTCCGTGGCAAAGCCGACCGGCCATAGGCCGGTAGGCCAAGGAGTTGCGCAGGGAATGACGGTTAAAAAAACGACCCAGCGGCAGGGGTTCAAGACCAACGAGTTCATCGTTTACCCGGCTCACGGGGTCGGCCAGATCATGGCGATCGAGGAGCAGGAGGTTGCGGGCCTTAAGCTTGAGTTGTTCGTGATCAATTTCGTCAAGGATAAGATGACGTTGCGGGTACCGACGACGAAAGTCGCGGTCGTCGGCATGCGCAAGCTCGCCGAAGAGCCGATGGTGAGGCGCGCGCTTGAAACCCTGAAGGGGCGTGCCCGGATCAAACGCACTATGTGGTCGCGCCGGGCCCAGGAGTATGAAGCCAAGATCAATTCGGGCAATATTGTCGCGATTTCCGAGGTCGTCCGTGACCTATACCGCTCGGAGACGCAACCTGAGCAGTCCTATAGCGAGCGCCAGCTATACGAGGCGGCGCTGGATCGGCTGTCGCGCGAGATCTCGGCCGTTCAGCGCATTACCGAGACCGAGGCGATCAAGGAAATCGAGGCCGCCCTTGCCAAGGGTCCGCGTCGCGGCGGCCCGAAGGCCGACGAAATGGTCGAGGAAGAAGCAGCCTGACCGGCTCGTGTGAATCCAGATACAAAGGCCCGGCACATGCCGGGCCTTTTGTTTTCCCGTGTGTCCTTGGATAGGTTCGGCGCAGCGTCACTCGACCACGATTTTGACCTGCTCGCCCGGCTTCAACGTATCCGACGCACCAAGTCCGTTGATCATCCGAAAGCGCTCGACGGCGTGGTCGAGGTGCGCCATGCGGTGTTGCCCGAGGAACTCGGCGGTTTCACCCGGCTTGGCCGCAAGCACCTTGATCCGCAATGGTTTGGCAGCTTCAATTTCGGACAGGCTGAGACGCCGGAACGAATCAACCGAGGCGCGAAAGGACTGGTCCACCGCGGGCGTCATAGCCTTGGCCGCGTAGATGAAGCGATAGACCTCGCTGCCGATGCGCAACGCGTAGAGGCGGAACGACCATTCCTCGTTCTTGGCAGTCGCGGTGGTGGCCGGAAAGCCCGCAATGGTCAGATCCTGCACCGAGGCGGCATCAACGTTGTCCATCCAGCCGGACGTCAGGTAGGCGCCCAGCGTCTGCTCCGCCGGCACACCGATGAGGTCGAAGCGCATCGCCTGCGTGCCGCCTTCCTTGACTGCGACGACCGCCTGCGCGGCGTTGTCGATGGTGAAGTCCTCCGGCACCAGGAACGTGAAGCCGAACCGCGGATGTGTGAAGCGCCGCCCGCGCGCAAACCCGTCCGCCGGGTCGTCGCCATAGACGAGGCCATCAACGGCGGCGAGGTAGGCTGGCTTGTCGCGTTCGCCCGCGCCGGGCGCCGAGTATTGCCGGGCGTTGATCTGGGCATTCTTGATGCGCTCGGGCGTCGCCGGATGGGTCGACATCAAATCGACTGACTGCGCATCGGAACTGGCGCCGGCCTTGAGCTCGGCGTTCCGGCCCATGGCGGTCAAGAAGCGCGTGGCGCCGTACGGGTCAAAGCCCGCACGTGCTGAAATGCCGACGCCGATGCCGTCGGCCTCGAGTTCCTGGGCCCGTGAAAAGCTCGCGAGCGCAACCTTGGATTTGGCGAGCGCGAGCGCGCCGACCGAGGGATCGCTGAGCACGTCGCTCACCACGCGGCTCGCGATCAACGCCTGCTGTGCCTGATCCTGGCGCATCGACGCGTGATCGGCGATGACATGCGCCATTTCATGCGACATCACCGACGCGACCTCTGACGTATCGCTCGCAAGCGCGATCAGGCCGCGGGTGACGTAAAGCTGTCCGGTCGGCAGTGCAAATGCGTTGATCGCAGGCGAATTGAGCACCGTGACCTTGTATTTCAGATCCGGCCGTTCTGATGCGGCAACCAACCGATCGACCGTCTTGTTCAAGAGCGCGGTCAGCCGCGCATCATTGTAAGCGCCACCATACGCGGCCAAAATGCGCTGGTGCCCGCGATCGACGGGATTGTCGCTTCCCTGCCGCCCCATGTCCGGCAGAACGATCGCATGTTCGGTCTGCACGAGGCTCGAACAAGCCGTAAGCGCCAGCGCAAGCGCAACGACGCCGAGTCCCCGCAACCTGCGCTTGCCGTGCACCGAGTTCATTGCGCGTCAACGGTCCGCAATTTCGATTTGCCCGGGCGCAACGACCTCAATCCAGGGGCCGCCGCGCTCTTCGATCACGCCGCGTATTCTCACGCGCCGGCCCGCGAGCGCTTTCGGAACAACTCCGTGCTCGGCAAAGGAACGCTCATTACGCTTCGATATGGTAACGGTGAAGTCCTCGCTCCACCGACGACCGAAGTTGACATAGATGGTGCCGCCGCTCTCGCGCACGGACACGACCCTGCCTTCGACGATTGCAAAACGTCCCAGCGCAGCCAGCACCGCCGCCGGGTCGTCGGCTTCCCTGGCTGCATAATATGGATCGTCCAATAGTCCCACCTTGCCCACGCGAGCCCGCCGCTCGGCTGCGATCAGGTCGCCGGCACAGTTTTGGTTGTCCGCATATGGCGAAACAAAGGCCTGACCGGCGGCGACCAGATCGATTTCGACCGGTCGCCAAGTGCCATTGCGCGCCACATAGGCCTGCGCCAGAACCCGGCCATAACGGTCGGTGCCCGAAGCAGCCAGCGCGATATCGTTTCCGGCGACGAGCCCGGCAAGCGCCGCGCTGCTGGCGCGGGCGGCGCCCGCCTGCCTTTCGGTTGCCGACACGCTTGGCGGGGGCATCGCCGGCACCTCGATCATCGCCAGGCGGACGGTCCGACCGTCCGCAAGGACAAGGGTGCGGCCGTCGGTCACCCGTGCCACCGGACCGGCCGCCATCGGCTCCACGCGGCAGTCCGCCGCCAGCGCAGCCGGGTCTGGCAGCGCCAAGGCGGCACCGTACGAAACTGCGCGTATCGCGCGTGTAAACCCTGATCGCATCCAGTGTCCGGAGTCCCGAAGCTCGCACACCTTGCAGCCCGCGCTCGACGCGAACTTCGGGACACTAACCCGAAATTACGTTTGCCGGTTTGGCCGTGCCGCATTATCACGACGTAACGAAACGACTGGGAGGATACCATGCGCACATACGGCGCATCGATGATCGCGGCTGTGGTTTTTTGCAGTGCCGCGGTGCACGCGGAAATCGCCAATGACAAGGTCAAGATCGGCGTACTCACCGATCTCTCGGGCATCTACGAGGCCGGTACCGGCAACGGATCAGTTGAAGCGGTGAAAATGGCGGTCGAGGAGTTCGGCGGCAAGGTCAACGGCAAACCGATAGAGGTCCTGGCCGGCGACCACCAGAACAAGCCTGATCTCGGTGCGTCGATTGCCAACCGCTGGTACGACGTCGACAAAGTCGACGCGATCGTAGATCTGGTCAATTCGGCGGTCGCTTTCGCGGTGCTCGATATCGCCAAGCAAAAGAACAAGGCGATTTTGCTAGCCGGCGCCGGGTCTGCCGATTTCACCGGCAAGGCCTGTGCCCCCGACAACAGCGTGCACTGGGTCTACGATTCCTACGAGCTTGGCGCGGCGATCGGCGCGGCTGTGTCCCAGCTCGGCAAAAAGTGGTTCCTGTTCAACGCCGACTACGCTTTCGGCGCGGCGATGGAGCAAGGCGTGCGGCGAGCGCTCGAAGCGCAGGGCGCGACCGTGATCGGCAGTGTGAAGCACCCGCTCGGGACGACGGATTTCTCGTCCTACGTACTGCAGGCCAAAGCGGCCAATCCGGAGGTCATCGCCCTCAACAGCGGCGGCGATGACACCAACAATGCGATCAAGGCGGCGCGCGAGTTCGGGGTCAATGCCAAGCTGGTCGGGTTCGGCGTCGACCTGCCGTCCGGCATCAAGGCGATGGGGCTCGATACCGCGCAAGGCGTTTGGTACGTGACGCCATGGGTCCAGCGCAGCGATGCCGACACCAAGGCCTGGGTCGACAAATTCATAGCGCGCCGGAAGGTGCCGCCCGGCTCGTTCCAGGTCGGCGCCTACTCGGCGGCGAAGAGCTATCTCAAGGCCATCGAAGCCACCAACTCGACCGATCCGAAAGTCGTGATCGCCAAGATGCGCGAAACCCCGGTGCGCGACGTGTTCACGCAGGATGGATATCTGCGTCCTGACGGCCGCATGGTGCACAGCGTTGCGCTCATGCAGATCAAGACGCCGGCTGAGTCCAAAGGCGAATGGGACCTGACCAAGGTCATCGGCACGCTCCCCGGCGACAAGGTGTTCCGCCCGCTCGCGGATGGCGGCTGTCCGGCGCTGGCCGCGAAGTAAGTCCAGCGGTCGCCATGCCAGCCACCGCGCCGCGCGCCGGCTCGCACGACGTGACGCTGCGCATGGAGAACCTGACCAAGGAGTTCCGCGGTTTTACGGCGGTGCGCAATCTCAGCCTCGACGTTCACCGCGGAACGATCCATGCCCTGATCGGTCCGAACGGAGCCGGCAAGACCACGGTCTTCAACCTGGCGACCAAGTTCCTCAATCCCACCAGCGGTCGCGTTTTCTTCAAGGGCATCGACATAACGCGCATGGCGCCGGCGGACGTGGCGCGCTTGGGAATGGTGCGCTCGTTCCAGATCTCCGCGGTGTTCGCCAACTTGACGGTGCTCGAAAACGTGCGCGTTGCCCTGCAGCGCTTCCGCAACGACGGCTTCTTCTTCTGGCGCTCCGAACGTGCGCTCGATGAATTGAACGAGCGGGCGCGCGCGCTCCTCAACGAGGTCGGGCTCGACGAGTTTATCGACCGCAGAGCGATCGAGCTCCCGTATGGCCGCCGGCGGGCGCTGGAGATCGCCACCACGCTAGCGCTCGACCCGGAACTGCTGTTGCTCGACGAACCAATGTCCGGGCTGGGACAGGAGGACATCGGCCGCATCGCTGAGCTGATTCGGAAAAGCGCAGCCGCCCGGACCGTCCTGATGGTCGAGCACAACCTGTCTGTGGTGGCGGACCTGTCCGATCGCATCACCGTCCTGGCGCGTGGCGAGGTTCTGGCTGACGGACCCTACGCCGAAGTCTCGCGCGATCCGGCGGTGGTCGAGGCCTACCTGGGATCGGACCATGACTGACAAGTCCGGTCCCGATCACTCATGTCTTGCAATCGAGGGCCTGCACGGGCTTTACGGCGATTCGCACGTGCTGCAAGGCGTCTCGCTCGACGTGGCAAAAGGCGAGGTGGTCACCATCATCGGCCGCAACGGCGCTGGAAAGACCACGACGCTGCGCGCCATCATGGGCCTGCTCGACAAGCGATCGGGTTCGATCAACGTTTGGGGCCGGCAAGTGATTGCAGAGCCGCCGGAACGCATCGCCAAGCTCGGCGTGGCCTACGTGCCGGAAGAGCGCGGCATCTATGCGAGCCTCGATGTTACGGAGAATCTGCTGTTGCCGCCCTCCGTCGGTCCCGGCGGCATGCCGCTTGAAGAAATCTTTCGGCTGTTCCCCAATCTGCGCGAGCGC
>DATIPA010000009.1:0-10565 GCA_035472475.1 Xanthobacteraceae bacterium | reverse complement strand
CGTTCGGCGCTCCACGGCGGCGATTTTTGGCCGGAGGCCGCAGCGTGACCGGTCATGGTGCCGGTGTTGGCGGTACTCCCCGGGCCCCCTGGGATCCTGGTTGCGAGCCAGGCGTTCTCGGACGCCGCTGGTCCGCCCCGCCTCAGGATCGCCTCATGATGGCGCCCCTCATCGGACGGACTGCATCCCCGGATACGTTTTGTTTATTTTGTGTCAACAACTTTTATTCGAGGGCGTTCTGTCTAGAGTTGTCGGCCGCCGCCGCGCCTTCCGCGCGCACCGCCCGGCGCCCAACGAAAAGGATCCCACGGTGACGCAACACCATCTCAAAGCCGGCCCGGCGACCTGCCACTGGGGGTTCTTCGATGCGAAGCTCAAGCCCGTGCTCACCGTGAAGAGCGGCGACGAGGTCATCGTCGACTGCGTGTCGGGCATTCCCGAGTTCCTGCCCGACGCCAACACGTTTCACATTCCGCCGGAGCTCAAGGAGATCCACGCCAGGAGCGAGCGCGGCCCCGGACCGCACATCCTGACCGGTCCGATCTACGTGGAAGGCGCGACGCCCGGGCACGTGCTCGAGGTGCGCATTCTCGACGTGCAGCTGCGCCAGGACTGGGGCCACAACGTGATCCGCCCGCTGGCCGGCGCATTGCCCGACGACTTCGACGAGCCGCGCAACATCATCATTCCGCTCGACAAGACGCGGATGATCGGCGCGCTGCCGTGGGGCCTCGAGCTCGAGCTCGCGCCGTTCTTCGGCGTCATGGGGGTTGCGCCGCCGCTGCCGTGGGGGCGCATCACGTCGATCGTGCCGCGTGCGATCGGCGGCAATCTCGACAACAAGGAACTCGTGGCCGGTGCCACGCTATATCTGCCGGTGTTTCGCGAAGGCGCGCTGTTCTCCTGCGGCGACGGGCACGGGGTGCAGGGCGACGGCGAAGTCTGCGTCACCGCGATCGAGGCCGCGCTGCAGGGCAAATTTCAGCTCATTGCGCGCAACGACCTGCGCTTCACCTATCCGCGCGCCGAAACGCCCACGCACTACATCACCATGGGGATGGACCCGGATCTCGACCAGTGCAGCGTGATGGCACTGCGCGACATGATCGTGCTGCTGGGCGAGAAGGCGAACCTCTCGCGCGAGGATGCCTATACGCTCTGCAGCCTCGCCGCCGACCTGCGTGTCACCCAGGCGGTCAACGGCTCGAAGGGAATCCACGTCATGATCGAGAAGAAGGTCGTGCATCCCACCAAGGCCAGCGCATAGCGGACGTCGCTTTTGTGAAGTGTTGCTCGCCGACAACACAGACCGCGCAATCGCGACGCCCGGTGTTCAATATGTCGCCGTCGTATAAACGACCGTCGGAAGATTACTTTATCGAGGCTTTGCCGCGTGCGGCGCCATGTCCCGAAGCAGCGGACAGCGCGGCGGCGGATTTCACGACATGCGAGGTGGCCTTCATGGTCCATCGCGCGTCGAGCCGCGCTTCGGGACCGAATACGCCGACCGAGCCGGCAACGGTGCCCGTGTGATCGAAATAAGGTGCTGCGATCGCGATCGCGCCGACGAAAACCTCGCCACGGCTGACAAAATATCCGTCTTTGCGCGCGCGGGACAGGTCTGCGGCGAGCGTCGCCTTGTTGATCGTCTTGGGGAGCGTCCGCGCAACTTCAGCGACTTCATTCTGATCGAGAAATGCCAGGATCGCTTTGCCACTCGCGCCGCGCCACAGATGATCGGTTTCGCCAAGGCCGCGAGATATGGCGAGCACGTGCGGACTGACGAGTTCGGCTACGCATTGACGCAAGTCACCGCGCCGCAGGAACAGCGCCGTGGTTTCTCCGGTGGCGTTTCGTAACTCCTCCAAAATGGGCTGTGCCAGCGCAATCACGTCGATGCCGGCGATCCAAGTATGGGCAAGCCGGCCGATGCCGAAATCGAGCGCGAATCGCTGCGGATCGCCCTCCGCGCGCACCAGCCGCTTGGCGATAAGGGTCTGCAGCAGCCGGTAAAGCGTCGGACGGCTGAGCGGCACTTTTCGCTGGATCTCGAGCACGCTCATCCACGGCTTCCCCGAAACGAAACATTCGAGAACATCGATCGCCCGCTCCACGGCGCGAACATTCTTGCTCTTCAGAGAAGCGCTCGGCATCGCATTCATTCTGCCAGCCCGCGGCCCTTATGTCCATGGTATGGACATAGGGGAAAGCTACTTGACGCTCTGAATACAACGGCTGCAAACTGTTCCAATAATATTAGTGTCCATCTAGTGGACATTGCCGGAGGCGCTGCATGCTCAAGACCCGGCGGGCGTTCTTGTCGTCCGGCTTGATCGGTGCGGTGGTGCTCGCCGCACCGCTTGCAGTCCGCGCCGGGGCGTGGCCGCAGCGGCCGGTGAAATTCATTGTCCCGTTCGGACCGGGCGCAGGGGCGGACATCGGCGCGCGGGTCGTTGCCGAGAAATTGCAGGCCCTGTGGGGACAGCCGGTCATCGTCGAGAACCGCCCCGGCGGCGACAGCATCGTTGCGATTACGGCATTTCTGAATGCCAACGACGACCATACGTTCTTGTTCGCGCCGGCGGGCAATTTCACCGTGCATCCGTTCATGTACCGGAAGCTCTCCTATGATCCAAACGACATCGTTCCGATCGCACGCGTGTCCAACACCATCCTCGCGGTCGGCGTGAAAGCGGACGCGCCATTCGCGACGATGAAGGAATTCACCGAAGCAGCCAGGCAAGCACCCGGCAAATACGACTCCGCCATGGTGCAGGGCATCACCGAATTCACGTTCTGGGGCTATGAGGCGGCCGAAGGCTTGAGAATCACCCAGGTTCCCTATCGCGACATCAACGCGGCCGCCGTCGATCTCGGCGAAGGCCGGATCCAGATCGCGATGCTGTCCTATGCGATGTTGCGCTCGCATGTCGAAGCTGGGCGAGTTCGATTGGTCGTTGTGAACAACGCGACGCGAGCGCCGTTTGCGCCGGACGTCCCGACCGCGCGTGAAGCCGGCTATCCGTCGCTCGAGGTCGAAGGTCTCATCGGCCTTTTCGGAATCACGGCCCTGACGAACGAGCTCAAGGAAAAAATCGCGGCCGACGTCAGCGCCGTGTCCGCGGCTCCCGTCATCGCTGAACGGCTGACGGCAACCGGTCAGGTTGTGAACTACGGCGGTCCGAGGGAGTTTGCCGACGCGATCGCGGCGCAACGCGCCAAAATTGCCGCCACCGCCAAGGCCATCGATTTCAAACCGAAACAGTGACGCCGGCCTCGACGGGACGGCTAGACGAGAAGGATCGCAAGCGATGAAAAAGGAAACGGCGGAAACACTGGTGCGAACAGGTCCCGGCACCCGCATGGGCAATCTGCTGCGGCGTTATTGGGTACCGATCATGCTGTCGCGTGAGATCGCCGAGCCCGACGGGCCGCAGGTGCGGGTGCAAATTCTCGGCGAGAAGCTTCTCGCCTTTCGGGCCACCGACGGCGAGGCCGGCCTGATCAGCGAGTTCTGCTCGCATCGCGGCGCGTCGCTCTATTTCGGCCGCAACGAGGACAACGGCATCCGCTGCTCCTACCATGGCCTGAAGTTCGCTCGCGACGGCAGCTGCGTGGACGTGCCGTCGGCGCCGCAGGTCTGCGCATCCATGGGGATCAAGGGTTATCCGTGCATGGAGCGCGCCGGGATCGTGTGGGCCTATCTGGGGCCGCAGGAGAAGCAGCCGGCGCCGCCCGCGGTCGAATGGTGCGACCTGCCGGCAAATCATGTGTTCGTTTCGAAGCGTCTGCAGGAATGCAACTATCTGCAGGCAATGGAGGGCGGCATCGACACCAGCCATGTGACATACGTGCACCGGTTCGAGGTCGACGACGATCCGATGCACCGGGATACGAAGGCGAACGACTACATCAAGGCCGACGGCAACGTGATTTTTGAGATCGAGAAGAATGCTTGTGGCCTGACTTTATTCGGGCGGCGCAACGGCGAGCCGGACTCCTATTACTGGCGGGTGACGCAATGGCTGTTCCCATGGTTCACCCTGATTCCGCCGTTTGGCGACCATGCCCTCGGCGGTCACGTCTGGGTGCCGGTTGACGACCACAATTGCTGGGCCTGGAGCATCAATTTTCATCCGAACAAGCCGCTGTCGGCCGAGGAGCGGTGCGACATGGAAGAGGGCAAGGGAATCCACTGCCCCTACGAGCCCGGCACGTTCCGTCCGGTCGCGAACAAAGACAACGATTACCTCATGGATCGCAAGGCCCAGAAGGAGAAGCGCGCCTATAGCGGCGTGTTCGGGTTCGCCGCGCAGGATGCTTCCCTGCAGGAAAGCATGGGCCCGATCCAGGACCATGAAAACGAGAAGCTGCTTCCAACCGACCGCGCAATCATGTTGGCGCGGCGATTGCTCTATGAGGCGGCCGTGGGGCTCGAGAACGGTGTCGAACCACCCGCGCTCGACGCCAGCCAACAACGTGTCCGTGCCGCCGGCGTTCTGCTCGACCGGGCCATCAATCCGCGCAACTGGGCCACGGCGCATCTGGCCGATGGCTTGAACCAGCCGGTCTACTCGATCTGAGCAGCGCCGATTGCGCCTGGTTCCGCGCGTTCGATCCAACGGAATATAAAGTCCGTCGATATGAACAGGGTTGCCGGCAAGGTTGCTTTGATCACGGGCGGCGGCTCGGGCATTGGTGCCGCCACCGCTCGGATTTTCTGTGCCGAGGGCGGCAAAGCGATGCTCGTCGATGCCAGTCAAGAGGGACTGGCCAATACGCAAGCAGAGATTCTCGATCGCGTACCGGGCGCGCACGTCGCTACGCTCCTCGCCGATGTCAGTGACGCCGGCAAGGCCACGCGAGCGGTAGAGGAAACCCTGCAGAAATTTTCTCGCGTCGATGTCCTGGTGAACAACGCCTCCATGCGCAATTCCTCGGCGGTTGCGGATGCTACGCCCGCCGAATGGCAGGCGACGGTCGGCGTTAATCTGATAGGAGCTGCGAACTATTGCCGGGCTGCGCTGCCAACCATGCGCAAAACCGTGCGCTCCAGCATCGTCAATGTGTCGTCGGCTTACGCAATCGCGGGCCGCAAAGGCATGGGCCTCTACGACGCGACCAAGGCCGGGATGCTCGCCTTGACGCGAACGCTGGCATGCGAGGAGGCGGCCTACGGCGTGCGCGTTAACGCGGTCTGTCCTGGTTCTACGCTGACCGGTTTCCACCTGACGCGGGCGCGCGCCGCCGGAAAAAGCATCGAGCAATTGCAGACGGAACGGCAGACCACGTCCTTGCTTGGGCGGTGGGCGACGCCGGAGGAAATCGCATGGCCGATCCTTTGGCTGGCAAGCGATGAAGCCTCTTTTATCACCGGCGCCACGTTGATGGTCGATGGCGGGCTTTCGATCATCTAGCGAGTTCCATCCGGCGACACGAATCAATCGAACCCACGCCAAGTGTTTGCTGTGGTCAAAAGCGGAAAGTCGCTCAATTAGGATTTGACGTCGGCCCTGCCGTCGACAGGCGACATCAGTTCGCCTTGATGTTTGCGAACTTGAGCACGTTCGCCCACTTTTCGGTTTCATTGCGTACGAACTTGTCGAATTCCGTCGTGGTCATCGTCATTGGGTCGAGGCCCAGGCTGGCAAGCCGCTCCTGAGCGGCACGCTCCGCGACGATGGCGTTGATCGTTTTAGTGAGCTTGTCGATGATCTCGCTTGGCGTGCCGGCGGGCACGCCGAAGCCGTACCAGCCGATCGCCTCATAGCCTGGTACAAACTCGGCAACGGCCGGTACGTCCGACAACAGCTCCATGCGCGTGGCGGACGTCACGCCTAAAGCGCGAAGCTGACCCTGTTTGATGTAACCGATCACCGAAGGCGTCGGCGCAAACGTGACCTGCACCTGACCGGACAGTAAATCGGGAAGATAGTTGCTGCGATAGGGGACGTGGACCATGTCGACGCCGGCCATCATCTTGAACAACTCGCCGGTCACGTGCGACGCGCTGCCGGTGCCGGACGATGCCATGTTGATCTTGCCCGGATTGGCTTTTGCGTAGGCGACGAACTCGGGTCCGGTTTTCGCCGGCAATGATGGCGTCACGGCCATGATATAGGCGGTACCGGCCATGCAAGTGACCGCCGCGATATCGCGCAGGAAATCGAACTTGAGATTGTCGTAGAGCGTTGCGTTGACGGTATTGGTCGCAACGGTCATCAGCAGGGTGTAGCCGTCCGGCGCTGCGCGCGCGGCGGCTTCGGTGGCGAGATTGCTGCCGGCTCCCGGCCTGTTATCAACGACGAATTGCTGGCCGAGCCGCTCAGTCAACCACTGCGCCGCCAAGCGTGCGACAATGTCGGGCCCGCTGCCGGCGGGAAAGCCCACGAGAATCTGCACGGGCCGTGCCGGATATGCCTGAGCCCTGCCAAGATCAAAAGCAAGCGGGACCGCGGCCGCTGCAGTGGCGAGCTGCAGGACATCTCGGCGGCGAAGCATGAGCATCCTCCCGGACATGCGTTCTAAAGTGAATTTGTTCGCAGTCTGCCTGAACGGCAACATCGAGACCAATAAAAGAATGGCAGGCCAGCGCCGTTTTCGTCACGTGGCGGCAGCCGGGCGGGGCCCCATCCATTGACTGGTGAGCCGCCGGCAAACTGACTATCATTCGCTCCGGTTGCGGGATCGGTTTGGGGAATCCGGTTCAAGGGAGGACAAGATGACGCTGTCTGCAAGCCTGCGGGCTGGTGCAGCGATCGTGGCTGCAGTCGCCGTCGGCGGACTGCTGTTTGCGTCCGGTGCGCGCACCGAGGATCTCAAATCCTACGATTCCACCAAGAAAGATTTCTGGCTGCATCCGCCGGACGACTGGTACATGGGCGACGAGACAGCGGCGCAGAAGGGCACTCACGTCCTCAATACGCTGCCACCGCCGACCGGCTTCACCGACGACGAGATCAAGGCCACCCTGCAGAACATCAAGCTGCCGCCGGGGTTCAAGATCGAGCTGTGGGCGAGCGGAATGCCGCAGGCCCGGCAGATGGCGTGGGGCAAGGACGGCACGCTCTATGTCGGCTCGTTCCTGGCCACCAACGTCTACGCGGTCACCGACCAGGGCGGCAAGCGGACGGTCAAGACCATCCTCAAGGGCATGAAGATGCCGACCGGCATCGCCTACCGCGACGGCGCGCTTTATGTCATCGATATCGACAAGCTCTACAAGTACGACAATCCCGAAGCCAGCCTCGACAAGATGCCGGAGCCGCAGGTCGTCTACGACGACATGCCGCCCTACCCGGCGCATGGCTGGAAATATCTGGCCTTCGACAAGGACGGCTGGCTCTACGTCCCGTTCGGTCCGCCCTGCAACATCTGCCTGCCGCCGACTTCGGTATCGCAGATCAGGCGCGTCAATCCGGCCAACGGTCTTGCGGAAGTCGTCGCGCTCGGCGTGCGCAACAGCGTCGGCGGCGACGTCGATCCGCGCACCGGCGACTACTGGTTCACCGAGAATGCGCGCGACTGGCTCGGCGACGACGTGCCGAGCGACAAGCTCAACCACGTCACCAGGCTGGGCGAGCATTTCGGCTATCCGTACTGCCACCAGGGCGACATTCCGGATCCGAAGTTCGCGATGGGCCGAAAGTGCTCGGAGTTTTCGCCTCCGGCGCTGAAGCTCGGGGCGCACGTGGCCCCGCTCGGCATGAAGTTCTACACCGGCGATCAGTTCCCGGCTGACTACAAGAACAACATGATCGTCACCGAGCACGGCTCCTGGAACCGTCACCAGTTCCAGGGCGGGCGGCTGATGCGCGTCATCGCCGACCCGGCCGGCAAAAACGTGAAGCAGGAGGAGTTCGCGACCGGCTGGATCGGCCCTGACGGCAAATATCGCGGCCGGCCGAACGACGTGCTGCAGGCCCAGGACGGCTCGCTGCTGGTCGCCGACGATTTCACCGGCGCGATCTATCGGATCAGCTACGCCAAGTAATCCGCTACGCTTACGGCGCTGCGCGTTGCCTCCGGCAGGGCAATCGCACGTGGCGCTTTTACAAGCTAATGTCGAGATGTTGATCCCCCTCACCCGCTCGCTTCGCTCGCGACCTCTCCCCGCCGGGGAGAGGTGAACCTGTGGCACCGCCGCGCCGCAAGCTCCACCTCTCCCCGGCGGGGAGAGGTCGGCGCGCCGTTGCGCGCCGGGTGAGGGGGACCAGCCCATGCATACAGGCGGGGAGAGATGCAACCGTGTGCCAACGCTCCGGTTTCTCTCCAGGTCTACGATGCACGCTCATCGTCTGCTGATCGGGCTCTGCGCGGCGGCCGTGCTCACCGCCTTGGGCGGGCGCGCAGGCGCTGCGGATGTGGCGGCCGGCAAGGCGCTGGCCGAGGCTTGCGCGCCCTGCCACGGCGCGGACGGCGTTTCGCAAACGCCGCTGACGCCCTCGCTCGCCGGCCAGCCCGATGAATTCGTGCAATGGCAGCTCGTCTACTATCGTTCCGGCGCCAGAAAAGACGAGGTGATGCAGCCGATCGGCGAGGCTTTGAGCAACGAGGAGATCCGCAATCTCGGCGCCTATTATGCGTCGTTGCCATCGCCCAAGCCGGCCGTACTGCCTGACGCGCTCGCGCAACGCGGCGAGGAGCTTGCGGCGCAGCACCGCTGCCGCTCGTGTCACGCCGAGGACTACAACGGCTTCCGCGCGGCGGCGCGGCTCTCCAGCCAACGTGAGGATGTGTTGGTGAAAGCGCTGCGCGATTTCAAATCGGGCCAGCGTGTCGGCTCCGGCGTCGCGTCGATGGCGGACGTCATGTTCGAGCTCAACGACGCTGATATCCTGGCGCTCTCGCGCTACCTGGCAGCGCGGCCCTGAGCCCAGGCCGCGCGCTCGTCAGCGCGGACGAGCACCATGTCCGGCATCGTTCCGCTTCCATCGGCCAGCATGAGTGCTCACCCCACCCAGCCAGTCGGACTGCAAGGGAGTGCTCAGGTTAAGTGTTCCCTATTCGGTAGGTTCCCTCCGGGGCGCGCTCGCCTGCGACCGGCAACGCCGGGGGACGCGCGCCTGATCGCCGCCCAACCAGCCGTTCCGAGAGCCTTTTCCTGCCCGCAGACGCCCGACAATCGTTTCCCCGCTGTGAACATCATGGCGCGACGCGAGTCATGTCGGAAAGTCGCGGTGGCCGGGCGTTAGGTGCGGGGACCCACGACTTGCTCAAGACTTCGGCAAGCAGCTTTGGATCGAGATACGGGTAGATCAGACGCTGGAACGCAAAATTGAGCTCCCCGAACTCGACCTTACAATTCGGCGCCCGCTCCTTGGGCAAAAAGCCGCTGCCAACCAGATCAGCGAACATGTCGTGATCCGCCCCGTAGGCGATACAGATGAGATTGTACAAACGCTGCATGGGCGCGCCGTGCACGTCGGCAAACGCGGTCACCGGCACGGTTACGGTCGGTTTCTTCACATAATCCGCGTACGCATAGGCGGCGCCCTCGACCAGCTTGCGCGCGTCCTCCTTGCCGATCCGCAGCAGCACGTGAGCGGCGAATTCATCGGCAGCGTCCTCCGGCCGACCAAACAGCGGAATGTCCAAGAGGTCAAAAACAGCGTGGCCCATTTCATGCGCCGCCGTATAGAGAAATTGCCCGACCACCGCGTCCTCCGGCGTGATTCCATCGGGCGATGTTTGCTGCGGCGCCATCTTGAGGATGTCCCTGGCGTATTCGTAGCAAATGGTCAGGACCGGGCGTTGATACCAGGCATTGGATACGCCGCATTCGACGTTCCTTACCGTCACATCGACAGGCAAGCGGAGCGGACTGAAAATCTCCTTTACCTTCGGGAGCGCGTGACGGCGTATCAGCATGTGATGGAGCGGCTGAAGCTCCTCGCTCTTGGGTTCCTCGTAGTCGATCCGGATCCGGTCAGGCTGCAGGTCGGCGTCGTTGCCGCTGAGGAACGTCGACCAGGCTGCCGACGGCGTCTGAGGATCCGGCGAGGCCTGCGCATGGAGTTGCGCGCTCGACAACAACTGGATGCAAGCTGCGGCAAAAACCAGTGATGGAGCAGTTCCGACCTTGCTCATATTCGCCTCCTGAACACGACGGCTGGGACGAGCGTGAGCAAATTGCGGCGAGATGGCAAGCGCTGCGGTCGGCATGCAGCCCCTACATCTGCACCGCGCTCGTGCGCTTGGTGGGCGGCGTCAAAGATGCCAGCTGCGGGGGCCGGTAAGAGATATTCCACCCCCCCACGCACGCGTGTATCTTGGTGGCGCCGGTGTCGATGTGTCGCCAAGAACGCTCGCGCCGGCGTATGGAACCCAAAAGGGGGTGCACTCCTTCAGTTCAAGAGAGGAAACGATGTCTCGAGTACTGACCATAGTCGCGGCCGGCGCGTGTGCCGGCACGCTCGCCATCCTCGCGGGTCCCGCACAAGCGGCACCGGAAATGTCGCTCACGCGCTTCGAGTGCGGCACGCCGCAGGCGCCGGTGGCGGTCAGCCCGCGTTTTTCGGACACCTTTGCGTATGGCGATCTGAAACTTCAGTTCGTTTATAGTT
>DATIPA010000008.1:0-3033 GCA_035472475.1 Xanthobacteraceae bacterium | reverse complement strand
TTCGAGGGCGGCTTCTGGATCGACATCGCCGCGTGGGCCCCGCAGGGCGAGAGCAAAACCGGCCATGAGATTGCTGATGACGCTCGCGATGACCGCCCATTCCTGACCGGAAAGATCTGCACGGACCCGTTCGAAAAGCTCTGCCGCTTTTGCCTCCTGATCCGGCAAAAGCTCGATAACGTCGGCGCTCACAGCAGCACCGGCCAGACCATCAGCACGACGATGACCCAGGCAGCGACCGCCGCCAGGACGATCAGCAGCACCGAGAGCCCGCGTGAGTAGCGGTTGGGAACATCGGGTGGCGGGTAGAGCGAGCCGCCAAAGACCAGGCGATCGGTGTCGAGCGGCTGCTGCATCTGCCCCTCCTTTGGTGCCCGGCCCCTGCCTTTATGGGCAATGGGTCCGGATGTTGGGTATCCGATTGGTATCCGATAGACGCCAAAAAGCGGCTTTTCGGGGTCTTTATAACCCCAAAAAACCGCAGAAAACCGCCATTTTTGCCTGAAGTGAACGCCTTCGGGAGGCAGGGGCCGGAGGTTCAAATCCTCTCACTCCGACCAACAATTTCAAAGACTTACTGATCATCGTTTTGCTCCGGAGATACCCGGGTATCCGATCGGTATCCGATAGGGTCTCCGACCGGCGGCGGCAGATCGTCAATATCTGCAGGGGTTTCGTCCCCATAGACCCAGCCGAGCCCGCCGCAAGCCGGGCAATCTTGCCAGCCTTCATCGTACTCGCCAGGGCGCGCGGGCCAGCCGCCCTCACCATCGCAATTCTCGCAGGTGATCATTGGGTATCCGATCGGGTATCCGATCCCCATCACCATCCTCGCAGTGCCAAAAGGAACTCGGCGCGCGCTTTGTTGGAGGCATCCCAGTCACGCTTCATCGACGCGTCGCTGGCGTTCTCCCGACAATCCGTGTTCCACGCGCGGCCCAGTGCCGCCTCGAAACGGATAAAGAGTCGCCCGATCTCGGTCTGGCCCCACTCCCTTTCGCGGACGTATTTCTCAGCTGCCGTCATCCGATCATGCCGCCAGCGGTAGGTAGCGCGTGGCACGTGCGGTCATCTTCGCCAGCGCTATGAGAGCAGCCTCGCCTTCTTTCTCGGCGACGCCTTTCAGATGAGGTAGACCCTCAAGGATTGCGTCTTCGACCTCCTGGCGCGCCGCCAGTCGCCCCTCGCGATACCAGATTGTTTCGACCGGCTCCTGCAGATAAAACAGCAACCCGCGCGAGCCGCCCCACGCTTCTTCTGGCCGGGGATAGTCGCGGCTTATCCACAAACAGGTGACGCCGGGGTTTCTCTTTAAGCCGACGCCCGCCGCGTCCTTAATACCGTCCGGCATGCCGGCTTCGCGGCGATGAGCGTGAGGCCGGGCCAGAAACGGACAGGCCTTGACGGCAAATTCGGCACAGTCGCGATGTGATGGCGGTTCGCTGATGATCCGGTTCACCGCGCACATGCAGCCGATAACCGAGCAGTACATGCGTCCCAGCGGCTCGCCGCAGATCCAGCATTCGCGCTTTTTGATTGCTGGCGTAAAACGCCGCGCATCAACGACGCGGTGATCGGGCTGTCCATCGACCCATGCAACAAATTTGGGGACCGGGAAGCCACGATGATCCACCGGTAGCCGCTTGATGCGCGGCGGCATAAAAAGCCCGTCAAGGCTCGAATGATAGATTGCCATCAACCCACCTTCTTCCGCAGGGCGTGCTGTTTGCGCCGGTCGCGCTGCTCAAACACCGCCACCGCCTTGTCGCCAAAGCCGGGGGCGAGGTGCGCGTAGCGCTTGGTGGTGTTCGGATCGGCATGGCCGATATAGCCACCCGCCGTCATCAGATCGACGCCGTTCTGCACCAGCCAGGAGGTCGCGGTGTGGCGCAGCGTGTGCGCGGTGCAGCGCGGCAGCCCGGCGCGGATCGCCGCCGACTTCAGACCGTGCTTGATGTCGTCGACGCGCTCGCCGTTATAGGCGATGACGTACTGCCGTGACGTCGCGTAGAGCGTCCTGGCGCGCCACAGTGCGAGACGCAGCGGGCGCGGCATCGGCTGGCCGCTGGCCCGCCCCTTTTTAACGGTCGCCCGCCCTGGCACGTCAAAGTCGATCGTGTTGTTGACAAAGTCGACCCGGTCCCAGGTCAGGTCGAGGATTGCTTCCTTGCGCTGCCCGGTATAGAGCGCGACGCGGATAAAGAGCGGCAGGTGCACCCGCGCCCGGCTGTCGCGCCCGGGTCCACCATGAACCAGAAAGCCGCGTGACTCCCAGAGGAGCCGCGCCGCCTCCGAGCGGGTGAGAAAATACGTCTTGTGCTTGGGCGGGGCCGGCATCTTCACCGGGTAATGCCCGTTCGCCAGCAGACCCGTTTCGATCGCGTGGGTGATCGCCGGGGTCAGCACTCCGCCGAGCTCGCGGCGGATGTTGCCGTCGGAGGTCTTCGCCTCGATCGCGGTCACCTGGCTCGTCGCCTTGTCGACGACGACCGAGTGCTTGCGCCGCCATTTGATGTACTCGTCGCAGCGCGGGTTTGAGAGACTCGCGACCGACGCGTCCTTAAAGAAGAAGATCAGCGCCCGCGCCGCATAAGCCGCACGCTCGCCCGCTGCCTCGCCCTCGCGGTGTTGCTGATAGGCCTCGAGCACGGCGCGGATCGTCACGGCTTGGGGTGTAGGGTCAGAATCTTGGCCCGCCGACGCGGTGGCGGTGTCGCCCCGGAGGAACGCCGCGAACGCTTCGGAGGCCGCACGATGTTCACGAGGCCCGGCGACAGGAACACCGGTTGATCGTCGTTTAGTGACGCCGTCTTCCCGGTAGACGATCGTCCACGTCTCCGGGGTTTTGCCGCGTCGGGCGGGCTGGACGTAGGGAATGAGACGGGCGGGCTGGGCTGTCTTGGGCATCGAACGCTCTCCAGATAGGTCAGGACATCCGACTTTTTGTAGAGCCACTTGCCGCCGATCTTGGTGCCGGTCAGTCGCCCCCGCTCGCGCTCGCGTCGGATCGAGCCGGGCGTTAGCACCTGCCCT
>DATIPA010000007.1:0-23893 GCA_035472475.1 Xanthobacteraceae bacterium | reverse complement strand
ACCTTCAAGCGTTCCGTAGAACACCACGCCACCGGCGGTCGCCAACGCCCCGGACCAAACCGAGAATTGCTCCGGATCGGACCAGACGATCTTGCCGGTCTTGGCGTCCCAGGCGATCATGTTGCCCATGTTGCTTTGGCCAGGAGGCGGATACATCGAGAGCGTCGCTCCGACGTAATCCTGTCCCGCCGTATAGCTCACCTTGAACGGCTCGTAGTCCATGCAGACGTGGTTGGTCGGCACGTAGAACAGGCCCGTGTCGGGTGAGTACGCTGCCGGCTGCTCGTCCTTGGTGCCCAGCGCGGCCGGGCAGATGCCCTTGTGGTTCACGTCCGGCGTTTCGGTCGAGTACTGCGGCACAACCTTCGGTCGGCCGTAGGTCGGGGACGACTTGTTCATGTCGACGCCGCTCGTCCAGTTGACAACTGGATCGAATTTCTCAGCCACCAGCAATTCACCAGTGACCCGATCGAGCGTGTAGCCGAGCCCGTTGCGATCGAAATGAACGAGCGTCTTGCGCGTGGTGCCGCCCATGTTCTGGTCAGCGAGGATCATCTCGTTGACGCCGTCGTAGTCCCACTCGTCGTGGGGCGTCATCTGATAGACCCACTTCGCCATGCCGGTGTCGGCATCGCGGGCCCAGATCGTCATCGACCATTTGTTGTCGCCCGGTCGTTGACTGGGGTTCCAGGTCGAAGGATTGCCGGAGCCGTAGTAGACGAGGTTCAGATCGGGGTCATACGACATCCAACCCCAGGTGCAGCCCCCGCCGATCTTCCATTGGTCGCCCTGCCAGGTCTTCAGGCTTGAATCCTTGCCGACCGGCTTGCCGAGGTCGGTGGTCTTCACCGGGTCGATCAGGATCTGGTCGTCGGGTCCTTCCGAATAGGCCCGCCATACCTGCTTGCCGGTCTTGAGGTCGTAGGCTGTGACGTGGCACTGCACGCCAAACTCGCCGCCGGAAATGCCGACCAGGACCTTGTCCTTAACGACGAGAGGCGCCGAGGTACCGGTCTGACCCTTTGACGGATCGCCGTTCTTGGAGCTCCAGACCACCTGGCCGGTCTTGGCGTCGAGCGCGACCAGCGTTGTGTCGGCTTGATGCAGGAAGATCTTGCCGTCAGCATACGACAGACCGCGATTGACGGTGTCGCAGCACATCACCGGAATAACATTCGGGTCCTGCTTGGGCTCGTATTTCCAAAGGATCTTGCCATCGTGGTTGAGATCGAGCGCAAAGACCGGGTTCGGAAACGGCCCGTGCACGTACATCACGTCGCCGATGATGAGCGGTCCGCCTTCGTGGCCGCGTAGAACGCCGGTCGAAAACGTCCAGGCGACCTGTAGTTTGCCGGCGTTTTGCGCATTGATTTGATTGAGCTTCGAATAACGCTGATTATCGTAAGTCCCCGCCGGCATCACCCAGTCCTTCGGGTTCTTCGACATCTTGATCAGTTCGTCATTGGCGCTCGCGGTCCCGGCAGTGAAGATCGCCGCAGCGCCAAGGCAAGTTGTAACAAGAAGATTGCGCATGATGAGTCCTCCCTGCGATACCGTCGCGGGCTGACCGACACGAGGCCACAACGTGCCGCGCGACGGCACCCGTTCGATGGGAAGAGCTTCCGGCAGCGTGTCACAGCAAGCGCGAGGCATGGGGACACTCCGGTGCCCCGCCTAGCTTACGAAGAAACGTCAGTATTCCCGTTTGGCTGACGCCCTTGAAGCCGGAAACCAGTGTAAAGTCTACGCTTGGGTTTTTTGGACCGCAACAACAAAAACCGAGCAGCGATCTACAGTCGATCGATGGGGTCGTCCCGACGTCGCGACCAAAAGCGAAGCGTGAAGCTCCCGCAATATCTCAGGGATCGAGCGGCGCGTCGGTCGTTCAAGAGTCGGATACGGTAGATGGACGCGCGACAATGAACCGTTTTTGTGCAGTCCTCGGAGCAACGCTGACGTTCGGCTTCAACGCAACACCCGCCTGTCACTCCGAACAACTCCCGTCTCCGCTCGCCGTCACGCAGGTCGCGCCAGGCGTTTTCGTGCATATCGGGGACATCGCACTGATGAGCCGCGACAACGAGGGCGCGATTGCCAACGTGGGGTTTGTGATCGGCGGCGATGCGGTGGCGGTGATCGACAGCGGCGGCAGCGTCCGCGAGGGTAGCCGGCTACTTGCTGCCATCCGCAACCAAACGGGCAAGCCGGTCCGCTACGTCATCAATACGCACCTGCATCCCGACCATGTGTTCGGCAATGCCGCATTCGTCGGCGAACAGCCGATCTTTGTGGGACACAAGAATCTCCCGCGAGCGCTCGCCGTGCGCGGGTCGTTCTACATCGACGCTTTCCGGCGGATCATGGGGCCCGAGGTCATGGCCGGCGTGGCGATCATCCCTCCTACGCTCGTCGTCGACAACGAACTGCGGCTTGATCTTGGCGGACGAGCCCTTTTGGTGAAGGCTTGGCCGACGGCCCATACCGACAACGACGTCACCGTGCAGGACGAAACCACCGGAACGTTGTTTACCGGCGATCTCGTGTTCGTGCGGCACGTACCGGTCGACGACGGAAGCCTTCGCGGCTTGCTGGCTACGACGGACACGCTGGCCCGCATGTCCGCGACGCGGGTCGTTCCAGGCCATGGGCCCGTGATCGACGACTGGCCGCAAGCTCTCGCAGCGCAACGGCGCTACTTCGAGCGGCTGCTCGCCGATGTGAGGGTTCTGATCGCGCGCGGCGCTCCAATCGATATCGCCGCGCAAACAGCCGGTCAGTCGGAAAAGGGTTACTGGGAGCTGTTCGAGGATTATAATGCGCGCAACGCAACAGCGGCCTTTGCCGAACTCGAGTGGGAGTGAAAGTCGGCCGCGGTTTTCTGAAGGAGATGCGCCGATGTCCGGAGCGAGATTTCGTTTTGCCTGTGTGGCCGGTCTCGCGATTGCAGTGCTCGGGCTCGGCATCGGGACAACGCTGGGCGAGGACAAGGACGATCCCTGGCCCGATATAGCCTCCAACGCGTTCAACGGCCGAGCGCTTCTTGACGGCACCGGTTTGCTTGCGATCGAAATGCCCTATCGGGCTGAAGATGCCGCAATCGTACCGGTCACGGTCCGGTCAACCTTGCCCGCCGGCGACGGCCGGCGCGTCAAAGTCTTTACGATCGTCATTGATGAAAATCCGTCGCCGGTTGCCGCCACGTTCACGCTCGGAGCAAATTCCGGTGTTTCGTCGATTTCGACGCGCGTGCGGGTCGACTCCTACACCAACGTCCACGCCGTCGCCGAACTCAGCGATGGCAACCTCTACGTCGTCAAAACCTACGTGAAGGCGTCGGGTGGGTGCTCCGCACCGACCGCGAAAAACACCGACGAAGCCGCCGCGAATCTCGGTCAGATGCGAATGCGGCAGTTTGCCGGCGATACCGACACGCGAACCAGCCGCGCGCGGGAAGCGCAGGTCATGATCCGCCATCCCAACAATTCCGGATTGCAGATGGATCAGGTCACCCGCCTCTACGTCCCGCCGTTCTTTGTCCACGACCTGAAAGTCTGGCAGGGAGACGATCTCATCCTATCGATGGACGGCGGAATCTCGATCTCCCAGGACCCCAACATCCGGTTCACGTACGTACCGAATGGGGCGAAGTCCCTGCGCGCGCAAGCAACCGATACCGAGAATCACGTGTTCAACGGTGGTTGGCCGGTGGACGCGCAGATGTAGTGCGCGACGCGACCGCGTTCCGGCCCGAGGCTTCAAAAACAGCGGACTTCGGCTTCAGCCTGCGCCCGCCGCAGATCATTGGCGGCCGACTTCGCCTGTTCGGATGTGCGGAACATCGTGCCGAACACCCCGGGGACCTGAGCAAGGCTCAGCGCGGATTCGGCGGTGACATAGCGCTCGTAGGGCATGATCGATGCGATGACATCAATCGAGCAGGAACACTGCTCCAACGCCTGCCGGGTGTCGCCATTGCTCTTCATGCACGCAAAGACGTAGTCGGCGCGCGCTGACGTCGGGTAGTCATTCGTTGCATCGGCGGCGAACGCCAGAGCCATCGGGCTGAGCGCCATCAGCGCAAAGAAGCCTACACGCAGCGATTGGGCACGCGACCACACGATTTCCCGTCCTATCGACCAAATGCCGCAGGTGAGGCGCGATCATAGGCCCTTGAGCCCGGTGCTCAAGTAGGATCGGATGACGGAGAGATGGATGATCTCGGAAGATTTCGTGATGCTCCGGACCTGCAGGCGTTACGCACGCATCGGTACTCTGGCGACGGCCGCGCTCCTTTCCGGTTCAGCGTGCGCACAAGATAAAATTCGAGTCGTGGCGCAAAAAACCGGGACATTCGCGTGGGAACTCGACGTGATCCGCGCCCATGGGCTCGACAAGCAGGCGCACCTGACGATCGAAGCAATGGAGCTCGCGAGCCCCGAGGCCGGCAAGGTTGCCCTGCGGGGCGGAGCGGCCGACCTCGTTGTCTCCGACTGGACGTGGGTTTCGCGCGAGCGGGGGCTTGGCGCGCGGCTCGTGTTCTACCCCTACTCGAGCGCTCTCGGCGCGGTCATGGTTTCGCGAGCTTCTCCGATCGCCAACCTCATGGATCTGCCGGGCCGCAGGCTTGCCGTTGCCGGCGGCCCGATCGATAAAAGCTGGCTTTTGCTGCGGGCCGCACTCATGCGGGATGGCATCGACCTCAGGACCCAAGCAACCATTGTCTACGGCGCGCCGACGTTGTTGGCCGAGAAGACTTTGCAAGGCGAGATCGACGCGACTCTCAATTACTGGAACATTTGTGTGAGCTTGGAGGCACGCGGGATGCGCCGGGTCGCCGATGTTGCGGATGTTCTGCCCAAGCTCGGCGTTACGGCACATCCGGCCATGGTCGGCTATGTGTTCGATGACGATTGGGCTGCACGGCATCCGGCAGTCCTGACCCGCTTTCTCGACGTCAGCACAAAAGCGAAAGATATCCTGGCGTCCTCGGATGCCGAGTGGGAGCGCATCGCGCCATCGGTCGGGACCGCGGATCCGGCAATATTGAAGCTATATCGCGATCACTATCGAGCCGGCATTCCACGCCGCCCGATCGAACAGGAGGAAGCCGACGCCCGCGCCCTCTACGGCGTGCTCGCGGAGCTCGGTGGGTCGGCGCTGGTTGGACCCGGCAAGGAGCTGGCGCCAGGGACGTTCTATCGGGCGCGCCCACGGAGTTGACGATGCTTAGGCTGGTGTCGCTCGGGCTGCTCGTCATCGTCTGGTACATCGGCTCGTTTTTTGCCGGCGAGCAGATGCTGCCGGCGCCGATGACGGTGCTGAATGCGATCCTGACCGAGGCACGGTCGGGCGAGCTCTTCTTTCAACTCGGCGTCACACTCGTACGCGTCCTTGTCGCCTTCACCCTCGCCATGACGATCGGCAGTGCCATTGGGCTGCTGATGGGTCGCGTTGCCTTGGTCAATCAGCTGGGCGACAGCTGGCTGGTCGTCCTTCTCAATCTGCCGGCACTGGTCATCATCGTTTTGGCCTATCTGTGGGGCGGCTTGACGGAGGTCGCCGCGATCCTGGCAGTTGCCATCAACAAGCTGCCCACCGCGATTGTCACGGTTCGCGAGGGTGCGCGCGCTCTCGATCCCGCGCTCGACGAGATGGCAAAGGTGTTTGCGATGCCACGATTGAGGACGCTGCGGCATATCGTCATTCCGCAGCTCGCGCCGTATCTCGCCGCGGCCGGCCGATCCGGACTTTCGTTGGTCTGGAAGATCGTCTTGATCGTTGAGTTGCTGGGGAGGCCGAACGGCGTCGGCTTCGAGATCGGCATCGCGTTCCAATTGTTTGACGTCACGCGAATTCTTGCCTATGCGCTCGCGTTCGTCGTCGTCATCCTGGCGATTGAAACTCTGGTGGTGCAACCCATTGAACGACGCGCGTCGCGCTGGCGGCTCCGAACTGCTTGATGTTCGCATCGTCCGCAAGGCTTACGCCGCAGCGACCGGCCAGCCGCTTGAGGTGCTGCGCGACATTGCCTTCACGTTGGCGCGCGGGGAACTCGGCGTGCTGGTAGGCCCCTCCGGCTGCGGCAAGACGACGATGCTGAGGATCATCGCCGGCATCGATGTGGACTATGACGGCAAAGTTGTCGCGCCCGAGCGAGGCCGACTGGCCATGGTATTCCAGGAACCGCGGCTGCTTCCCTGGCGGACTGTCGAAGACAATGTTCGGCTGGTTGCCCCAAGCGTCAGCGAATCTGCACTTGTGACGCTTTTTGACGTTCTCGAGCTCACCCAGCATCGTTTGCACTATCCGGGCGAACTGTCACTCGGCCTGGCGCGGCGCGTCGCCGTGGCGCGCGCCTTTGCGGTGGGACCGGAGCTGCTCCTGCTCGACGAGCCGTTCGTGTCTCTCGACGATGCGCTGGCATCCAAGCTGCGCGACGAGCTGTCGGTCCTGGTCGAGAGCCGCGCCGTAACGACGTTGCTTGTGACCCATGATTTGGACGAAGCGGTTAGGCTCGCAGACCGGCTCTTCCTGCTCTCCGCGCGGCCCGCGCAGGTGCTGGCCGAGGTTCCGATCCGCGTACCGCGGGGTCGCCGAACCGCGACTGAACTCAGCGTCGCCAAAGCCGAAGTCGTCGGGCATTTGCGAGGGCCGCTCGACCCGGCAATCAAGGCGTGAGGTGCGGCGCTCGATATGACGCTGTTGATTTACGATTGCGACGGGGTGCTGGTTGACTCGGAGGTGCTGGCGAGCGAAGCCCTCGCGGAACTCATGACGAGTCTGGGGCATGGCATGAGCGCGGCTGAGTGTGCCCACGTTTTTGGCGGCCGCAGCGTCAACGATGTTCTGGCGCGTGCGGGCGAGATTCTGGGCCGACCAATCCCGGACGATCTGGGCAAGGAGGCCGCTCAGCAACTGATCGCGCGTTTTCGTCGAGAGTTGAAACCGGTCGCGGGTGCGGCCGCAGCCGTTGCCGCCCTTCCCCATCCGCGGTGCGTATCCTCATCCTCGGCACCCGAGCGTTTGGCGCTTTCGCTCGAAGTGACCGGCCTGGCCCCGTTGTTCGGACCGCATGTCTTTAGCGCCGCGCAGGTGATGCACGGCAAGCCTGCCCCTGATCTGTTCCTGCTGGCCGCGCGACGCTTGGGCGAAGCCCCGTCGCAAGCGATCGTGATCGAAGATTCGCCACTGGGCATTGCGGCCGCTCGCGCTGCCGGCATGGCGAGTATTGGTTTTACGGGCGCAAGTCACGCGACCGAGGACTTGACCGCGCGGCTGGCGGAGGCCGGCGCCGATCTGATTATCTCGGCGATGACCGACTTGCCGGCTACTGTTGCCGAGCTGGTCCACCGGATGAAAGGGAGACGCTGATGTCGCGCATGTTTCCCGGCGAGCCCCTTGCCTTCGGTTTGGTTGCGTTGACGCTGGTTTTTGCGGACTCCGATGGGTTGGCGCAGGATCGCAAGGGCATTCGATTCTGGAATCTCACAATCAACACGATTACACAGCTTCAACTCTCCCCGGCTGGAAAGAATACATGGGGCGTCGAGCAATGCCGGAACGATCGCGACGGGACGGTGATCATGACGAGCGGCTGCGCATCACCGGAATCGACCCCGGCCGTTACGACGTCAAACTCGCCGACAAGGCCGGCCGCACCTGCATTGTGCGGAATGTCGAGGTGAAGGATGGCGCGGTTTTCTCGATTGAGGAAAAGCAACTGACCGACTGTGCCAAGTGAGAGAGCATGGAGCTGCAGCCTTGGCCAAAGTCGGGTATTGTAGCCGCAAGCAAATTGCTCTGATGGGAGGCGAACTTGAACAAAGGCACGTTCGTGCGGCGTGACGTTCTCAAGCTAATGGCTGCCCCGGGCGCGATGAGCCTGCCCGCTGCGCGCACACTCTGGCCCAGCGCGGCGCATGCAGCCGGCGCCCCCACGTACAATCCCGCCGCCCAGTTCGATCTTGCCGTCTCCGAAGTCGAGCTTCGGCGCAACAGTGCCGGCCGGATGCTGATGGCGCGAATTTACCAGCCGAAAGGGCCGGGACCCTTTCCGACCGTTCTCGATTTGCATGGCGGTGCGTGGAACAGAAAAGACCGCTTCGCTGAAGAGCCGATGGATCGCGCACTGGCTGCGAGCGGCCTGCTGGTCGTCGCCATCGACATGACCCTTGCGCCTGAAGCGCCATATCCGGCCTGCGTGCAGGACGCCAATTACGCCGTGCGCTGGCTGAAGGCGAATGCCGCAATCTGGAACGGCGACACCTCGAAGATCGGTGTCTACGGATCCTCCAGCGGCGGTCACGTCGCAGAGCTTTTAGCGATGCGTCCGCGCGATCCGCGCTACAATTCAATTCCTCTTGCCGCCGCGCCGAATATCGACGCCACCGTCGCCTACGTCGCGACGCGCTCGCCAATCAGCAACACCTTTGCCCGCTATGAAAACGCGGAGCGGCGGCACAACGAGGCCATGGTGAAAAACAACAAGGTGTTCTTCAATCCGTGGGAGGTGATCCACGAGAGCAACCCGCAGGAAATTCTCGAGCGCGAGGAAAAGGTCACCCCGGTGCCGTTCCTCATCATGCAGGGCGCGCTCGATGACAACGTGTTACCGGAGGTGCAGGAAAAATTCGCCAAGACCTACAAGGCTGCCGGCGGCGCCTGCGACTATCGCCTGTTCGAAAACGCCGTTCATGAATGGGTCGCGGAACCGGGTCCCCAGACCGACAAGGCGCGCGAGGTGGTCAAGGCATTTATCGCGCGCCAGCTCCAAACTTGATTGGGTTACCGCAACGCAATCGCGTGAAACACATTCAGGGCGGCACGGTTCGCCGCCACGTCGTGCACGCGAAAAATTGAAGCTCCGTTGGCGGCCGCAGTCAGGTTGACGGCGATCGTTCCGAGTAGCGACCCCTCGCTTCCATCACTGAGCCCGCCGAGAAAAGTCTTGCGCGAAGCGCCGATCATGATTGGCAGCTCATAGTCCTTGAGTTCTGCGAGGCGGGCAATCGCATCGCGGTTCTGATGTGACGTTTTGGCAAAGCCGATGCCGGGATCAAGGACAATGCGATCCCTGGGGATGCCGGCCCCATCGGCCAGGGCCAGCGAGCGATCGAAGAACCGGCGGATATCGCTTACAATATCGATGCTCGCGTCCTTGTCGGCGCGATTGTGCATGATGACCAGGGCAGCTTCCGTTGCCGCGACGACGTCCGCCATCGCCGGATCTCTCTGCAGACCCCAGACGTCGTTGACCAGAACGGCGCCGAGGTCGACCGCGCGGGCTGCAACCTCTGCCTTGTAGGTGTCGATCGAGACTGGCGCATCAAGAATGTTCTCGAGCGCTGCGAGGATAGGTTCGATCCGACCGAGCTCGTCCGCGGTGTCCAACGGGGTTGCGCCCGGCCGCGTGGACTCGCCACCGACGTCGACGATGTCGCACCCGTCGGCGACCATTTGCTTGGCATGGTCGATGGCAGCGCTGGCGCTTGCGAAAGAGCCGCCGTCCGAAAACGAATCCGGTGTCACGTTCAGGATGCCCATGATGACCGGGCGCCTGTCTATTTTTTGGAGAAAGGCGTCGCGTGCCGCCCTTCGCGCGGCGCGCATCAAGTATCTTTGTTCTTGCCCGGATAGTCGCAGTGCCACCTCACTGCCGTCCACTTTGGATGCTCACCGATCCATTGGGCAATATACGGCGGCGCCGCCATCGTGCACTGCGCCAGGGAACCGCTCGACGCGAATTCAAGATGTTGCTCTTCGCAAGCAGCGGGCTGCGCGATCGTACACACGGTTAGAATCAATTCGATCAGGCCCATCGCGCATCTCCGTCGTCAGCAAGGTAACGCATTTTCCGGTCGGAGTTTCACTCCGGTGGACAGAATATTTCACCTTTCCCAAGCACCGCCATATCGCCGGCCAACCGTCGCAACGGGCGACCAACAACCGACGCGGCCCGCTTACTGTAGCCCCGGACGAAACCGGCCAGCAATCGCATTGCGATCAAATCGTGAGTACCGCAGTCGACGAACGTTGGAGATAGAGGCATCCCCGTAGTCCCCAGCACGATCGTGCCCCGTCGCATAAGATATCCGGGCATTGGCCCTGCGGTACACCGTACAATCAACGTTCCGGCGAGCATCCTGCTGCCGGCATGACTTCCCGCGTTTCCCTCAACAATGATGCTGCCGCGCCGCATCCGGTCGCCGGCGCGCTCGCCCACATCGCCGCGCACCATCACGACGCCTCCGCGCATGCCGGCAATCTCACCGGGAAGCGGCCCGCCCAGCCGGTCGCCCGCCGCGCCGGTGATTTCCAGATAGCCGGCCGTCATCCGCGAGGCCGCCCACGGACCCGCATTGCCATGGATGATCAGCCGACCGCCACTCATCGAACGGCCGGCTTTGATCCCGACGTCGCCATCGATGATGATTTCGCCGCCGGTCATGCCGTGCCCCACGAGGTCCAGGCGATCGCAGGAGTCCTCGATCCGGACCTGCCGGAGGTCTCCGGCGCGCACGCGAAATACATCTCCCACGGCAAGGTGATGCCTCGTGGTGTTGACCGCCGTCCGCTCGATGTCGGCGACCGTCTTGCCGGCCAGCAGATGCGGCACCAACGGCGACAGATCGAGGCGCTGATCGGGCCGATGTCGGAGGGACAGCACGAGTGGTCTCACGGCAGCAAGTCCTTCAGATGAAAATGGTGCGGGCCGAGCTTGCCGCCGTAATTTCCCGCGCTGATCCGAAGTGCACCTCGGCTCGGGCCGAGCTTCAGGATGGCTGCAATGCCGACACGCATCGCCGACGCCACCGCCTCCGGAGTCAGCCCATCGATGACAATCTCCAGAACCGAACCGACATCCGCATCAAGCGAGCTTCTGACGGCGCCGCGCAACGTCGGGCAGTACGCATCATTGGTCGAAGCTTTGAGCCCTTTGTACTTGGATCCGACTTTGGAGCCCGAGCGCGCGATCCCGCCCGGAAACGGCACGATGACATCCGGCACGGTTCCGATTGCCTTCACGGCAGCTTGCGCGGCCGCGAGGGTTGCCGCCGTGCCTTGGCCCATGATGATCAGATTGCCGCCGCCAACGCCGTTTTTGCTCAGACCGGTTGTCGCCTCGCAAACAAATTCGCCGTCCATCACGGGTACACGCCAGTAGTGCTTGCCGGCAAAACGTTTGGACACTTGCCAGCCGTCGCCAAAGTAACGCAACGCGCTCCCGAGCTTGAGCCGCTCGTCACCGTCGAGCCCCGCGAAGCACGCAGACCCGGGGCTCGTGAGCACGCATTGGCCAACCCTGGTCTGGAGATGCTTTTGTAGCTCGCTCGTCGAAACGGCAAACAGCAGAACCCGTACACCGGGACGGCCGTCGGGCGTCTCTCGTGGGGTAAGTTCGCGATCGATGCCGGCTTCGCAACCGCAGCCGATGACGGACGTGGCGAAGCCGGTCATCGTTACCGCTGCCTGCCTGGCCCAACGCGCACTGTCGGCTGTAATAACCAAGCCGGTCGCACGCATGGTGAACGCTTCAGCGAACGTGTCGTCGACGCGCACACGCTTGACGGTCAGGTGACGCATGGCACCAGCTCGAACGGATCCGGCCGGTCGATCGCAGTTTCGGGGACCACCAGCAAATCCGGCGATATCCCGTACCGGTCCTCGTAGTAGCTCCGCATGCGGCGATCGATCGACCGATCGCGTTCAGGCCGGACGGCCAGCGCCCGGCCAAAGCGCCCGCTTGTTATCTCGCCGTTGCGCGCGACAAGTTCGCCGTTCTTGAACACCAGCGCCGCATTGCGGAACATCGCCGCCTTGTCGTCGTCGTTCTCGTAAACCGCGACGTCGGCGACCGCGCCTGCGCCCAGGTGACCACGGTCGGCCAGCCCCAGAAGCTTGGCAGGCGCCGCTCGGGTCATGGTCGCGATCTCGGACAAGGTATATTCGCGCGAAATCGAAGGCAGCGTGGTCAATGCTATCGCTTCGCGCGGGAGCTTGGCGATCCACTCGGCGCGCGCATCGCGGTCCATCAGCAGCGCGAGAATCTCGGGATAGGTCGTAAACGGCGCCCCGTTTGGGTGGTCGGTCGTGAAAAACACACGTCGCGGATCCTCGATCAACAGAAACAACTCAAGCCCGACCGCCCACTGAATCGCGTTGTAGAAATCGTCGGGGCGATACGCGTAAGGCACGATACCGAAGCCGGACCCATCGCCCTCAAAGATGACCCATTTTTTCGGGTGAGCCTGCGCACGCGCGTTGAACTGGCGCAGCACGTCGGACGAGATCGTGACCGTTTGCCCGAACATCACCTGTCCGACGTCGATCGTCAGGCCGTTAGTCCGGTTCACAGCTTCCGCCAGCCGCGCCGCCTCCGAGGAAAATCCGCGCTCGCCCTCCTTGCCGTAACCGTAGAACTGCAGGTGCGCGAGGTGCAGAGGCAAATCCTCCGCAGCCGCAATCGTGGCAAGTGCGGTTTCCACGTTGCCTGCGAGCCCGAGGTTGTTGCAATGAACGTGCAATGGATGCGGCACGCCAAGCTCGTGCACCGCGCGCTGCAACGCCTTTACGATTTGTCGCGATGTGACGCCGTAATATGGCACGACATCGTCAAGCGAAAACGAGCGCACGTTGGACCTGAACGCCATCGCGCCGCCGGCGTTGACGACCTTGATGCCGAGCCCGCGGGTTGCGTCGAGCGTCCACGCCACATAATCGCTCACCGCGGCGGGGCTCTCGCGCGCGTGCAACAGGCCGAGCAGAAAGTCGTCATTGCCGAGAATCGACAGCGTCGCCTTGTCGATGATTGGAATGTCGGCGAGTTCGAGATGCGCATGTAGCGCGTGGTGCGGTGCAACCGCGGGCTCGACGACCGTGGTGAAGCCCATACGCGCGTACAAGCACCCGGTCGCAAACGTCGTCCACCCAGCGCTCGCGAGCGGTGTGGTTTCGGGCCGCGTCTGCGCCGCGCGATGATACTCAGGCATCAGCAAGCGCGCCGTATTCACATTGGCGCCGGCAATGTGCGAGTGAACATCGATACCGCCTGCCATCACGATTTTGCCGGCAACGTCGTAGGTTGCGTCGGCCCGGACACCGTCCAGCGGGGGGTCGATGATGCGACCGTCTCGGATCCAAATATCGCCTGTCCCGTCGCGGCTATTCGCTGGATCGAGGACCCGTCCCCCCGTCAGGCGCATCAACATGATCAGGTGCCCGCGCGCAGGGTGGTTGCAATCTGGACAAGGACCTGCGCCGCCGAAACGGCATTGCTCGGCTTCGCGGCCGCGCTTAAGGCCAGTCCTCCGATTGCTGCTGAATATTCGATAGCATCGTGGTCGGCACCGGGCCGGCCGACCTCAATCGTGACGCGCGCCGGCCGCCGCATGGGGGCATCGACGGACGTCAGCGCGATGACTGGCACTGCCGCGCTCCACTCCGGCACCGCAGTGCCATAGGCGGAAATCCAGAGCGCGCAATCGACCTCACCGGCCTCAACCATCCGGGTTGTATCGAAGCGCCACGGATCGTGTTCCGGGTTGGAGCGGCCGAATGCTGATCGCATCGGAAACCCGGTCATCCATCCACACACTTGCAACACCCCCAGAGCATTGTCGGCAGGGCCCAACGGCAGAGTGCTGAAACGCGTCCGCGCGTTGAGGTCTGCGACCATGCCGTGCAGCATCTCGGTTTCCATCGGGCCGAGATCGGTTGCCGACCATATGGCCACCCCAAATTGGACGGCTGCGAGCTCGGCGGCGAGGGCATCGATCGCCGGTTTTGGCGCTCGTGTCTTGCCGATTGGCCGTCCGGCAATCCGGGCCCGCAGCGCGGCAAGCAGAACAGGCAACTCGGATGGATCGCGGCCGACGGACCTCGGCTCAGCCCCTTCGCCGAATGCGCTGGGCGCGCGGCGATCGGGGCAGATCCAGCCGACACGGCGCAATCGTCCGTCGGCTTCCGGCCCAGTATGTCCGAACAACACATGCGGTAGGTCCGCGCAAGCTGCTACCGCGTTCGGTCCTACCAGCAACAAATAATCGGCGCGCGTGCGCGCGTCGGCCGCGGTTGTGATCATTACTTCGGCTTCGCGCATCGAGTCGAGGCGTCGCAGAAGAACGTCGCTGTGCATATGATCGATGGCTGCGCCCAACCGCTCCGCGAGCGCAATCGCCGCGCGCGCCCCCGCAACATCGGCCCCGAGGCCGGCAATCAGCGGAAACCGGCTCGCGCCCAGCAGTTTGGCAGCTTCCGCAATGGCGGCTTTCAGCGTGACTGCTTTGCCGTCTATCCACGCGCGATCCATGCCGGCTCATCCATCGCTTCGCGCAATTGGAGGACGTCGGGTTAAGAGTCGTACTTGATATAGGCGAACCGCTGATCCTGTTCGGGCGTGCCCTCGAGCGCGCCACCATCCTTGCCGGGCTGCCAGTGCACCACGTCCTCGATTTTCTTCGCAAGCTCGAAGTCTTTATCGGTAATTCCCTTGGCCGCGTGGTTCTGCAGGCGAACTTCCACCCACGCGTAGGACGCGGTGATATCCGGGTGATGCCAAGCGGCTTCGGCAAGATGACCTACCGCATTGATCACCATCAGAGTTCCCTTCCAGCTGTGGGTACGATACTTGCGGCGAATCCATCCGCCTTCCAGATACCAATGCGGCAGATCGCGTGACAGCCGTGACTTGATCTCATCGTCCGAATATGTGCGTTCTTTGGTCGTCGTCATGGCGTCCACCCTTGATTCAGAACGTCCAGTTGCGGTCCTATTCCGGAAGTCTCAGTGTAGTACTCAATTCCGTTTGGACAAACCCGGATCGGGAGCCGATGTTGAAGAGCGTATCGACGAGGTTAAGCGGTCGGGTGACAGTAACCGCGCCGGCGCGGCTGCACCTCGGCTTCCTCGACCTCAACGGCGCAACTGGACGTCGGTTTGGCAGCATTGGCCTCGCGATCAGCGGTTTTAGAACGCGGGTGTCGGTGGCGTCTGCCGAGCACATGCGGATCAGCGGGCCGGAGGGCGACTGCGTGCTCGCTTACGTCAATGCAATGCAACGCGTTCCTGATTTCGATCATGCCTACGATGTTAGGGTCGACGAAGTCGCCCCGCGTCATGCCGGACTTGGGTCGGGCACCCAGCTTGCCCTTGCGATTGCCGCCGCGATGAGACGGCTGCACGAATTGCCGCTGGATCTGCGTGGTGACGCCGACCGGCTAGGGCGCGGCGCGCGCTCCGGCGCCGGCATCGGCTTGTTCCAACGCGGCGGTCTGGTTGTTGACGGCGGCCGCACGTCGGCGGGCGGCCCCGCACCAATCATCAGTCACCTGGCGTTTCCCGATCGCTGGCGTGTGCTGGTTGTCCTCGATCCGCGAGCGCAGGGCGCCCATGGGACTGACGAAGCCATTGCGTTCGCGGGCTTACCGCCAGCTTCGGATACCGATGCGGCGCAACTGTGCCGGCTATTGGTCATGAAGCTGTTGCCCGCGATCGCTGAACTCGACCTTGCGGCGTTCGGCTCCGCGCTGGAAGACATGCAGAGCAGGCTTGGCAATTACTTCGCGCCGGCGCAGGGCGGGCACCGGTTCGTCAGCGCGGACGTCGCCGCGGCGCTCGATTTGCTCAAGCGCGCTGGCGCCGTGGGCATCGGACAAAGCTCGTGGGGGCCGACCGGTTACGCATTTGCGTCTTCATCCGAAGCAGCAAATCAAATTTTGGATGAAGCGCGCCGTCATTCAGAATGCAGAGGTGTAGACATCCGCATCTGCAGAGGGCTGAATGGTGGCGCCGATATTGCCGCTCACGCGCCGGTCGACGCGCCGGAGCCGTGACACGGCGGGAGGCGATCCATGGCCGACAAGCACATTCTGCACGTGATCACTCCGCTTAAGCACACCAGCCCGTTCGACATAAACATGGCCATCGATGCCGGCTTTGACGCGGTACTGCCTTATACCGGCGTAACACTCGAAGAAGTCCCTGGTCTCGTGCAAGACGCAATTTTCTCGCGGCCTCCCAAGCTCGGCGTCAAAACCGGCATGTTCTTCGGCGGGAAGAACGCGATCCTCGCGCTCGATATGCTCGGCGCAGCCAAGAAGGCTCTTGTTCCTCCGTTCGGTATTTCGCTGTTTGCTGACCCGGCCGGATCGTTCACCACCGCAGCTGCAATGGTCGCCTGTATCGAGAAGGTGTTGCGCGACAAGAAACACCGGGATTTGCGCGGCCTTAACGTCGACGTGTTTGGCGCGACCGGAGTGGTGGGATTTTGCGCCGGCGTGATTGCCGCACTCGAGGGGTGCGCAGTTACATTGGTAGGATACGACGGCGTCAAGCGCGTGAGCGACAGTGCCCACGAGATCAAGGCGCGCTTCGGCGTCGACGTCGCGGCGGCCGACGGCAGCACCGATGCCAAAAAGGCCGATCTGCTTCGTTCCGCAAATGTCGCACTGTGCGCCGGTCGCGCCGGTGTACAGATCCTGTCGGCCGAGCAACTGGCGGCTGCCAAGCAGCTCCTGGTGGTTGCCGACGTGAATGCGGTCCCGCCTTCGGGAATCGGCGGGTTGGACGTGATGGCCAATGGCGCCGAGTTGACCCCGCACGGGACGCTTGGGATCGGCCCGTTTGCGATCGGCAACATCAAATACAAGACCGAGTTTGGCTTTTTTCAGCAAATGATTGCTGCGACCAAGCCCGTCAACTTCGACTTCCGCGATGCATTCAAACTTGCACGCGAGCTCAATGGCTAGCACTCCGACGGTGCTGATCGCCGCCGCGTCGGGTCGCGCGTTGGCGGGATCGGCGCGGCGCGCTGGATATGCGCCGCTGGTGACGGATTTTTTCGGCGATCAGGACACCATTGCGACCGCGCAAGCCCACGTGCGGATAAAACCCCACAACGGGCGAGGCATAGACCCCGACGAGCTCATTGCTGCGTTCCACATGCTAGCAGCGAGCCGCGATCCGAGCGGCGCAGTGTGCGGCACCGGTTTTGAGGATCGGCCCGAGCTCCTTGCACGCATCGCACAGCATTGGACACTGATCGGTAACAGCGCCACGACCGTCGAGCAGATCAAAAATCCGATCTTCCTCGCCGGGCTTTGTCGACGTTGCGGTATTCCGCATCCCGATACCAGGCTGGATGCTCCGAGCGATCGCGCCGGCTGGCTTGCAAAGCGAAGAGGCGGAGCCGGTGGAGCGCATATCCGGAGCGCTGGCGCTGTGCAAAGCGCTTCAAAGGCGGACTACTATCAACGTCAAGTTCGCGGTGATCCAGTATCCGCACTGGCGCTCGCGGACGGTCACGCAGCTATCGTCCTCGGCTTCAGCGCGCAATGGTCGTCACCTGCTCCTGACCAGCCGTTTCGCTACGGCGGTGCGGCGCAGCCGACGCCGCTCGCGCGCGAGACCGCCGACGCTTTGACCGACGCGGTGCAGCAAGTCACGTCGCTGATTTCTCTGGTCGGGCTGAACAGCTTTGATTTTCTGGTCGACGGGCGCGCGTTTCACTTGCTGGAAATCAACCCGCGCCCAGGCGCTACGCTCGACATCTTCGAGTCGCAGTGCAGCAAATCGATGTTCGCAATGCATGTCGAGGCCTGCCAGGGTGTTCTGCCGAACGCACCGCCAACCTTTGGCCGAGCAGCGGCGAGCGCGATCGTCTACGCAGACAACGACATTCCGCAAATACCATTTTTGAATTGGCCGAGATGGACTGGCGACCGACCGATTGCAGGAAGCTCCATTTCGGCGCAAAGTCCGATCTGCACCGTGCTCGCCTCCGCGGCAACCGCCGCGCTGGCGAGAAAGCTTGTGGACCGACGAGCCCGAGTAATACTCGCACGACTGCGCGCGAGATTGTTATGAACATCAACTTGCAGCCAGTGAGCGTAAACGCGCGCGCAGCGGTGCTCGTTGAAAAGCTCAGGTCGACTTGCGCTGAACTCAAAATTGCGGTCACGCGCGGCGAACTCGGCGAAACGCTCATTGACGCCGGCGCTCGCCAGCCCGGCAGCATTGCAGCCGGGTTGCTGATCGCGGAAATCTGCATGGGTGGCCTGGGAGCTGTCGAGCTCACCGCCAGCAGCGCGACTCCCCGTTGGCCCTGGACGCTCGTCGTGCATTCATCAAATCCGATTATTGCTTGCCTCGCCAGCCAATACGCCGGCTGGCGCCTCGCCAGCGGTGAAGGCAAGGATGCGTTTTTCGCGCTCGCTTCAGGGCCGGCGCGCGCGCTGGCCCGCAAGGAAAAACTGTTTGAAGAGCTCGCCTACAAGGATCATGCGGATTCCGCAACGCTCGTTCTGGAGAGCGGCGGACCGCCGCCGCCCATTCTGGTGGAACGCGTTGCGCGGGACTGCCGGCTGTCGCCTGATCGGCTATCCTTCATCTACACGCCGACACAGAGCTTCGCCGGCACCGTTCAGATCGTTGCGCGCGTGCTGGAAGTAGCCCTCCACAAGGCCCACGAGCTCAAATTTCCGATCGACCGCATCGTCGAAGGCATAGGCGCCGCCCCTTTGTCCCCCCCACATCCCGATCTGATCGCCGCAATGGGACGCACCAACGATGCCATTATCTACGCCGGGCGTGCGCACCTGTTTGTCACCGGCGCCGCGGACGACGCGCGCGCGCTGGCCAATGATTTGCCAAGTACGACATCGCGCGATTACGGTGAACCGTTTGCGCAAATCTTCAAGCGCTTTAAGGGCGATTTCTATGCGGTTGACCCCATGCTATTCAGCCCCGCTGAGGTGACCGTGACCGCAATCGAAAGCGGCGAAAGTTTCCACAACGGTCGCATCGATTTGAAGTTGCTCGATGCCTCATTCGCCTGAAGGATTCGGGCGCAAACGGACAGTGCCCAAACTGCGCGTCGCACTTGTCGGCGATCGCGTCGACTGGCACGCGCGCGAACTCAGTAAAGCTTTTGCCGAGCTGGGGGTCGGCGCGACGCCGGTTCGCTTGGAAGATTTCCGGTTCGCGCCCGACGCTCGCCGCGGTCTGAGTGTCCCTGGGTTTAGTGGCGCACTGCCCGATGCAGTGTTCGTGCGTTCGATGTCGGGAGGCAGCTTCGAAGCCGTCACGCTTCGGCTGGGGTTTCTACACGCCCTGCGCGCAATTGATGTTCCGGTCTGCAACGACGCGCGCGCCATCGAGCGCTGCGTCGACAAGTCGATGACAAGCTTCGTTCTGGCGCAAGCCGGCATTCCCACGCCCCCGACCTGGGTCACGGAGTCGATCCTCGCGGCGCAAGAGATCGCGCGGCGCGAGGTTTTAGCCGGCCCGCTTGTCCTCAAACCGCTATTTGGCTCGCAGGGGCGCAACCTGCGTTTGATCCGCACCGCCGACGACCTTCCGGATCCCAGTGCCGTGTCGGGCGTCTACTATCTGCAACGCTTTCTCGGGATCGAACGCGACGGCGGATTTCGGGACTTTCGGCTGCTGGTCTGGCAGGGACGTGTGATCGCCGCGATGATGCGTCACGCGCCGCATTGGATCACGAACGTGAAGCGTGGCGGCCGGCCCGTTGCGGTCGTGCCGGACCGGGCCATGAATGATATCGCACTGCGCGCCGCAGCGGCGGTTGGCGCGGATTTTGCCGGCGTCGATATCCTGCACGATGCTGACGGCCGACCGACGGTACTCGAGGTTAACAGCATGCCGGCTTGGTCCGGGTTGCAGAAAGTCACAATCGTCAACATTGCATCGGTTGTTGCGGCCGGGCTGGTTGCGACGCTCGGTCAGCGGACGAGGCGCGGAGCAACGGGGTGACGCTGCGAGCCGAGCAAGTCGCCCGCGCGTTCAAGGCCGCTTGTCGCGACGAACTCGACGCTCCCAAGCCAGGCAACGTGCACGTATACGCCGCCGGCCATCGCATGAGCACGTCCGAATTTGAGCGCAGCGCGAGCGCGGCCGCGGCTTCGATCGCGCAACCTGGTGCCCGCGTCGGTGCCCGGATTCTCGCCGCCGTCGAGGCGACGTTCGCGGCGGTTGGCACTAATACCAATCTCGGCATTATCCTGCTCTGCGCACCGCTGGCCGCAGCCGTCGATAGTGTGTCGCCAGGCCTGCGCACGGCGCTGGCGCGGGTGCTCGAGACGCTCGACATCGAGGACGCGCGGCTTGCATTCCGCGCAATTGGGCAGGCCGCGCCGGCTGGTCTCGGCCGCGTCGCGCAGTACGACGTCTTTCAACCGGCGACCGTCTCGCTGAGGCACGCGATGGCAGCCGCCGCGGATCGGGATCGGATCGCCCGGCAATTTGCCTGCGATTTTGAAGATGTCTTCGAACTGGGTGAACCGCTGCTCACAACAACTTTGGCGTGGGCACCGCACCCACGCTGGGCAACGCTCGCGGTTTATCTAGGCTTCCTGTCCGCGTTTCCGGACAGCCACATCGTGCGCAAGCACGGTATCGACGTGGCGGAGGCAACGCGCCGCGCCGCCTTGCGATTTCACCAACGCGTGCAGTTGCAGGAGCCGTTCGATGATTTACTCCCTGAGCTGCTCGCTTGGGATGCCGAACTCAAGCGCCAAGCAATAAATCCTGGGACCAGCGCTGACCTCACAGTTGCAACGCTGTTCGCGCGTCGTGTGCGGAGCATCTTGCCGCCGTCATCCAATAGTGATTGACTTGCTGGTGCGGACTTGAATCCGCCGCTATCTGGCTAACCGGTCGAGCCGTTGGGGCTGGACGCTGACAACAAGGATAGCCGATCTGCCCGGCATCGAAACCTCGGTGTTCGGATACCAAGAGGTAGTTGTTTTTCTTGGGAGGAGATGGCGATGGCGAAAATCAATGGACTGTGCGTTGGGGAATCTCTCGTTGGCGAGGGCAACGAAGTTGCTCACATCGATCTCATCATGGGACCGCGCGGCAGCGCCGCCGAGTCGGCGTTCGCTCACGCCCTGACCAACAACAAAGACGGTTTCACCTCGTTGCTCGCGGTCGTGGCGCCGAACCTGATGACGAAGCCGGCGACCGTCATGTTCAACAAGGTGACCATCAAGGGCGCCAAGCAGGCCGTGCAGATGTTCGGTCCGGCGCAGCATGCGGTGGCGAAGGCGGTCGCCGACAGCGTTGCCGACGGAACCATTCCGGCCGACGAAGCGGACAACCTCTTCGTCTGCGTGGGCGTCTTCATCCATTGGGACGCTGCAGACGATAAGAAGATTCAGCAATACAACTACCAGGCCGTGAAGGAATCGATCACGCGCGCCGTCAAGGGTGAGCCCCGCGCCAGCGAGGTTGTCGCCAAGCGCGATCAGGTCAAACATCCGTTCGCCGCGTAGCGCGGACTTCGCGGCAGTTCGCGAGCCGGAGCGCCGGGATCGCCGCCGGCTGCCGGCGCTCACATCGGTGAGATGGGGATCGCTCGTTCCAGGTCTCGAGCTCGCGCATTGCTGCGAAGACTTCGAAACGTCGTGAGTGCGTTCGTGCCAGCAGGAGTTGCGGGAGCTGCGGATGGCGGCCGGGTGGAGATCGGCTCCGCGCAGGCGCGGCCGACCGAAACCGACCGCCCGCGCGTTGAAACTGCAAGCTCTCGGTTGCGGTCACGCGCCCTCGCCTCCTGCGCTTGGCTGACCTCGCTCTGGCATCGCAACTCGGTACGTACGCAGCTGCTGATTATCGTGCTGGCGATCGAGGTCGCCGCGGTGCTGGTCGCCGGCGCGATCACGATTCTCAAGGCCCGCACCTCGACCCGGGTTGAGATCGAGGCATCGACCCGGCTGGCTCAGCTTTTCGTCACTGAAGCGCTGCAGCTCGTTCCCGCGGACACGCCGCCCCAGCAGATGCTCACGAGCTTGCCGCAGCTGCGCTTCCTGCGGCACGTTCGGATTTCGGTGCTGGATGCGGCCGGAATCCCTGTCGCCCAGGCTTCATCCGCAGCAGGATCTGACGCGCCCGCAAAGGGCGAGCGCGCGCCCGCGCCGGCATGGTTCCAAGCACTCATCGCGCCGGCGATCGAGCGGCATGTCGTTGCAGTGACGGCACACGGACGGCAAATCGGATCTGTTGTCATCGCGAGTGAGCCGAACGACGAGATTGCGGAGGTTTGGGAAAACACCATTGCACTCGCGTGGGTCGCACTTGCGGTCAATGCGGCAGTCATCGGCGCGCTCTATTTCCTGTTTGGACGCGCGCTCGCGCCGCTCCGCGGATTGGCCCGCGGGCTGACCGATCTCGAGCATCGGAACTACACAGTACGGTTGCCGGCGCCCAAAACGCGCGAGTTCGTCGCGCTGACCACGCGTTTCAACGCGCTTGCACACGCCCTGGAGGCGGCGCGCGCCGAGAATGTTCGACTCGGGCGTCGGCTTATCACAGCTCAGGATGACGAGCGCAGACACACTGCAATCGAACTTCACGATGAAGTCGGTCCGAGCTTGTTCGGGCTCAAGGCGATCGCAACGTCCATCAAGGGCGTCGGCGACAAAGCTGCCGGCGAGTTGCACGACGCGTTGGCTGAGCGGGTACGTGACATCCTGGCCATCATCGAACATCTCCAGGCGATCAATCGCACTTTGCTCAATCGCCTCCGTCCGATGGCGCTGGGTCACGTTCCGCTCGGCGAACTCGTCTCGCAGATCATCCGCGATCGGGTGCGCGAGCATCCGCAAATCGGATTTTCCCTCACTGCCGCGGCACTGCCCAGGAGTTACGGCGACACCATCGATCTAACGCTCTACCGTTGTGTCCAGGAAAGCCTCACCAACGCGATCCGTCACGCCCAGGCAAAACACATCGCCGTCAGGCTCGCCGAAGAACCCGGCCCTGGCGACGAGCGGCGCGTCGAATTGACTATCGACGACGACGGCTGCGGGATCGCCGCCGATGCCCCGCGCGGGTTCGGTCTCACCGGCATCTAGGAGCGTGTGGAAGTGCTGGGCGGCGATTTCGCGGTCGGATCACTTGAAAGCGGCGGCACGCGCGTCCACGTCGCCATTGCGATCGAAGATCGTCAGCGTGAACAGCGCGACGCCGGCGGCCCGACATGACGTCGGTCCTGATCATCGACGATCATCCGATCGTCCTGCAAGGATGCCGTCGCGTGCTCGAGGACAACGGGATAGCCCCGATTCATGAGGCGCGCGACGTCGAGACCGGCTACCAGCTCGCGCGCCGACATCGTCCCGACGTGATCATTGTCGATCTCGCGATGCAGGGCAGCGGCCTCAGCGGACTGTCGCTGATCCAATCAATCCGCGCGCACGATTCGCGTGCGCGGATCCTCGTGTTCAGCATGCATAGCGACCCGATCATCGTGAACCGTGCCCTGCAGACCGGTGCGACCGGCTATCTGCTCAAGGATACGTCGTCGCAGGAACTGGTGCGGGCGGTCGAGAGCGTCGCCGCGGGCCGACCTTATCTCGGCTCCGATCTTGCGGTGCGCGTCGCCTTGGCGGGAGCCGGAGCGGCGCGCAATCCGCTCGCCGACCTGACCCCGCGCGAGCTGCAGACGCTCGGATTGCTGGCCCAGGGCAAATCCTATGGGCGCATCGCTACCGAGCTCAACGTCAGCTACAAGACCGTCGTCAACGTCTGCTATCAGCTGCGCCAGAAGCTCGACGTGCGCACGCTCCCGGAGCTGATCCGGCTCTCGGTGCAGCTCGTCCCGAACGCGACTTAAAGAGCCTCCCGCTAAACACCGACCGGCGAGCCGCGCGCCGCCGTTGCCAAATGTTCCCGGACAGATCTGGAACAATGTACCGGGACAGCGGGCGGCTCCGTGCGCGATCATTACATCGGGCGTGGGGCTTGCGGTTACCGGGTGTTGCGATGCAGGCACCGCTGGTTGAGCTGCGCCGCGCCGATCTCGACGAGCCGGCGGCGGATCGCGCCCCTGCGATTTTACTGGATCTCGGCAACGTCATTCCGTTCGTTCGGGCGAACG
>DATIPA010000006.1:0-1842 GCA_035472475.1 Xanthobacteraceae bacterium | reverse complement strand
ACATATCATCGATACGACCGCTCCGTACGACCTGGTCTCCAAGATGCGGGCGAGCTTCTGGGTGGTCGCGCCTCTGCTGGCGCGGATGGGCGAGGCCAAAGTCTCAATGCCTGGCGGCTGCGCCATCGGAACACGACCGGTCGATTTGCTGATCATGGCGCTGGAAAAGCTTGGCGCCGAAATCGAGACTGAAGGCGGCTACGTGATCGCGCGTGCCCGGAAAGGGCTGCGTGGCGGTGAAATCGCATTTCCAAAGGTCACCGTCGGCGGCACGCATACCGCCCTGATGGCAGCCTCGCTCGCCAACGGCACGACCGTGATCGAAAATGCCGCGCGCGAGCCAGAAGTCAGCGATGTCGCGGACTGCCTCAACAAGATGGGCGCGAGGATATCCGGCGCCGGAACCTCCCGTATCGTGGTCGAGGGGGTGCCGAAATTGCACGGCGCACGTCATGCGGTATTGCCGGATCGCATTGAAACCGGCACTTACGCAATGGCGGTCGCAATGACCGGCGGAGATGTGCTGTTACAGAACGCGCGCCCCGAGTTATTGCAGGCCGCATTTGATGTCCTCGGCCAAACAGGCGCCACGGTGACGCCGACGAACGAAGGCGTCCGGATCGCCCGCAACGGGTCGGGGCTTACGGCGGTCGACGTCACAACCGCGCCGTTCCCCGGCTTTCCCACCGACTTGCAGGCCCAGTTTATGGCCTTGATGACGCGTGCCAGCGGCACCTCGCGCATCACCGAAACGATCTTCGAAAACCGCTTCATGCACGTACAGGAGCTTGTGCGGCTCGGCGCCCGCATCAATCTCGACGGGGAGACCGCCACCATCGAAGGCGTCGACCGCCTGAAGGGCGCGCCGGTGATGGCGACCGACCTGCGCGCCTCGGTGTCATTGGTCATCGCCGCTCTCGCGGCCGAAGGCGAGACGATGGTCAATCGCGTCTATCACCTCGACCGCGGCTTTGAGCGGCTCGAAGACAAGCTCGCCCGCTGCGGCGCGGCGATCGAACGCATCAGCGCCTAGACGAAACCGCGTCGCTCGGCCACGATCCTTCCTGCAATAAGGGAGAAATCCATCGTGGCTGAAATAAAGATCATGAGCGCCGGCGCCGTGAAGTCGATGGTCGCGGCGCTCAGTGCCGAATTTGAAAACGAGACGGGTAGCAAACTTGACCTCAATTTTGGTACGGCTGGATCACTGCGCGAGCGAATTAAAAACGGGGAGGTCGCCGACCTTGTCGTCCTGTCGGAATCCGCCATCGCCGAGCTCGCAAAGCTCGGTTTTGTTGTGCCCGGGAGCCGCACTGATCTTGGCCGCACTGTCACGGGAGTGATTGTGCGCGAGGGCACACACATCCCCGACATTTCGACACCTGACGCGTTCAAGCAGGCTTTATTGACGGCGCGCTCGGTGGCCTACACAGACCCGAAAGCGGGCGGCTCCGGAGGTATCATGTTTGCGGCGCTGCTGCAGAACCTCGGTATTGCCGACGAAATCAATAAAAAGGCCGTGCTTGGAAAAGGCGGTCATGACGTCGCGGTGTTGGTCGCCGAAGGCCGGGCCGAGATCGGGACGACTTTCATCAGCGAGGTACTGCCGGTGAAGGGCGTCAGGATCGTCGGCACGCTGCCGGGCGAATTACACAACGCGAACACTTATACGGCGGCCATTCATACGCGTGCCGGGTCGCCGGAAGGCGGCATGGCTCTGCTGCGCAAACTGACCGACGCGACGACCCGCCCACGCTGGACGGCCGCCGGCCTGGAGCCCGCTTTTCCGGAGCGTTGACCATCTTGCATGGTCGGGCGAGCTTGCCTAATTACGCGGGGAGG
>DATIPA010000005.1:0-11401 GCA_035472475.1 Xanthobacteraceae bacterium | reverse complement strand
CACCGGTTTTGCGTTCGATCGCGCGCTAATTGATTGATTCCGCGCATGATCTTAATCGGCGAACCGCTCACACTTCGCCGGATCATGCGCGAGGCGCAGCCGCGCGTGCCAGCCGATCATTGATGGCTTCACCCAGTCCGTGCTGCGGGATCGGCATCACTGCGATCGCGTGGACGCCGGCCGCATCGAGCGCGCGCAGGTGGGAGAACAGGTTGGCAGCAGCCTCGACGAGGTCGCCGCTTGCCGAGAGGTTGCGCACGTGCACGGCCCCGGGCAGCGGCGATCCGAAGGCGAGCAGCGCTTCATTGGCCTCAACGCTGGTCGCACCGAGCCGCAGCCGCGCGCTCGGGGCGTAGTGCGACGACAGCATGCCGGGCGCCAGCGGCGCTTCGCCGGCCTCGACCTCCGCAGCTTCGCCGCCGGCGAGCGGACAGCCGAGCACCCGCTCGATCTCTGCGCGCGGCAGACCTCCCGACCGCAGCAATAGAGGCTGTGCATCGATGCAGGCAACGATGGTCGATTCTAACCCAACCAGGGCCGGACCGCCGTCGAGGATGAGATCAATGCGGCCGCCGAGATCGTCGCGCACGTGCGCGGCGGTTGTCGGCGAGACGTGGCCCGAGCGATTGGCCGACGGAGCAACAATCGGTCCGCGCACAGCCGTTAGCAGCGCGTGGGCAACCGGATGGCTCGGAACCCGCACGGCGATGGTATTGAGACCGGCGGTGGCGAGATCGGCGACCGGGCATGTCGTCAACCTGGGCAGCACCAGGGTGAGCGGGCCGGGCCAGAACACAGCGAGCCGCTCAGCAATGTCGTCGAAGCGGCCGAGCGCGCGTGCGGCCGCGGCGTCGACGACATGGGCGATCAGCGGGTTGAACGACGGCCGCCCCTTGGCGGCATAGAGCTTTGCAACGGCTAGCGCGTTCGCAGCATCCGCGCCAAGGCCGTAAACGGTCTCGGTCGGAAATGCGACCAGGCCGCCGGCGCGCAGCACCCGGGCGGCGTCCGTGATTGCGGAAGCGTCCGCAGGCAAAACTTGCGTTGCGAGCTCAACGCTCATTGATCGAGCATAGACTATTTGATCGGACGTTTTCAGCACGTCGCTGGTCACACGCTCCGCCTCGCCGCACGGCCCTCACGCCAGCGCGCGTTCCGCGGCGGGCACGCGCGTCACCTTGTGCGCATGCAGCTTCGGCAGCACGTCGCGGCCGAAGCGGCGGATCTGCTCCATGAACAACGCATGTGGCAGTGCGCCGAGATTGAGGTTGAGCACGACCGCGTTGGCGCCGGCGTGCTCGGCTTTCTCGATCAGGTGCTCGGCGATTTCGTTGGGCGCGCCCCAGGCGAGCGCTCCCGAGTGCACGCGCGCCTCGAGATCGGCGCGCGTCATCAGCCGGATCTTCTCGCGATCGAGTTCGATGTCGGCGCGGTTCTCCGGCCGCACATAATCGTACGAAGACGACGCCACGTAGCCCGAGGACTTGGTGACATGCTTCTCGCCCAGGCTGCCGTGGTGCCAGAGCGTTTGATTGAAGTAGAGGAAATAGTCGCCGTATTCCTCAAGGGCCGCCGCTTTGTCCTCGGCCACAAACGCATCGGTGAACAGGCAGAGCTGATCGGGCGTCAGGCGATGTCCGTGCCGAGCCTTGGCTTGCGCAAAATAGCCGGTGATGTCCTCAAGCACGCCGCGCTTGAGCGCCGGGATCACGGCGTTGAAATTGTGCTTGCCGGCCCATTCGATGGTTTCCTTGCTGCCGGTGAACGGCACCCACACCGGCGGATGCGGGCGCGTGTACGGCCGCGGCCAGATCGCGATGTCCTTGTAGGACCAGAACCTGCCCTGATGAGAGAACACGTCCTGCGTCCACGCCTTGAGGATGATCTCAACCGCTTCCTCGAAACGCGGACGCGATTCCGCCATCGGCACGCCGTAGACGTTGTACTCGCGCGGCACCCCGCGCGCGAAGCCCGACAGAATGCGCCCGCGCGAGATGCAGTCGGCCATCGCCAGCTCCTCGGCGATGCGCAGCGGATTGTGCAGCGGCAACAGGTTGCCGAGCAGCAGGAACTTCAGCTTTTTGGTGCGCTGCGCACCCGCTGCCGCCATCATGTTGGGCGAGTTCATCAGGCTGTGCGCGGTGGTGTGATGCTCGTTCAAGCCCACGCCGTCGAAACCGAGCCGGTCCATTTCGGCCCAGGCCTCGAGGTGCTCTTCGAACGTGCCCGCGCCAATTTCAGGATCGAAACGGTGACCGGGGAGCGGATAGGGCAGGAGCCTGGCGGCCTTGGCGTCCTCGAAATGCGCCCCATAGGGAATGAGATCGAACAGAAAAACTCTCATAGCGCTGACTGTTCCTGATGCGTGGTCAAAGCATGTGTCAGTGCAAGCTCGCCATTGTCAAACATGCAACGGTAAATGCAGGCATGCAGCCGGACGCGCATCAGATATTCGTGGTTGCGAGACCTCGACGTGTTACCTTTGGCGGAAGTCGAAGGAGATCCCGATGAACGACGTCCGTGTCGATGAACGCCAGCGGACCCCCGCGGCTGCGCCAACTGCGGCACCGTCGGCCGCGCGTGCAAAAGGCCCGCACGTGTGGCTCGACATGGATCAGCAGGAGCTCGACGACGCCTACGACCAGCTCAAATACGCGGCCAACGCGCAGCAGCTGGCGGAGCGGCGCGCGGTCGAAGGCGCGCAAGTGCGAGCTCGCATTGGCGAGCCGGAGCGGATCGCCTACGGGCCGAGCGCAATCGAGACGATCGACCTCTATCGCGCCGGCCGCGCCGACGCGCCGATTGCGCTCTTGATTCATGGCGGCGCCTGGCGGGCGCGGCGCGCGACCGAATTCTGCACGCCGGCCGAGCTGTTCGTGCGCGCCGGTGCGCATTGCGTCATCCCCGACTTCGCCGGCGTCGATCAGCTCGACGGCGACATCGGCGTCGTGGCCGATCAGGTGATCCGCGCCACCGGCTTTGTCTACGACAATGCCGCGCGCCTGGGCGGGAGCCCGCAACGCATCTATCTGTTCGGCCATTCATCCGGCGCCCATCTCGCCGGCGTGCTGGCGACTGCGGACTGGCGTTCCACCGGCCGGCCCGCACGATTATTCGAAGGCGTGCTGCTCTCGAGCGGCATGTACGATCTCGCGCCGGTGCGATTGTCGAAGCGCTCGAACTACGTGAAGTTCACCGATGCAAACGTCGAGCGCTTGAGCGCGCAGCGTCACATCGAATTCTTAAACGCGCCGCTGGTGCTCGCCTATGGAACGTACGAGACGCCGGAGTTTCAACGCCAGGCTTGTGAGTTCCACGCCGCTGTCGCGGCCGCCGGCAAGCCGGTCGAGCTGATCGTCGCGCAGGGCTACAATCACTTTGAGATTTTCGAGACGCTCGCCAACCCATACGGCGTGCTCGGCCGCGCGGCGCTCAAGCTGATGGGCCTTGCGTAGGGTTTGGCTCGGCGCGTCCAGGTGATACCGCACGTGGGCCCACCCTACTGCAACTCACTCCGCCTTGATGTTGAGCGCGCGCACGATCTTGCCCCAGCGCGCCTCTTCGCTCACCCACAGCTCGCCAAACGCCTGCGGGGACTTGCTGGTGGCGATGGTGACGCCGTCGTCGCCCCCGCGCTTGACCAACGCTGGATCGGTCGACGCCTTGACGAACAGATCAAACAGTTTGGTGATGATGGCCGTCGGGGTGCCGGCCGGCGCCGCCAGGCCGAACCAGGTATCCTGATCGACCCCCGGGTAACCGGCCTCGGCCATGGTCGGAACGTTGGGCAGTCCGCTCCAGCGCGTGGGCGAAGCAACGGCGAGAATGCGCAACTTTCCGTCCGCCGCCAATTCGCGGATCGTCAGGTAGCTGATGAAGCTCATATCGACGCGACCGGCCAAGAGATCGGGGATGATTTGCCCGCTGCCGCGATAGGGCACGTGCTCGATCGGCGCTTTGGCGAGATCCTGCCAGATCGCGCCGAGGATATGCGTGCCCGAGCCGACGCCTTGCGATGCGAGCCGGATGCCGCCCGGCCGGGCTTTTGCCAGTGCGACGAGATCGGCGGCGGTCTTGGCCGGGCTCGCGGCCGGCACCACCAGATAGGTCGGAAAGTAGAACAGCTCCGTGATCGGCGCGAAGTCCTTGAGCGCGTCATACGGCAGCGTCTGCATGGCGGGGAGTATCGACTGCGTGCCGATATGTGCCACCAACAGCGTGTAGCCGTCGGGGCGTGCATCCTTGACGGCGAGCGCTGCCGCGATGCCGCCACTGCCGGTCTTGTTCTCGACCAGGACGCGCTGGCCGGTGTCGCGGGCGACCGCATCGGCATAGAGCCGCGTCATGACGTCGACGCCGGTCCCGGCTGTGAGCGGATTGACGATCGTGATCGGCTTGGTCGGGAAGTCCTGCGCTTGCGCCGCGAAAGTCGCGAGCACGACCAGTGTGAACGCAAGTGACCGCGCCAGCGTGTGCATATCCGCCTCCATCGGCCGATGTCGGCTCGGCGCCAGAATAGGTGACCGACCACCTGTCACACAACCTCAACACGAGCCTCGATAAAATGGCCATGGCGAGCCTGTCGGCCCCTGATTATGCTGACGGCTGCGCCGAAAGCGTTAAGCCGGGGAGGAAACCATGCGCTATTCCGCCATCGTGGCAACCGCTGTCGGCGCGGTCGTGTTTGCCCTGGCCTTCCTGTTCGTTACAATCCACGGCTTCCGGGAGATATTTCTGACGATCTCGTTACTCTGCGTCGCGCTCACCGCCGTCGGGGCGTGGGACATGATGCAGCACAATCACAGTCTCAAGCGCAATTATCCGATCCTCGCCAATATCCGTTTCTTCCTGGAGAAAATCCGCCCGGAAATCCGCCAATATTTCCTGGAGAGCGAGACCGACGGCACGCCGTTCAATCGCGCCAAGCGTTCGGTCGCCTATCAGCGCGCGAAAGGTCAGCTCGACAAGCGCCCGTTCGGAACCCAGCAAGACATCTACGCCAGTAATTTCGAGTGGATCAATCACTCGATCGCACCGCGCCCGCCGGAAAGTCACAATTTTCGCATCGTCGTCGGCGGGCCCGACTGCAAGCAGCCCTACTCGCTCTCGCTCCTCAACATCTCGGCGATGAGCTTCGGGGCGCTGAGCGCCAACGCGATCCGCGCGCTCAACAAGGGGGCGAAGCTCGGCGGGTTCGCGCACGATACCGGCGAAGGCGGCTTCAGCAAATATCACCGCGAGTTTGGCGGCGACATCATCTGGGAACTCGGCAGCGGCTATTTTGGGTGCCGCAATGAGGATGGCTCGTTTTGCGCCGAGCGTTTCGAAGAGGCCGCGCGCGATCCGCAGATCAAGATGATCGAGATCAAGCTCTCGCAGGGCGCCAAGCCCGGTCACGGCGGCGTGCTTCCTGCCCCCAAGGTGTCGCCCGAAATCGCGGCGTCCCGCGGCGTCCCGATCGGACTCGACTGCGTATCGCCGGCGCGGCATCCGGCATTCGCGACACCGGTGGAGATGGTGCATTTCATCGCGCGGCTGCGCGAGTTGGCAGCCGGCAAGCCGATCGGCTTCAAGCTCTGCATCGGACATCCCTGGGAGTTCATGGCGATCTGCAAAGCCATGCTGGAAACCGGTATTCGCGCCGATTTCATCGTGATCGACGGCAAGGAGGGCGGTACCGGCGCTTCGCCGCTCGAGTTTGCCGATCACATCGGAACGCCGCTGCGCGAAGGCCTGATTTTCGCGCACAACACGCTCACCGGTGCCGGTCTGCGCGACACCGTGCGCCTCGGCGCAAGCGGCCGCATCATCACCGGCTTCGACATGGCGCGGGTGCTCGCGTTGGGGGCCGATTGGTGCAACATCGCGCGCGGATTCATGTTTGCGCTCGGCTGCGTGCAGGCGCAGACCTGCCACACCGACCGTTGTCCAAGCGGCGTGGCGACCCAGAATCGGTTGCGCCAGCGCGCGATCGTGGTGGAGACCAAGGCTGAGCGCGTCGCCAGGTTCCACCACAACACGCTCGCCGCGCTCGGGGAACTCGTCGGCGCCGCCGGCCTCGGCCATCCCAATGAGCTACGCCCGCAGCACATCCTCAAGCGCATGTCGGCGAGCGAGGTGAAGAGCTTCGCCGAGGTCTATAAATTCCTCGGCGCGCGGGAGCTCATTGCCGGCACGCACGATCCGCACTACGCGCAGCAATGGGCCATGGCCGATCATCGGCATTTCGCCCCCAAGCCGGAGATGCGCACTGCTGCGTAGGCTATCAGACTTGGCCGCGCTGACGGTGGTTAGTTTCCGGCCTGGATCTGCGCTACGGCCTTCGCCAGCAGTTCGTTCATGACCTGCCGGATCTCGGCATCGGACGCCGCCACGCCCTTGGCGTCAAAGTCCTTTCGCAGCTTGCCGAGCACGCCCTCGCTCCCGGGATGCTCGAAGTCCGCTGCGACCACGTCTTTGGCGTAGCTCTCGGCCGCTGCGCCCGCGAGCCCGAGCTTTTCGGCTGCCCACAAGCCGATGAGCTTGTTGCGCCTTGCAGTCGCCTTGAAGCGCAGTTCTTCGTCGTGCGCAAATTTCTTTTCAAAACCTTCTTCGCGCTTGTCGAATGTGGTCATCGGTGTTCCGGTGCTCCTGGAAACGGCGGGCGAGCCATCATCATACATGAATCGGCGCCTTGCATATCGAGTGCGACCGGTCAAGGCAACGCCCGGAATCCGTTAATAACGCCATTGCGGCAATGGATCGCGAGGTCTATGTCAATTGTGCTTCGCACCCAGTTCGGTTACGTTTCGGTGTGGAGGGGCGGGCCGCCCGCAAGCGCGCTGCGTTCACGACGATGACGCCCCGCTACCGCCGCCGCGGACTTGAGCCAAAGGAGTCACGGCATCCCGATGGATTTTCAGAAATCACGGTACACCCCGATGAGCCGCCGCCGCCGCATTTACGAGGGCAAGGCCAAGGTTCTCTATGAAGGACCCGAGCCCGGAACGTTGATCCAGCACTTCAAAGATGATGCCACTGCGTTCAACGCCAAGAAGCATCAGGTGATCGAGGGCAAGGGTGTCCTCAACAATCGGATCTCGGAGTACGTGTTCCAGCACCTCAACGACATCGGCGTGCCTACGCATTTCATTCGCCGGCTTAACATGCGCGAGCAGCTGATCCGCGAGGTGGAGATCATTCCGCTGGAAATCGTGTGCCGCAATGTCGCTGCCGGCTCGCTCAGCCAGCGCCTCGGCATTGAGGAGGGCACTCAGCTGCCGCGCTCGATCATCGAATTCTATTACAAGAACGACGCGCTCGGCGACCCGATGGTGTCGGAGGAGCACATCACGGCGTTCGGTTGGGCCAACCCGCAGGAGATCGACGACGTCATGGCGCTCGCCATCCGCGTCAACGACTTCCTGTCCGGCCTGTTCCTCGGCGTCGGCATTCGTCTCGTCGATTTCAAAATGGAATGCGGTCGGCTGTGGGAGAACGACCTGATGCGGATCGTCGTCGCCGACGAGATCTCGCCTGACTCCTGCCGGCTGTGGGACATCAAGTCCAACGAGAAGCTCGACAAGGATCGCTTCCGTCGCGACCTCGGCGGCTTGGTCGAGGCCTACACCGAAGTCGCCAAACGTCTGGGCATCATGGGCGAGGGGGAGCGGCCGCAGGGGCTGGGACCGGTGCTGGTGAAGGGCTGATCGTCGCCCGCTCTGCGGAGAGCCAACGATGGACCGGAGCATAACAATCGGACTGGTCGTGCCGTTCGCCGAGGATCGGGTGCCGAATGAAGGCCCGGTCATGTATCCGCACGTGGCCTTCGTCCCGCACGGCACCGGGGTCGGCTCGCTCACGCCTGAAGGCTATGATCAGGCCTTCTACAAGATCGTGCCCGCGGCCGACAATCTCGCCAAGCGCGGCGTCGACGCCATCATGGTGATCGGTACCTCGCTGACCTTCTATCGCGGCCCGGAGTTCAACGAGTATCTGATCCGGGAAATTGGAAAGCGCACCGGGCTGCCGGTGAGCACGATGTCGACCGCGATCGTCGACGGGTTGCGTGAGGTCGACGCCGAACGGGTCGCAGTCGCCACCGCCTACACCAAGGTCGTCAACGACAAGCTCAAGGACCTGCTGACGTACCACGGCTTTGACGTTCGCTCGCTCGAGAGCTTCGGCATCACCGAGTTTGGCGGCGGCGCCATCCGCAAGACCGAGGAGGAGATCATCGAACTCGCCGCCAAGGCGCGCGACGAGGCGCCCGATGCCGACGCAATTCTGATTTCGTGCGGGGGGTTGCGCACCCTCAATGTGGCGAAGCCGCTGGAGGAGCGCTGCGGCCTGCCGGTGGTGTCGAGCACGCCGGCCGCGTTCTGGGCCGCCATGCGGCTGGTGGGGGAGAGCGGGCGCCTGTCCGGCTACGGCCGTCTGCTGGAGCAGGCGCGGGTGCCGGAAACAGTGCATTAGAGGCTGCTTGAGCCTTGCCGGGCCTCAGCAGCGGCGATGATCCCATGAAAGCCCGTGTCACCGTCACGCTTAAATCCGGCATTCTCGATCCGCAAGGCAAGGCGATCGAGGGCGCGCTCAAATCGCTCGGCATCGCGGGCGTCGGCAGCGTGCGTCAGGGCAAGATCTTCGACATCGAGATCAGCGACGGCGATCGCGCCGGTGCCGAGGCCCTGCTCAAGCAGGCGGCCGAAAAACTCCTTGCCAACACGGTGATCGAAAACTACCGGGTCGAGGTTCTGCCGTGATGGCACGCCGGGTCGGGCAGACGGCGCTGGCGACAGGGGTGGCGCTCATGACGCTGGCGGTAGCGCCCGCGTCTGCCGGTACGGTTCAAGCATCGGGCACAAGCCACTTCAGCGAAACGACATGGCCGTTTCTAATCGATCAGTGGGGCGGCGGCCGTGCATTCCGCTGCGATCCCTGCGGAGCGCAGCTCATGCTCTACGTGCGCGCCAAGGTCGGCTTCTGCAATTGCACCACGGGGGTTTCCGACGACCTCGAGATCGATCGCGTCGCCGATTTCGATCTGTTTCCCGGACGGGTTACGCCGCTGGCGCCCGGCGAACCGGTGAAGGTCGCCTGGATGAAAGGCCGTGCGCGCGCCTTCGCGGTCGACGGTTCGCCGACGCGGCACTATCTGCTCACGATTGCGCTCGCCAACAAGTGCGACGGCGTCATCGCAACGCTGGCGTCGGCGCAACCGGTTTCGTCCGACGCCGCGCAAGTCGCGATGGAACAGCTTGCAAGCCCCACGGTCTTGAGCTGGGTCGAAGCCACGACAGGATTGCAATGAAGATCGCAACCGCGCTCGCGCTGATGTTGGGAGTGATGCTCGGCTTCGCCCTCCTGTCGGGAGCGAAGGCCGAGGACGCGCCCCGTTGCCAGTTTGTCGGCGTCAGGGACGCCGGATTGCTGCTGTTGTGCGGCGATCGCCTCAACGGATACGTGCTCAACCTCAATGATGTGCGGCGGCAGGTGGTCACCGAGTTGCCGGGCCGCTTTGCATTCCGCTGCGTGCTGGCGCCAATGTGCGATGACGAGCCCAATATCGGCGGATTTTTCGTCGACCCGGCAGTCTGGCGCAACAGCGCCAAGGACGACCACGCGATCCTCGATATCCTGCAGCAGCACGGGCTGGTGCCGGCCGCGGCACCCGGGGCGCAGCCGGGAGTTGCCCCACCGGTCGCCTGCGCGGTGTTTGACGTTACGGTCGGTGATCTGCCGGGGCGCGGCGCGTGCTTTGACGTCGCCGATGGAAGCGCGGTCGTCATCATTGCCGGGGACGACAACGTCGCTTTCGTGCTGAGCTTCTTTCAGAACCGGCGAACCCCGGGGGCGATGCGGGAGAAGGCTCTCGACCTCATTCTGCAGTTCAAGATGACGCGTCCGACGGGCGACGTCGCCCTCATGAGGTGGATGCGGTGAAAAGCGCCGTCATCGTGTTTCCCGGCATCAATCGCGAGCGTGATATGGCGCGCGCGCTCAAACTCATTTCCGGCCGCGACCCGGTCATGACTTGGCACGCCGACACGGCGCTGCCACACGGCACCGACCTCGTCGTGATCCCGGGCGGGTTCTCCTACGGAGATTACCTGCGCTGCGGTGCCATCGCGGCGCGAGCGCCCATCATGGATGCGGTACGCACCTTTGTGGCGCGGGGCGGGCTCGTGCTCGGCGTTTGCAACGGATTTCAAATTCTGTGCGAGGCGGGGCTACTGCCGGGCGTTCTGATGCGCAACGCGCGGCTCAAGTTCATCGCGCACGATGTCTATCTGCGCGTCGAGCGGTCGGACACGCCGTTCACGCGCGGCTACAACGCCGGTCAGATCATCAGGGTGCCGGTCGCCCACGGCGAAGGCAATTACACGGCAGATGCGCAGACGACTGCGCGTCTCGAAGGCGAGGGGCGCGTGCTCTATCGCTATGTGGCGCCGAACGGCAGTCTCGACCCTGCCTGGAACGTCAATGGGGCTACCAGTGCGATCGCCGGCGTCGTCAATGACCGCGGCAACGTCCTCGGTATGATGCCGCATCCTGAAAACCACGTTGAAGCCTCGATGGGCTGTACCGATGGCCGCGGTTTGTTTGCCGGCCTGGTCGAGGCGCTGGAGCGGGCGGCCTGATCTCGTACTCCCTCGACAAGACGCTCTGCGGCACGCTATAGTTGTACCTACAAAGGGGGATACGTGGGGCGTCTCGTCATCCTCGTAATCGCTGGCCTTGCGCTTGCAGCTTGCGCAAGCAATCTGGCGAACCTGCCACCCTCGCCGGAGCGGCCGGGGACGCGCGTCACCATCAAGAGTCCCAATCCCGAGAAATGGGTCGTGGCTCAGACGGCCGCGCAAGCCAAGGCGGCCGGCTTCGTGGTCTGGGCGTGCAAGCCGCTGGCGTGCTCGGCCGAGCGATCGATGGTTGCCGGCTCGCTCGGGAAGAGTCCGACGCGCAGTCCCGACAAGGAAGCGCTTGCGCGGGCAGCCAAGCTCCTCTCTGTCCAGACCAAGGCGCAGGACATGGTCATGGATGCGGCATCCGAAGGTGATGAGCGGATCACGCCGCTGGCGAACGCGGTCACCGAGGTTCGCGGCTATCCGGCGATTGTCGCGGAATCGAAAAAGACCTACGGGGGCAAGACCGACTACATCTATCGCAGCGACATTTTCGTCGGGTTCAGCATGGTCAGAATCGTTTCGACGTCGTCGATGCGTGCTCAGTCCAAGCGCCACTTCGACGAGTTCGCAGAAGCGATGGAAATCATTGATGTCTTGCCTCCTGCTCCCGGCACCCAGGCCACGCCCAACCCCGCCGCACTCTCAGGCGGGGACCACGGCACCAACGCCCCGCAGTAACGCCCGCAAGCCGGGGGCCGCGCGATCCCACCGTTGCCATCACTGGTCGCATGCTCTAC
>DATIPA010000004.1:0-6824 GCA_035472475.1 Xanthobacteraceae bacterium | reverse complement strand
TCTGGTCCTACAGGGTCAAGATCATGGTAACTCGGCAGTAGGAGCGGGGCCGAGTCCTTCCACCAGGCTCGGCCCTCTCCTGCGACGTTGCTCATCAGTTCAGCCGCACCGGGTTCTCGGCGAACAGCAATTCGCGCTCCTCGTCGCTGTTGCCTTGGGTCGTGTGGACGCGCTCCAGCTCGGCCTCGATCTCGACGAAGCGCTTGCGGCCGGCGATCTCCTTGACCCGGCGCACGCGGAACAGCTCGGTGCGGAAGGTCCCGTCGTTCGGCCGGCTGGTGGTGCGAAAGATCACATGGGTGTTCTCGACATAGTCGAGCCAGCGCACCCGGATCAGGTGAGTGATCGGCGCGTCGACCTCTGCGGAAGCGGCGAACGTCGTCGGGTAGGTCGGCTGAATATCGGCGTGGACCTTCGCGATCGGCACGAGGGTTTCCGAGATCGCGCTGTTCGGTCCCGGCTCCTGGTCGCGCCGGCACAGAGTCACCAGCCAGCGCAGGGCGCCGATACCGTTCGCCGACGGCAGGGAACCCGCGGGGTTATCGGGTATCGCGCGAAATCCCCGCCAGAGCCCCAGGGCGCGCGAGGCGCCCGCCGGGTATTAGGGTAGCGGTCCGGTCCGACCCGTGCATCAGGCGGCTCGCGCCGTCACCCGCTGAACGTCCACAAGCGATAAGGCGCCATCAGTTGCCAGGGGGCTTCGGGCATCTCGCTGTTGACGTCGCCGCGGCCCTCGTAGAGGTACGCGGTCAGCAACAGGATGCCGCTCTTGATCGGTCCCGGCACGTCGTCGGGCTCGCCGTAGCCGGCGATGAAGTCGAAGGCGACCGACATCGTCGGAACGATCGGCACCAGCGAATGCCGGATCATGACCTGCGCGGGCTCGACCCCGAGATTGACCGCGTAGAGATCGGATGCGGCCGGCTGCAACTCCTCGTCGGCCGGCCCCCAGGCGACGGACTTGACCGCGGTGCACGGTGCCCGCGGGAGCGCGATCGGCCGCCGGATGAGCGGCGGCCAGTTGAGCGGGAAGACGATCAGGCTCTGCGGCACCAGCGGGCTCGCCGTCGGCGGCGGCGAATGGCTGATCGTGTAGCGCAGCTCCTGCGTGATCAGCGCGCGGTTGAGCCAGGCCTCGGCCCATTGCCGGGCACTTGCTGCATAGATCACTAAGAGGTCGTCGTCATAGTCGGCATCGACCCGGCAGTGCCGGCGCACGAGCTCGACGTCGACCGGCTCTTGCTCGGGCGGCGTGACGACGCGCAGCGAAGCGAACAATTAGGGACCTTTGTTGACCTGGGCGGTGGGGTAGCGCATCGCGAATTGCCCGCCTTCCGGCGCCGGCCCTTCCACTATGTTGATCCGTTCGGCATAGCGGCGCGCGACAAGGGAACGCGCTTCATGCGCCGGGAACGTCGCGCAGTCGCCGGGATAGTAGCTGTGCCAGGGACGGATGAAACGCACGGCGAATGTCGGACCGCCGCTGACGCGTGGCGGCGCCGGCGTGTTCATTCCGTGGCACTCGGCCGCGGCGGCCGGCCGCGGCGCGTGGCGTCATCCGGTCCAGCTTCCGGCGGCGGCGCGGGCGGCGTTGCGAGCCCTTCGACCGGAGGTCGCGGCAGTCCTCCGGGGTTGTTGGTCAGCGGCCCGTCGAATGCGGCACTCTGCGAAGCACCGGGGTCCCACAATCGCGGCGGGTCGTCGGCGCCGGTCTCGATCGCCGGCCACGCCGCGGGCGCCTGCGCCCAGGTCGTGTTGAGCGGCTGGGTCGACCAGGGGGCGCCGGGCGATCCGGCGAGGCCCTCAAACTTCCAATCGCTGACCAGGCCGATCGCCAGACTCTGCAGATGGCGCATGTTGAAGTCATGCGCGCTGATGACGCGGAACAACGACTGGTCGCGCTGAAATGTGGAGATCACTTTGCCGTCCGTGCCGTAATAGGCGGCGACGTCGGAGGCATCGACCTGGATCTGCATAGTGTCGGCGAGGACCGTGTCGGCCATGTCGACCAGATAGATCTCCGAGCCGCGGCCGCCGCCGCCGAGGTTGGTCGGGATCTGCTGGCTCATATGAATCGGGATTCCATCCAGAGTCCCCCGGTCGATCTCGTCCTTGTAGTAGAAGCCGCCCACCGAATCCCTTCTGGTTCTGATGAATTCAATGATCTCCGGCGCCATGAACCAGGCGGGCCGCAGCATCCGCGACAGACCATTGATCAGCGTCAGTTTCATCGCGGCGATGCCGGCGACGACGGCGTCGAGATCGCCGCCCTCGGCGATCGCGATCAGGTTGTCCGGCAGCACCCAGCCGCGCCAACCGACCGGTGCCATGTCCGACCCGTCCGACCGTAGAAAAGTGACGTCCTCCTTGCGCGCGATGGTCTGCACGAGGTCGTCGCGCACGATCTCCTCGACGCCGAACGGCGCACGTCGCAACAGGTCATTGCTGACCGGCACCATTGCGGTCAGCTTGCGGGCGCGCAGGTTGACGTCGTCGAAGACCTGATGCGTCAGTTCAATGTCGTCGAGCTCGCCCTGATAGGACGCGCTGGCCCCGCCGGCGAGCCGCGGGATCGTCAGGTTGCCCATCGGCATTCCAACGGTCATCGGGCCGGCGCCGCGCACGACGGTATTGGCGCGCAATAGTTCGATCAGGTCCTGCAGAAAATCCTGCGGGATCAAGGCGCCACCCTCGCTGACGACCTGCGTATTCAATGCGGCCTTGGCGACCTCTTCGTCGTGAAAGTGGTTCCAGATGAATTCGGCCGCCTTCTCGGCGCCGTACCATTTGACGTGTGCGAGGCTGATGATCCAACGTGCGGCTTGCAGGCCCTTACCCTGGCGCGCGCGCTTCTTGGGCTCGGCCCAGACCCGCATGCCGCCACGGTTCATTCCGCCTGCATAGATTGTCATATCGGTACCCTCGCTGCGCGAGGCGCTCGCATCGGCCGCCATCGCATCTTGGTGTCGTGCGATCCGCCCATCGAGCGCGGCAATGTCCTTGCGCAGCTGCTCGAATTCGGCCGTCGCGCATGGCGTGAGGCTGTCACCCTCGGCGAGATCGTCCTCCGCTTTGACGATCGCCTGCATCCGGGCGACGAGCCCGGCACGCCGACGCTTCAACTCGCTGAGCTTGTCGCGCGGTCCGCGGAACCCCGCTTCGCCATCACCATCTTCCGGCGGTGCCACATATTGGCGGTAAGCGTCATTGCAAATCGCCGCGCGCTGGTCCGGGTCCCTGTCCGCCAAACCTTCAAATGCCATGCAGCGATCGACAAAGTCCTCCCGGGTTTCGCCCTCATTGGGCTCGGGTTGTCTGCTGATGATCGATCGCATTTTGCCCTCCAGGGTTAGGGATCGGTCGCGGAACGTCTGGTAACAAATCGCTGCGCGTTGATCCTGGTCGTACTCCTGCATGGCGTCGTCGCCCATGCAGCGGTTGACGTACTCGTCCTCGGTCTCGCCGCCCGAGGGCGGCGGCACCGGCTTGGTGATCATCGGGTCATCTCAAGGAGCTGCAGCACGCGGCGGCGTTTGCCACGGGCGAGCAGCACCGGTTCGGGCAGGGGCGGCGCCTCGCCGCCGGCGGCACCATTGGGCACCGGCTCGATCAGCGCATCGGGATTGCTCGGCACGGTGCAGATCGAGAACTCGACCAGCTCCTGCTCGTGGTAGTCGATGCCCGGAAACCAGTTGTCGCCGCCGCGGTCCTTATCGGCACTGAAGTCCCAGCGGATCGGGCGGAAACCGACCGACGTCGCGGCGAGGTAGCCGTCGCGTGCGAGCTTGTAGACGCTGTCGGCGAATTCGCTTGCGGCCCCGTAGCCTTCGGACGGCAGAAACTGCACGGCAGAGGTCAGGCGACCATCGGTGTTGCCGGTCGTGATCGCCTTGCCGATGGGCAATAGTGTGGCCTGGTGCGCCCACAGGACGACCGGGTTTTTCAGGTAGTGGTCGAGGCGCCAGCCGGCGGGATCGATCATGTCCAGGTCGCGGTCGACGGTGCCGGTCGACAGCACAAAGCGTAGGGTGCGCTCGTCAAGCTGCTCGACGGTCTCGACGGTCTGCTTGCGCACACCGACGAGCGGTGCCGCGGCACGGCGCATGGGTCGCCCGGTTGCCAAGCTACGCTCGATGTTGATCTCTTTGAACCTAAGCGGCGTCACCAGTTGCATCGTCTGCGCCATTGGGGATCTGCTGCGGGATGGTCTCCGGGTGCATGACATTGGTCGGCGCGGTATTGAGCGGCACCCGGTACTCGTCGCCGCCGGGGATCGGGTTCATGTTTTCGAGGCCGCGCACCTCGTTGCGCGAGAGAAACCCGTTCAACAGCCCGATTTGATACGCCTGATAGCGCTGGGTCTGGTCACCGCGCAGCATCGAGGTGTAATCCCAATGCGTCTGATAGTCCGGGCGCTCGTCGTCGAACAGCAATTGCTCGTTCATCAGGTCTTCGAGCTGATCGGTGTGCGGCGCCAGGCAGTCATCGATGTATTGCTGCTGCTGCTGCTCGACGTTGCCGAAGGTGGCGCGGGCATAGTCGCCGACCTTGTGCGGCGGGACGCGATAGATCCGGCAGATATCGGCGACCTGAAACTGGCGCGTTTGGAGAAATTGCGCGTCTTCGTTGGTGATCGCGATCTTCTCAAAGGTCATGCCCTCTTCGAGGACCGCGATCTTGTAGGCGTTCTGCACCCCAGAATGAGTGTCGCGCCACGATTGCGCGAGGTTGTCGGTCGACTCCTTGCCGAGCTTGCCGGGGTGTTTCAGCACCCCGCTGATCTGGCCGCCCTGGCGGAACAGGATCGCGCCGTGTTGCTGCGCGGCGAGCGCCAGGCCGATGACGTCCTGCGCGCAGGCGATCGGTGAGATTCCGACATAGCCGTCGAGCGACATGTTCTTCAGGTGCAGCATGTCCTCGGCCGGCACCAGCACGCCAAAACCGATATGCAGGCTATTGACGCGGTACCAGAGATTGCCCTCGGGGCTGATCTGCAAGGTCACCCGGTCGGGGCTGACCGGCACCAGCTCGATCGGGCGGCCGGCCTGGTCGCGCTGAATGACGACGTAGGAATTGCCGCGCAGGCAATAGGCGGTCAGCAGATAGGCCCAGAACTGAAAGCGGCTTTGCCAGCGGTTCGGCCGGCGCATCAATTCGTTGAGCGGGTGCCGGTAATCGATGATCCAGCCGCCGGCCGGCGAGCGGCGGCGGATCTGCAGCACCAGCCCGGCGATGTCCTCGGAAATGCATTTGATGCAGCCGTAGACCGCGGCGGCCTGCAAGGCGGTCATCGGGGTAACGGGAACACCGGTGTTGCTGACCTGGCCGCCTAGCCCGGCAAACAGCATCGGCTGCGGAAACGCCAGACTGTTCATCGCGCCGACAATGTCCTGCTTCTGCTCGGGCACGGACGTCGCCGGCGGCAGGGGTTCGATCGGCATCGGTGGCGGCGGCGGACCGGAGCTGGTCAGCCAGGACCAAAGGCTCATCCGAGCGTGATCAGGCCTCGAGTGGTGTAGACCGACGGGCCCGGCGCGGTCATCGTCCGGGCGATCGCCATGATCAGTGCGACCGCGGCGTCGATCTTGTTCTCGGGGCGCGCCTTGCGCGGAAACACATTCGAGCGCGCGTCATAGTGCCCGACGACGTTGCCGATGCACCAGGCGAGGGGCCCGTTGCCGTCGTGGCGGATGCGGCCGGCGCGCATCGCCGCGTCGAGTTCCTTGGTCGGTTCCGAAAAGTTCTGCGTGGTCGCGCGAAACTCGACGACCGGCACACCCTCCGCGGCGAGCCGCTGGGCGAGTTGGGTCGAGCCCCACGGGTCATAGGCGACGCTCTCGACGCGCAGGCGCTTGCACAGGTCGACAATGTCGGCCTCGATCGTCGCAAAGTCCGTCTCCTCGCCGGGTGTGATGATCAGGTCGCCGTCCGCGGCCCAGGCGGGATAGGACGCGTTGCGCGCGTCGAGCACCGCAGCCTCGTTTAGATACGAGCGGCAAAAGACGGCATAACCCCCGTCGCGTTCGGGACAGACGATCGCCAATGCCGCGAGGTCTGTGCGGCTGGCGAGATCGAGCGCGAGGTGACAGGGGCGTCCGTGGTAGTCGACGAGTTGCAGCTCGTGATCGGTGCAGGCTTGCCAGGCACGCAGGCTGAACAGCGCCTCGTCGGCGCCGATCCACATGTTGAGGTGGCGCGTCCGCGCGGCGGCTTCCTGCGCCGGGTTGTTGCGCGCCTGGCGCATGATCGCGCGGATCGCGTCCGGCTGCACCGAGTGCCCCCACCCCGGATTGGCCTTTATCCAGGTTTCTTCGGACCAGGGATCGTCACCGTCGTCGACGGAGTAGATGATCGAAAAGAAACGATCATCTTCCTGACTCTGTTGCAGAACCCGCAGCCCGTAGTCCCATAGCTGCTTACCGATGCCGGCGGTGTTGCCGGTCGCGGTCGATATGCTGAGGAGGAACGGCTGCCGGCGTTTCCCCATGGCGGTGATAAGCGCATCGTAGACCTCACTGGTGCGGTGCGAGGCGATCTCGTCGCACACCGCGCATTGCACGTTGAGCCCGTCGAGCGCCTTCGCATCGGAGCTAATCGGCACAAAGCGCGAGGCGCTGCGCTCTTGGAAGATGCTGTTGGTCAGCACACCGACACCCCATTCCCGCTGCATCTGAGGCGAGCGGCGGACCATGTTCTGCGCCGTGTCGAAGAGGATGCGCGCCTGGTCGCGGGTGACCGCTGCGGCATAGCCCTCCGCACCCCCTTCGTTCTCGCCAAACGTCAGATGCATCGCGGCCGGCGCCGAGATCGTCGTCTTGCCGTTG
>DATIPA010000003.1:0-13854 GCA_035472475.1 Xanthobacteraceae bacterium | reverse complement strand
GTGTGCTGGCTGACGACCTTGTACGGCCTCGTGGAAATGCGTGCATCACGGAGGACACCGCAGATCGTCTTTCTGAGAACTACCGACCCCAGCACTAGCCGACAGAGGATGAAGCGCCTCCGTGATCTCGGTCATTCTGACCCAAGCGCGCCTGCTCCTCAATCATCTCACCGAGGGCAGGGCAGGGCATGGAGCAGAGTGGACCTCCGTTGAGGCCATCGGCGACGATCAAAGGGCTATGGGAGAGAAAACCTCTCTGTTGACCCGGTGACAGAGGCCACCCTTTGCCACCCACTTTGCCACCTAACTCCTCACCACAGGCCGTCCCTAGTGCCGAAGGCTGCCGGGTTGGCACATGGCACGGCCGCGCAATGCCTCGCTTGCCAGCCATTCGGGCCGGCGGCATATATAATGACAACAACCTAGGGCATACCTATGGCGTACCTAGATGGTCACAGCGGCGAGCTAAATAGCTGATATATCGGTAGATTTAGCTGTGAAGCACATAGTGGAGGATGATGAGCATGGCCCAAATAAGGGTTGCGGACATGGCTTACGGGCGCCTGCGCTCGCCCGATCTCGACGTCATGGAGGAGTTTCTGACGCGGTTTGGGCTGGTGCGCTCTGCCCGCACCCCGACCGCACTTTATATGCGAGGGACTGATCCGCCCCACCACCTCCACGTCACCGAAAAGGGTGACCCGAAATTCGTTGGGTTCGGTTACCACGCCGAAAGCGAGGACGACCTCAAGCGGCTCGCCACGCTGCCCGGTGCCAGCAAGATCGAAAATATCGACGAGCCCGGCGGCGGCAAGCGCGTGCGCCTGACCGAGCCCAACGGCTATCAGATCGAGGTGATCTACGGGATGGAAAAGCTCGCCCCGATCCCGGTCAAGCGCCAGCGGCTCAACAGCGGGCCGGAGCCGCTCGCCCGCGCCGGCGAGTTGATGCGGATCCCGAAGGGACCGTCGAATGTGAAACGGATCGGGCATGGCGTGCTCAACACGCCAAAATTCCGCGAGACGGTCGACTGGTTTCGCGACACCCTGGGTTTCATCTGCTCGGATGACGTCTTCGAGGGCGACCAGCACAACCTGATCGGCTCATTCAACCGCCTCGATCGAGGTGATACCTACGTGGATCACCACGTGTTCTTCGTGCTCAATCACGAGAAGACGGGCCTCAACCACATCTCATTCGAGGTTCAGGACATCGACGATGTCTGCATCGGCCACGACTATCTGCAGCAGCACGGTTACGAGCACATGTGGGGGATCGGGCGTCACGTGCTCGGCAGCCAAGTCTACGACTACTGGTCGGATCCGTGGGGCCGTATTCACGAGCATTGGGCCGACAGCGATCGCCTGAACATCCGCAACGGCTCGAACCTCGTGCCGGCGCACGAAGCACTGGTCTCGCAATGGGGCGGCCCGCCTCCCGAGAAGCTGCTTAACAACGCCAGCGCTTAGGGCGGGCAGAGGTTGTCATTGGGTCGGGAGCGCCGCGGCTAGCGGCGCTCACGCGATCTAGTTCACCGTGTCGAGCACGTCGCCAAGCGTACCGAACAAGGTGTCGATCTCGCGTTCGCTGATGATCAACGGCGGTGACAGCGCGATCGTGTCGCCGGTCGTGCGGATCAACACGCCGCGCTCGTAACATTTGACAAACGCTTCGTAAGCGCGCCGCGTCGGCTCGCCGGGACGCGGCGTAAGCTCGATGCCGGTCACAAGACCGATGTTGCGAATATCGATCACATGCCGGCGCAGTCGTAGCGCGTGCGCCGCGGTCTCGAAATATGGTGCAAGCCGTGCGGCGCGTTCGAACAAGCCCTCCTCATCATAAACGTCAAGCGCTGCGATTGCCGCGGCGGCGGCCACCGGATGCCCCGAATATGTGTAGCCGTGTGGAAGCTCGATCGCCTCCGGCGCGCCGGTCATGAAGGCTTGGTAAATCGGCTCGCGCACTGCGACGGCGCCCATCGGAATCGTGGCGTTGGTCAGCCCCTTGGCCAGGGTCACCATGTCGGGAAGCACGCGGAAGTGTTCCGCGGCGAAGCTTGACCCTAGCCGTCCGAACCCGGTGATGACCTCGTCGAAAATCAACAAAATGCCGTGGCGGTCGCAGATCGTCCGCAGCCGTTCCAGATAGCCGACAGGAGGCACGAGCACGCCGGTCGATCCAGCCATTGGCTCGACGATCACGGCGGCGATGGTTGATGCATCGTGCAGCGCGACGAGCCGCTCGAGCCCGTCGGCAAGGTGTGCACCCCATTGCGGTTGTCCGCGCGAGAACGCGTTGTGTTCAAGATCATGGGTATGCGGCAGATGGTCGACGCCGGGCAGCAGTGTGCCGAACAGCTTGCGATTGCCAACGATGCCGCCGACCGAGGTCCCGCCGAAGCCGACGCCATGATAACCGCGCTCGCGTCCAATCAGGCGGGTGCGCGCAGCCTCGCCCCGCACGCGGTGGTAGGCGATCGCGATCTTGAGCGCAGTATCGACGGATTCCGAGCCCGAGTTGGTGAAGAACACCCGATCAAGATCGCCTGGCAGCAACGCGCCGAGTCGCGCCGCCGCCTCGAATGCGCCGGGGTGTCCCATCTGAAATCCCGGTACATAGTCGAGACGCGCGACCTGGTCGCGTACGGCCTCTACGATTTTGGGATGGGCGTGGCCGGCATTGCAACACCAGAGCCCGGCGGTTCCGTCGAGGATTTTGCGACCGTCATGGGACGTGTAGTACATGCCTTGCGCCGCCACGAGCAGGCGTGGCGCAGCCTTAAACTGTCGATTGGCGGTGAACGGCATCCAGTAGGTTTCGATGTCGTTGCGAGGTACGGAATTGTCCATTCCCCAATCCTTTTGGGAGCCTATCGCGCCGGGAACGCTGCTTGGCAAACGGAACGCCGCCAGCCAATATGGCGTTCAGGCACCTGGGGTCTTAGGCGATCAAGATAGCAATTGGAAACGCACGGCGTAATGCGGTTTGAATACTTCGCAAGCGTTTGTGCTTGCGTCGCGGCGCTGCTGGTCGCAGCGCCGGCCGCGGCACAGCCGGCGCGCGACTGGGCGCGCTGCGCAAACGAAGCCAACGCTTATTCTCCCGAAAAGGCGATCAAGGGTTGCACGGCGATCATCAAAGCCGGGCGCGGCGAACGGCGCGAGCTTGCGATCGCGTTCTACAACCGCGCCAACGCCTTCTATGGCGCCGGCAATTTTGACCGCGCAATTGACGATTATGGGGCGGCGATCCGGCTCGATCCGACCTACGCGAGCGCCTTCTCCAATCGCGGCAACGCATACAGCCTCAAGGGAGATCCCGATAAGGCCATCGCCGACTACGACGCGGCGATCCGGCTCAACCCGAACTACACGATCGCGCTATCGAACCGCGCCGACATTTATCGAACCAAGGGTGATTTCGATCGAGCGATCGCGGACTACAGCGCCGCGATCCAGGCCAGTCCCAAACGCGTCAGGCTGTTTCTGGACCGCGGCAGTGCATATCGGGGCAAGGGCGACATCAAGAACGCCGTGGCGGACTTTGACCAGGCGATCAAGCTCGATCCCAAGTACGCCGACGCACATTTGAGCCGCGGCCTCGCGCACTACGATGCCAACGACTACGACCGGGCGATGGCCGACTTCAACCAGGCAATCAACCTCAATCACAGGCAACCCAAAGCTCTCTACAGCCGAGGCCTTGTCTACACCGCCCGGCACGACTACGACCGCGCAATCGCCGACTACAGCGAGGCGATCCGCCTCGATCACGCTTTCGCCTATGCGTACGGCAACCGTGCACGCGCCTTCCGGGCGCGCGGCAACCTCGACCACGCAATCGCCGACTTCAACGAATCGCTGTCGCTCGACCCCAACAACGCCAACGATTTCAACGGTCGCGGCCTCGCCTATCTGGACGCGAAAAACTATGATCAGGCGATTGCCGATTTTACCAAGGCCAGCGAGCTCGATCCCCGCTACACGTTTGCGATCAGCAATCGATGCTGGGCGCGCGCCCTGGCGGATCGGGAGCTGCGCGCGGCGCTTGCCGATTGCGACGCCGCGCTCACGACAAAGCCGGACGACGTCGCCACGCTCGACCGCCGCGCGCTCGTTTATATGAAGCTGAGCGAGATCGAGAAGGCGATTGCCGACTACGACGCGGTGCTGCGACTCGATCCGGATGACGCGCTCGCGCGTTATAGCCGCGGCGTCGCGCGCGAGCGCCTGGGTGATGCGGCCGGCGCCAGCGCGGACAGAGCGGCCGCCCAGTCACTGCAGCCGGGCGTCGCCGACGCGTTCAAGAAACTCGGCCTTCGATAGAGAAACGGCGCGTTGGTCGCGTCGCGGTCAGGGCCGGCGACCGTAAGGGACGCGCAGATCTTCGATCGGCACGATCGTCTTGCCGATCGGCCAGAGCGCCAGTCCCGCGAGCTTGAGGTGCGCCCAGGCGAACGGGATGCCGATGATGGTCACGGCCAGCAGGACCGCGATCACCACGTGGCCGAGCGCCAGCCACCAGCCCGCCAGGATCAGCCAGATCAGGTTGCCGATGAAGCCGAGCGGACCGGTGCCGATATCGTGCTGCCCGTAGTGCTCGGCCCGTGACACCGCCCTTTGCCCGAACGGAAGCAACGTATAGGCCGCGATGTTGAAGGCCGCCCGCGCCCACGGGATCCCGATGATGGTGATGGCCATGATCACGGCTGCGATCAGCCAGCCAACCGCCATCCAGAGACCGCCGAACACGATCCAGGCCAGGTTGAACAGAATGGACAATGGGGACATGACCCCCTCCGCCAAAACGATGCGCCAATGATGTAGGGACTACATCGGCGGAGCGCCAGCCATGACAGGGCGTTTCTTGAACGCGACCGGTGTCGGGGTCATAGTCGCTGACCACGTCGTGCGGGGGAGGGATGCGGTGAAATTCGGTCCGGTGGCGGCTTTGATACTGGCTAGCGCGGCGCTCTCACCGGCCGGCGCCCAGAACTGGAACGAAGTCGTCGCAGCCGCCAAAAAGGAAGCTACCGTAACGGTCTATCACTCCCAACTCGGCGCGCCGCACTGGAACGCCGTGGTCGACGCGTTTCAGAAGAAATACGGCATCGAGGTCAAGGAATTCGACGCGCGCGCCAGCGAGATCACCGAGCGCGTGCGGGTCGAGCAGAGCTCGGGCCGTGCGATCGCGGACGTCGAGTTTCATGGTCTCGCGACCATCGTGGACCAGCGCAAGAGCAACTTCATTGCCGAACTGGGCGCGATCCCAAACGCGAAAAACATTCGCCCGGATGTCCCGCCGGCCGACAAGTGGGAGGTGCCGGCCTGGAATCAGTTCGTCTGCACGCTGACCAATACCAGGATGATCACGCCGGCCGACGAACCCAAGACCTACAGCGATTTTCTCAAGCCCGAGTTCAAGGGCAAGATGCTGTCCGACGATATGGCAGCGATCGGCAGCGGGCAGACGTTCTTCGCGGTCCTCTATCAGAAATACGGTTCCGTGTTGCTGCAGAAATTCAAGGAGCAGAACCTCACATTCGATCGCGACCTGCAACAGATGTCGCGTCGGGTGGCGCGCGGTGAGTACCCGGTCATGCTGCAGCAGATCGTGGCGTTCGCGTACCCGCTGCGCAGTCTGCCGGTGAAAGTCGTGGTGCCGGAGGAGGGCTGCCCGATAACGCCGATCGAAGGCGCCGTGCTGCGCGGCGCGCCGCATCCCAATGCGGCGCGGCTGTTCATTAATCACTTCCTCGATCTCGGCTCGCAACTCACCTACGCCAACGCCTGGATGGGCGCGGTGGTGACCGGGGTTCTCGATCACCTGACCGATCCTGACGCCAAGCGCTTCGCACAGATCAAGGTGTTGGGCTACATCACCCCGGACATTCGCGACGCCATGCTCAAGGCCGCGACCGAGATGTTCAATCCTGGGGCTCATTAATGCACGCCAAGTGGCCAATCCAAGCAATCGATCCGACGCTTGACCTCGGCGTATGCTCGATCGCGCAACGAGATTTTTCGCGCGGGCGCGTCCGCGGAGCTTTGCATCTAGCTCAAACGTCGTCCTGATAAAAGTGTGTCTCCAGCAAAATGCAGCCGGTCTCCGATTTGAAGGGACCGTGGAAGACGCCAGGCGGTCGTACCGCATAAGTGTAACCTTCAAACTTCTCACCGCCCTTGCCCTGCTTGTCGTTGCCGACAATGAGGTCGCCGGACACCAGAAATACTTCTTCCCAATATTCATGCACGAACGGCTCGGTCGTGTAGGTGCCGGGAGCGAACCGCAGCAGACGCGTGCGATTACCGCGCTTGCGCTTCTCGTCGAGCTCGCCAGCAATGATTTTTTGCTGGATGCCGGGCGGATAACCGGGCGGCGTGTGCCAGCCTTGGCTGAGGTCGAGCGCGTGAAACTCCTTGTGGCCTTTGTTGTATCCCATGGTCTCTCCTAATCCGTCGCGGCAGTGCCGAGCTCAATCTTGAAGCGCTCGGCAGGACCGATCTCGCCATGAACCGCAGCAGGTACCGGAGCGCCCGATAAGGCCCTCCCAGCGCGGACGGGTCTCGTCATAGCGCCGCGCTTTCGTCCCGACTGACCCGTCTGCCGAGGAGATCCGAACTCGACCTCGCGCAGCCGTGCGCGAGTCAGGGCTCGCGTTTAGTCATTTGGCCATCGACCGAGTAGCGGCCGCCGCCTGTGGTCGCGAGCAGGAGGTAGCCTCCGATGATCGCCAGGTTCTTGTAGAAGTTGACCATGTTGAGTCCGCGCGGCTGACCGTCCATGGTCCAGAACGGATGGCCAAAGTAGGTCACCACAATGAGCCAGGCGACGAAGGCCCAGGCAATCCACCGGGTCTTGAAACCGACCAAAATCGCGATCCCGCCGAGAAACTCAATCGCCGCGATCAGGTACCCAAGCCAAGTGGGCGTCGGGGCTCCGCCTGCGATCAAGTCCATGAAGCGCTTGGTGCCGGCATTGTTGGTGATTGAACTAACGTCCATGAACTTGAATAGACCATAGACGATGAATACCGCGGACAATAGCACGCGACTGATCAGATTGACGACATCCGGCATGGCGCCCTCCCTCCATGCGGTCCCGGCGATGGGCCGCTTGCGCGCCATCATGAATCCACGCCGGGGCTTCGGCAATGCGAATATTGCTTCAATCCACCATGCTGATCACCGCATGAGGGCGCGACGCGCCCAACATGTGCGGTGCAAAAACTGGCTGGCCTCCACCAACCGCTGTCCGGCGCGGCTTGGCTTGTTGTCGATGGAGAGACGCTCCGATGTCATGCGACGCCGCGCGTCTCGTTAACAACCAGGTAATCTTTCGGTTAGCTGCCGGCAATCTTGATGAACGCGGGCAAACATCCGTTTTCAGAATGAATTCATAAAGTGGCGCGTATCCTTCTCCCATGGTCGTTGATCGACCTATCTCCTGGGAGGAGATGACATGACCCACGTTTATTTCCACTGCTCGAGCTCGGAGCGGGTCTTGCTCGACCAAAATGGCAGTGACGTTGAAGACCTGGTCGAGGCGCACGAGCGCGCCAAGCAGATCGTGCAGCAATTCGTCAGCAGCCAGACGCCGGACGATTGGCGGGCGTGGACCATGCACGTGAGCGATGAAAACGGTGACGACATCTTCTTGATGCCGTTCGCCTATGTGCTCGGGCGGCCGCATTAGGCCAAAACCGATCGCACGCGAGCGCCGGCGGATGATTGACCGCTGCTGCCGGCGCGCCTAGTTTCGTTGGCATGACAATTTCATACGCTCAGCCGCCGTTCGCGGTGCGCGCGGATATCGTGGCGGCGCACCAACAAGCCTGGAGCCGCCTCGCGCACCCGGGCACCTGGTTTTCCGGTGCTGCACGTCTCGCCATCGCTGCCGAAGTCCGACATGCGCCGCAATGCGCGCTGTGCTTACGGCGCAAACAAGCGCTTTCGCCCTACGGGGTCGACGGCGGGCATGACAATCTCGGCGTTCTTCCCGCGCGCGTCGTCGAACAAATCCACCGAATCGTAACCGATCCAGGCCGGCTTACGCGGACGTGGTTCGACGGCGTCACTGCTTCGGGTACCCCCGACACCGAATACGTGGAAATCGTCGGGGTCGTTGCAACAGTTGTGTCAATCGACACGTTTTGCCGCGCGCTCGGCGTCCTACCTCACGCGCTACCTGCGCCGATTTCCGGTGAACCTCTCCGCCGCCGCCCGCGGACCGCGCACCAACGCGGCGAAGCCTGGGTTCCGATGATCCATCCGAAGGATCTCGAAGGCGAGTTGGAAACGCCGGAAGAACAAAAGCTCGCGACCTATTGGGGAGGCGTGCTCGCCAACATCCGCCGCGCACTCTCCCTGGTGCCGGAGGAGGCCTACGCTTGGTTTCAGCTGGTCGAGACGCAATATCTGCCGGGCCGATGGATGCGTGATTTCGCCAACGAGTACCGCGCCATCACCCATGCGCAGATCGAGCTGATTGCGGGACGGGTCTCGGTCCTCAACCAATGTTTCTATTGAACCACCTCGCATGCAACCTTGCTCCGTGAGAGCAGCAGAGCAAAAGGCGAGAGCTACGATCTGAGCCTGCTGACCGGGACCAAGGGCGACGGCAATATTCCGCACGGGGCGTTGCTGGTCGTATTCGCCGAGGCGGTGCTCGGCGACGATGACCGGCGCCTGCAGGAAGTCCAGGCGGCAATCCGCGACCAGATGGGCGATGCCGCGTTTGTCGACGCAGCTGCGATCGTCGCCACGTTCAACGCCATCGATCGGGTCGCGGACGCGACCGGCATCCCGATCGAGGACGGCAAGGCTGCCTCCACGGCCGACGTGCGCGCCGCACTGGGGATCAACGCGTTCGCTGAGCAACGCGGTGAGATCGCCGATCCGCGCGAGCGCCCCAGCGTCGAGAGGATTTGACGGCTGCGCTGTCGGGGGCACCTCATCACTGACGCGCGTGGCGGCCATCCTAACCCCCTCGCACCTGCTTTTGGCCGCTAACCACGGACAGTCGGCGGACTTGACCCGGTGGTCCTGATCGGGGACGTAGATATCGCGCATTAGCGATGGCTGGACCAAATTCCTGGCTATCTCCAGAAGGTTGTAGTGTCCGGCAAGGGCAATCCGGCCACGGCAGCGCAGCAGGTTGGATTGCTCGCGGAGAAACTTGGAATGGCCGAAAAGTTGATCACTTACGAACTCGACGATGATGTTGCGGTGATTGGTTTGAATCGCGCCGACAAGCGCAATGCCATCAACGATGCCGTCATGGCGGCGCTGCGCGAGGCCGTGTTTCGGGCGAACGAAGAAGCCAAGGCGGGCGTGATTTTTGGGCACGGGGAGAATTTCTCCGCCGGCCTCGACCTGGCTGAAGCTTCGACTTGGATGAAGCCCGGCGCCCCGCGGCGCAAACGCGGGCGATGGAACCGCAGCCTCGATCTCGTGGCACGCGGCCAGATCCCGGTTGTGGCGGCATTGAAAGGAGCCTGCATCGGAGGTGGTCTCGAGCTGGCAGCGGCAGCCCACGTCCGAGTTGCCGACGAGACGACCTTTTTTGCCCTGCCGGAAGGACAGCGCGGCATTTTCGTTGGCGGCGGCGGATCCGTCCGGATTCAGCGCCTGATGGGCTATGCGAGAATGGCGGACCTGATGCTCACCGGGCGCGTACTCACGGCTGAGGAAGGCGAACGGGTAAACCTGTGCCAATACGTGGTGCCGGCTGGCGAGTCGCTCGATCGCGCGAAGTCGCTGGCAGCGCGCATCGCCCAGAACGCGCCGCTCACCAACTGGGCGGTCTGCTCGTGCCTGCCGCGCGTCAACGACATGTCGCATGACGACGGTCTTTTCATCGAAGGCCTGATCGGCCAGGCAGTGGCAAGCACTGAAGGCTACGAGCGCGTCAAAGATTTTGTGGAGAAGCGCGCCAAGCCGTTGGTCAAACCCGGCAGATCCGGGGATGAGCGTTGAGCAGGAGCGCCAATTCCGCCACGTCGCGACCGCCGGAGCGCAGGGTTCATGATTGTCGGCGACATCATCCGGCGCAACACCTCGCTCTTTGGTGATTCTCCAGGTCTGATATTCGAAGGACGACGCTATACCCATCGCGCGTTCGCGCGCCGGGTGTATCGCGTTGCGAACGCGCTGTTCGCGCGCGGCGTTCGTTCCCAGGAGCGCGTCGCGATCCTCGCGCGCAATTCGAGCGAGGTGCTGGAGGTGTTTGGTGCCGGGGAAGTGGCCGGCTTCATCACGGTGAACATCAATCATCGCCTGAGCGTGCCGGAAATTTTGACCATCTGGGCCGATGCGCAGCCGTCAGCGCTTTTCTTCGAGCCCGACTTTGCGGAAGCGGCGGCCGCCGTGCGCGCAAAATTTTCCAATATCCGGCTGTTTGCATGTATCGGCGGCGCGATCGCCAACGCCGAGGATTACGAGGCGCTGCTGGCTACAGTCTCCGACGCGGAGCCCGACCGGGGCGCATCGCCCGATGACATTGCGTATCTGATCTACACCAGCGGCACGACTGGTCGCCCCAAAGGCGTGATGTTCGAACACCGAGCCATGTGGGAGGCGGCGCGGACGTTCGCGCTCGAAAGCGGCGCGGCCGAGCCGATCAAGGCACTGATCGTGATGCCGCTGTTTCACGTCGGCGCTCGCATTGAATCCATGGGCTTCATGTTCCTGGGCGGCACCATCGTGCTGCATCGAGCCTTTGATCCGGTGGCGGTGCTCGAAACCATCCAACAGGAACGTATCACGGCGATGCACATCGCCCCCGTCATGGTCCAACGCATTCTTGATGTTCCGGACCGCGCGCGTTTCGACGTGAGTTCGCTCAATTGCGTGCATTACGCGTCTGCGCCGATGCCGGTGCCGCTGTTGCGGCGCGCCATTGCGGCATTCGGCCCGATTTTTGTCCAGGTCTATGGCATGACCGAATGTCTTGGCGGCACGGTGCTCAAGGCCCATCAGCACAAGATCGACGGAAGCGAGGTCGAGCGTCGACGGCTGTCCTCCGCCGGTCAGCCCTATGTCGGCACGCAACTCCGTATCGAGCGGCCGGACGGTAGTGCAGCGGGCGTGGGCGAGATCGGCGAAGTGCTGATCCGGACACCTGCTTTGATGAAGGGCTACTGGAACAATCCAGCCGCCAGCGCCGAGGCGCTGCGTGGCGGTTTCATGCACACGCAGGATCTTGGCTATCTCGACGACGACGGTTTCTTGTTCGTTGTCGATCGCATGAAGGACATGATTATTTCAGGCGGCGAAAACATTTATTCCTGGGAGGTCGAGGAAGCGCTGCGCCACCATCCGGCGGTTGCCGAGGTTGCGGTGATCGCGGTGCCGGATCCAACGTGGGGCGAGGCTGTCAAGGCATGCGTTGTTCTGCACGGTGGCGCCGGCGCGACCGCGCACGATCTGATCGAGCACTGCCGCGCGCGCATTGCGGGCTACAAGAAGCCGCGCAGCGTCGATTTCATGGATGCGTTGCCGCGGCTCTTCAACGGCAAGATCGACAAGAAGGCGTTGCGCGCCCAGTATTGGCAAGGGCACGAGCGGCAGGTTTCATAGAAACGAGCAGAACCTCGCGATCAGAGCGCCGCGGCCGTGATGGCGGTGCCGCCATTACCTTCCGCGCAGGATTTCCGCAGTCGCGCGCCGCAGAATGTCGGCGATCCGGCTGGCTTCGTCCGGAGAACTATGCGCTTTGTCGTCGAGCGCCCGCCTGAGTTCGCGCCGCGCGCGGCGCAAGCCGTCGGGATGGCGCGAACCCTCAGCCGCGTCGTCGCCCGGCTGATCTTCGCCGGCAAACGCCCTGCGCACGTCACCCATCTTTTGACCGATGCGCTCGAGCTCGGCCAGGGTGGCGTCAACCGCCGCGCGGTTCTGCGCGAGGTAGCTGCGACCTTCCTCGGTGACCTGATAAAGCTTCTTGGCGCCTTCCGCTGCGACCGTCGCGTAACCGATCTCTTCCAGATAGGTGAGGGCGGGATACACCATGCCCGGGCTTGGGCTGTAGAAGCCGCCGGAGCGCTCCTCCAAGAGTTTGATCAGCTCGTACCCGTGGCTCGGCCTGTCGGCGAGCAGGGCCAGGATGACGAGTTGCAGATCGTCGGACCCAAGCTTGCGCCCGGTTCGAAAATGGCCGTGGCCGAATCCACCGGCACCTGACCAGCCAGCCCGAAAGCCCTTAAAACCGCGTCCGCCGCGGTGGCGGCCCATCCAGAGGACAAATCGCTCGTCGTCGGAGTGGGCATATCTTGAATGATGTCTCATATGATAGATCTTAAGATATATCTTAAAATTGTCAAGTCTTTGGTTTCCTAGGTTTAACATATTGAATTATTGAGAGAAAAGTTTATTGGGCGCGCCCTGCCGGCTTGCGGCGGCTAGGCCGCATGGCAGGACCGCTGCCGGCCTGCCGAGTCTCCGATTGTCAGGGTGTCGAGCGCTTGTAGGGCTCGAGGCCCGGGCGAAAGATTTTCTGATCGAGAAACTGATTGAGCGCGGTATCGCGGCCGCGCTCCTTGTCGGTGACGCGTAACTCGAGCGACTTTGCGGCCAGATAGTCGAGCGCCTGCTCCTCGGTCATGTGATAGACGCGCTTGACAGCCTGCTTGGTGGCGCGAACAGCCTCCGGATTGAGTGCCATCAGGCGGTGCGCCAGCGCGAGCACTTCCGTGCGCAGCTGATCGCGCGGCACCGCCTTGTTGACGAGCCGGATTCGCGCTGCTTCGCGTCCATCGAATGTGTCACCGGTGACCGCGTACCAGACTGCGTCCCGCAGGTTCAGCACCTCGGTCAGGGCCTTGCTCACGAACCCCCCGGGAAGGATGCCCCAGTTGACTTCCGACAAGCCGAACGTCGCGTCTTCGGCCGCGATCGCAAAATCGCAGGCGATGAGCTGGGTGAAGCCGCCGCCGAAGCAGTACCCGTTGACCATCGCAATCGTGGGCTTGGCGAAGGTGAACAACTTCTGCCAGCGCCACGAATGGCTCGCCGCGTGGGCGCGCGCCTGTCCGGCCGGATCGTTGTCGAGCTCGCGAAAGAACGTCTTGAGATCCTGACCCGCGCACCATGCATCGCCGGCGCCGGTGAGCACCATGACGCGCGTCGCCTCGTCATACTCGAGCTCGTTGAGGACTTGCACCATGTCCTCATGCAGCCGCGGGCTCATGGCGTTGCGCTTCTCGGGCCGGTTAAGGATCACCCAGGCGATTCCGCCCTCGCGCTCGACCTTCACGGTCTCGTATGTACGCTGCGCCATCATCGGTCCCGATCAGGCCGCGGCCGCCACGAGAACGCGGTCAGCCTCACCGCGCCGGTAGACCAGGAATGCGACGCGTAGAATCCAAACAAAAAAAAGTCGAACATCTCGAGGAAATTGCCGCTCGTGACGCGAAACACCGTCGCGATCTTCGAGCTTTGCGGTGAGTGCGTGCTCACGGTCATGATCTGTTAGCCCCGCAACGATCCCGGTCTTGGTCGATGCGATCGATATTGCCACAAAAGGCCGGGGAACTACACGGTTTGCTGTCCGCGCCGGAACGAGTAAAGCTGTTCGCGCAGCGGTGAGGTTGAACGGCAGACACCGCCCGCATACCATGACCCATGGTCGATAGCGCATCCTCGTTCGGTTCCCTCGGGGTCGAATTCGGTCCGCGCACATGAGCGCGGTGGAGCCGATTTTGGCTGGAGGCGTTCTGTCCGGCGGTGCCCTGCCGCGCGCCGCTCCCGAAGATGTCGGACTCAGTCCGACCCGGCTGGCGCGCATTGCTGCCATGCTCTACGGCGACGTAGCGCGCGGCCAGCTACCGGGCGCCGTCGTTGCGATTGTGCGCCGAGG
>DATIPA010000002.1:0-7590 GCA_035472475.1 Xanthobacteraceae bacterium | reverse complement strand
GAACGACAGCTACCCGGACCGGACGATCCGCCTGATCGTCGGCTTTGCCGCCGGCGGCGGCAACGACATCATCGCGCGCATCATCGGACAGAAGTTGCAGGAAAGCCTGGGCCAGACCGTCATCGTGGAAAATCGGGTCGGCGCCGGCGGACGTCTGTCGGCCGAGTATGTGGCCGGGCAGCCGCCGGACGGCTACACCCTGCTGATCGGGGCAAGCGGCGCGATGGCGATCGGCCCCGCCGTGATCGAAAAGGTGCCGTACGTAACTTTGCGCGACTTCGCGCCGATCTCGCTGATCGCATCGTTTCCGCTGATCATGGTGGTGAATGTCGATCATCCGGCAAAGTCGGTGAAGGAACTAGTGGCGTGGGCGAAGGCAAACCCGGACAAAGCCAACTACGCCACGTCGTCGCCTGCCTTCACGCTCGCAACCGAGCTGTTCAAGCTCAAGTCCGGCGCCCCGATGGTTCCGATTCCCTACCGCAGCGGCAACGAGTCGGTGGTGAGCGTCATCGGCGGCCAGTCGACGCTCACGATCGTCGATCCACCGCCGAGCGCTCCGCAGGTGAAGGCTGGCAAGTTACGCGGGCTCGCCATCACGGCATCGACGCGGCTCGACGATTTGCCGGATGTTCCGACCATGGACGAAGCCGGCTATCCGGACGTGCACGTGCAATTGTGGAGCGGCGTATTTGCGCCCGCCAAGACGCCGCCGGCAATCGTTGCCAAGCTCGAAGCCGAGCTGCAGCGGATCATGCAGCTGCCCGATGTGCAGGTAAAATTCAGGGCCATGGCAACCGGCACCGTCGGCAGCAGCGCCGACGAATTTGCCAAGGTGATCGACGCCGAAACCAAGATGTGGGCCGACGTCGCCAAGGCCGCGAACCTGAAGTTCGAGCAGTAGCAGCGGTCCGATTTCGGCTCTACTCAATGCCTTTTGGCGCGACCGCGCTTGTCTCGGCGTCGGCGCGGGGATCGACCTCGCCCGGGCGCGCCATGGTGAAGAACTCATCGACGACGCAATAGTCCATGTAACCGAGCCGCGCGATCGGCCGCATGCGCGCGATATCGAGCATGCCGTCGATGATCACCGCGTCGTCGACATAGATCCCGACCACCTCTCCGATCACAATCGACGACCGGTTTGGCCGGCCGTCGGAGCCGATCAGCTCGACGGTCTTGAAGTATTTGCACTCCATCGCGACCGGCGAGCGCGCGACCCGCGGCGGTTTAACCGCGCGCGACGGCACCATCTCGATGCCGACAGCCTTCGGTTCGCTGACGCCGTGCGGGAACTCGGCCGAGCTTGCGTTCATCGCCTCGCGCAGATCCCAGGTTGCGAGATTGAACACGAACTCGCCGGTTGCTTCGGCGTTGATTTGCGAGTGCTTGCGCGGCGCGCTCGAAAAGATCGCCCAGGGCGGATAGCCGGACACCAGATTGAAAAAGCTGTAGGGCGCGAGATTGACAACGCCATCCGGAGAAACGGTCGAAATCCATCCGATCGGGCGCGGGACCACCAGCGCAGTGACCGGGCTGTGCCGCAATCCATGTTTCTGGGAGCGAGGGTCGTAGTACATCGGGCTCTATTGTTGCTTGGAGGAACGAAAGCCGGAGCAAGCCCGGCGATGACGTGGAAGTGGGCAGTCTCTCAAACCACCCCCGCCTTGCGCAACTCGGCGATCTTGTCGTCGGCCATGCCGAGCTCACGCAATACCTCGTCGCTGTGCTGTCCGAGCAGCGGCGGAGCCCGCTCATAGGCCGGTTCGGAATGGACAAATTTCAGCGGGCTGCCGACCAGCGGCACCTTGCCGACGGATGGATGCGGCAAGTCAATCCGCATGGCGCGGTGCTTGATCTGCGGGTCGTCAAACACCTCCGGGATCGAGTTGATCGGCCCGCACGGCACCCCGGCGCGCTCCATCGCCGCCACCAGATCGGCGCGCGACCAGTCCACGAAGATGCTGGCAATCAGCGGCATCAGCTCGTCCTTGTGGCGCACGCGATCCGCGTTCTTGGCGAAGCGCGGATCGCTGCCGACCTCGGGCCGCCCGACCGCTTGGCACATTTTGGCGAACTGACCGTCGTTGCCGACCGCGAGCACGACGTCGCCGTCGCGGCAGCGAAACACGTCCTGCGGCATGATGTTGGGATGGCGATTGCCTTGCCGCCGCGGCGTGCGCCCGGACATCAGGTAGTTCATAGCCTGGTTGGCCAGCACCGCGGCCTGCACATCGAGCATCGCAACATCGATGTAGTCGCCCTCGCCGGTCTGTTCGCGGCCCGCCAGCGCCGCCAGTACCGCGACCGCCGTGTACATTCCGGTCATCAGGTCGAGAATCGGAATGCCGACCTTTTGCGGACCACCGCCCGGTCGATCGTCGGTCTCGCCCGTGATGCTCATCAGCCCGCCCATGGCCTGGATCAGGAAATCGTAGGCGAGCTTTTGCGCCTTGGGCCCGGTCTGCCCAAATCCGCTCACCGAGCAATAGATCAAGCGCGGATTGATGCGCTTGAGATCCTCATAAGCGAGGTCAAAGCGGGCAAGCGTTCCGACCTTGAAGTTCTCCAACAAGATATCGGAGCGTGCCGCCAGCGCGCGCACGATCTCCTGGCCCTGCGGTTTGTCGATTGCGAGCGTGAGCGAGCGCTTGCCGCGATTGACTGACAGATAATAGCCGGACTCGCGTGACGGGCTTCCGTCGGGGGTCGGAAGGAACGGCGGCCCCCAGGTGCGCGTGTCGTCGCCGACCTCGGGACGCTCGACCTTGATGACGTCGGCGCCGAGATCTGCAAGCAGTTGCCCGGCCCACGGCCCCGCCATGACGCGGCTGAGGTCGAGGACCTTGATGTGCGATAGTGGACCGGGCACGTCGTCCGCAGCCTCTCTTTACTTTTGTACCAGCTTACAGGCGCTGCGCGAGAGCGGCAGCGCGGCATCTTCGGCTGCGACCTTGCCGATGACCTTGTAATAATCCCACGGCGCCTTCGACTCGGCCGGGGCCTTGACCTGCACCACATAGAAGTCGCGCATCACCCGGCCGTCCTCGCGGATCCAGCCGTTCTCGGTCATCGGGTCGTTGATCTTGGTCTTCTTCATCTGGGCGGCGACCGGACCGGTCGCATCGGTGCCGGCTTCCTTGACAGCCTTGAGGTAGTGCGTGACGGCGCTGTAGGCGCCGGCTTGCAGGAACGTCGGCGCATTCTTGGCGCGTTCCAGGAATCGCTTGCCGAACACGCGCGATGCGTCGGTGCGGTCCCAGTAGAACGACGTGGTGACGACCAGACCCTGCGCGGTATCAAGGCCAAGCGCATGCACGTCGGTAATGTTGAGGAAGAGCGCCGCGAGCTTCTGGCCGCCGCGCGTGAGCCCGAACTCGTGCGCCTGCTTGATCGACGTCGAGGCGTCGCCGCCGGCGTTGGCGAGCGCCACGACCTTTGCGTTGGAAGCCTTGGCCTGCAGCAGGAACGAGCTGAAATCCGCGGTGTTGAACGGTGCCCGCACCGAGCCCAAAACCTTGGCGCCGTAGCGCTGAGCGATCTCGCCGGCCTGCACTTCGAGCACCTGACCGAACGTGTAGTCCGCCGTGATGAAGAACCAGCTGTCGAGCCCCTGCTTTGCAAGCGTGGTCGCGGTGCCCGACGCGAGCCCATAGGTGTCCCACGACCATTGGAATCCAACCGGCGAGCAGTTCTCGTTGGTGAGCGCGGTCGTGCCCGACCCGGTGATCAGAAAAAGCTTGTTCTTCTCGCGGGTCACGGCCTGCACCGCCATACCCACGGCCGAACTGCCGCCGTCCACGATGACGTCGACGTGGTCCGTATCGAGCCAGCGATTGACAATACCCACGCCGACATCGGGCTTGTTCTGATTATCGGCAAAAACGACCTCGATCTTCTTGCCGAGCACCGTGCCGCCGAAATCCTCGACCGCCATCTGGGCGGCGATCACGACGCCGTAGCCGCCCGCCGCCGAGTAGATACTCGATTGATCATTGGTGATCGCAAGCTTGACCACGTCGTCCGACACCTGCGCGGCGGCCGGCATTGCGAACGCCGCCAATGGGCCGACGAGCGCCGTAATAACGGTAAGCCGGGCGGATCGCCCAGTCGATTGGTGATGTGGCACGGAGACCTCCCAGCCGGAATGATAGGTTCGATCGGATATTCTTGTTCTTGCGTGCTATCGTAGTCCGGCTCGATGCGGCGATTCAATCACGGTATTTCTTCCGAGGGCACAAACGCGTAGCGATTGCCGTGGCGCTCGATGTAGCCGCAGTGCGGCGCATTGAAGTGCACCGGCAGCGTCAGGCAACGCTCATCGGCACAATACGCGAGCACGCGCGCGCGGGTTTCTCGAGCCAGCGGCGGATCCTCGCAATATTTGCTGTTCCAGGTCGGGTTCGCGATCTGGATCGGCTGGTGCATGACGTCGCCGATGAACAAAGCCTCTCGTCCGCCGGAGCGCACCCGCACCATCATGTGACCGGGCGCGTGACCAGGCGCTTGCACGAGATCGATGCCGGGAAATAGCGTTTCGGTGCCCTCGACAAGCCGCACGGTTCCGGCATCCAGGATTGGCTGCACGCTGTCGATGAACTGCAGATTGGCTTCCGGCGGCTTTGCGGCCGCGCCGCGCTTGGGATCGTGCGCGTCGCGCGCAATAGCCGACATGATGGTCGTCGCCCTGGGAAAGGTCGGTGTCCAGCGCTTGCCATCCCAGTAGGTGTTCCAGCCGACGTGATCGACGTGCAGATGCGTGTGGATGACCGTGTCCACATCCTCCGGCGCGACACCGGCGGCCTTGAGCTGCTGCAGATACGGCGTGTTGAGCATGTTGAGGCGTGGCGAGAGCGGCCGCGACTTGCCGTTCCCGCTTGCGGTGTCGATCAGAATGGTGTGGTCCAGCGTTCGCAGCAGCCAGGAATGCACGCTGATGGTGAATGTGTTGGTTTTCTCGTCGTAGTGGTTCGGCAATAGCCAATCGCGGATATCGGCAATCGACTCGGGCCGAAAATCGGCAAAACTGGTCGGCTCCTCAACCAGCATGACTTCCTCGACGCGGATGATTTCGATATCGCCGAGCTTGATCATGCAGATCCCCTCGTTTAGTCCGCGACACCAAGCGTCACCCCGCCGTCGATCAGAATTTGCGCACCGGTGACGTGCTTGGAGGCTCCCGACGCCAGGAACAGCGCCGCCCCCTGCATATCGTCGGGCGTCGCCATCCGGTGCTGGGGCGAGAACTGGGCGAAGAATGCCTGGTTGCCGGGGTCCTGCAGCCGGCCCCCGCCGATATTGGTGACGCAGGGGCCGGGCGCGATGGCATTCACCGCAATGTTGTAGCGCGCAAGCTCGAGCGCAATCTGGCGAACCAGCTGGGCGACGCCGGCCTTGGCCGCCACATAGGGCGTGCCGACGAATTGCTCGACCTTGGTGGCGGAGATCGAGGAGGTCACAATGATGCGGCCGCCGGTCCTCTTCATGTGCGGCACCGCCACCTGGATGGTGTGAAACACCGAGCTCAGATTGGTGGCGATGACGCGATCCCAGATCTCGTCCGGAATGTTCTCGATAGCCCGCTGCGGGTCGCGCTGGCGCTCCATATTGAGAAAGCCCGGGCCGGCGCTGATGCCTGCGTTGGCAAACACAACGTCGATGCGGCCGTGGCGCTGCGCCACCGCGTCGACCGCGCGACGCAGAGAGACCTTGTCGGTCACATCGGCGGTCTCGCCATAGACCTTGCGGCCGTCCGAGCCCAGCCGCCTGATCGCCGCCGCGAGCCCGTCTGCGTCGCGATCGATCAGCGTCGCGACGGCGCCGTTCGCCGCCATCACATCGGCGTACGCGTAACCGATGCCGCTCGCGCCGCCGGTCACGATGGTGACAAGCCCGCTGACGTCAAACAGGTCGCCGGCCTGAAGCCCCACCTGCGTCACGCCGCGGCGCGCGCCGCGCCGGCGCGGCGATCCGCCTTGATCATTTCGGCACCCTTCTCGGCGATCATCATGGTCGGCGCATTGGTGTTGCCGCAGACGACGTTGGGCATGATTGAGGCGTCGATTACGCGCAAGCCACTCATGCCGCGTACGCGCAGGCGCTCATCCACGACCGCCATCGGATCCTGGCCCATCTTGCACGTGCCGGACTGGTGGAACACGGTAATAACGGTCTGGCGCGCGTAGGCCAGAATCTCGTCATCGGACTGCACCTTGGGCCCGGGCAGGTGCTCTTCTGGTTCGAAGCGTTTTAGTGCCGGTCCCGACACAATGCGTCGCGTTAACCGAATGGCGTCGACAGCCACGCGCTGCGATTCCGGCGTCTGCAGGAAGTTGTGCAGAATCGCCGGATGGGCGCGCGGATCCGGGCTCTTGATGCGGCAGTAGCCGATGCTTTGCGGCCGTACCACCGCGATGCCGTTCGAGAAACCCGGCCAATCATGCAGCGGGCCACCGAAGCGCTCGGAGCTTGCCGCAGACACGTGGTACTGCAGGTTCGGCGTGTCCTGCGATGGATCGCTGCGCGTGAATGCGCAGAGCTGCGGCGGCTGCGTTCCCATCGGGCCGCGCTTGGTGAGCAGATAATAGGCGCCCATGCTGTAGCGCCGCAGCGGATTCTGCACCCACTGGTTCATCGTGATGGTGTTCTTGACCTTGTAGGTCGCGCGGATCTGCCAATGGTCCTGCATGTTCTCGCCGACGCCGGCGAGCTCGTGGCGCACCGGGATGCCGTGCTGCCCAAGGAGCGCGGCCGGGCCGACGCCCGAGAGCTGCAGGATTTGCGGCGAGCCGATCGCGCCGGCGGCCAGGATCACCTCGCCCTTGGCCTGCGCATAGTTGAGCTCATCGCCCTGCCAGAATTCGATGCCGACCGCGCGCTTGCCGTCGAGCCGCAGCACCTTGGCGTGCGCGTCGGTCAGAACCCGCAGGTTGGGCCGGTCCATGGCGGGGCGCAAAAACGCCTGCGCCGCCGACCAGCGCCGCCCGTTCCGGATCGTACCCTGAAAATAGGTGATGCCTTCATTGTCGCCGGCGTTCTGATCGTCGGTCTCAGGAATGCCGTACTCGATCGCGGCGCGCTTCCAGGCTTCAACGATTTCCCAGCGCTGGCGGTTCTCCTGCACACACAGCTCGCCATCGACGCCGTGCGATTCGTTCGCCCCGCGCGGATATTTCTCGATGCTCCTGAAGTAGGGAAGCACGTCGTCCCACGACCAGCCGACGTTGCCGAGCTGACGCCAGATGTCGTAGTCGCGGGCGTGGCCGCGGATGTAACACATGGCGTTGATCGACGATGAGCCGCCCAAGGTCTTGCCGCGCGGCACCGGCGTGACGCGGTTGTCGCAATAGGGTTCCGGCTCGCTTTGGAAGCACCAGTCGACCTCCTTGTTGCCGAGCAGGTAGGGCATGCCGACTGGAACATGGATCCACCAGTATTTGTCCTCGCCGCCGGCTTCGAGCAGCAGCACACTGACGGCGGGGTCCTGGGTCAGGCGGTTGGCAAGTACGCATCCGGCCGACCCCGCTCCGACGATGACGTAGTCGTAGCTCCCGACCGATTTGGCTTCACTCATGGGCCTTCCTCACTGTC
>DATIPA010000001.1:0-21265 GCA_035472475.1 Xanthobacteraceae bacterium | reverse complement strand
CGCGCCGCCTGGATCGCGCCCGCCACCAACTGGGCTTCGATTTTGCTGGAGAAGAAGGACCTCGCGACCCATCTGGGCACGTCCTATGTGCTGCAGCCGGAGCGCTATGCCGGCACGCCGCAGATGGTCACGGCACTCGCGAACAATGACTTTGAGGTCGCGGACCTCGCCTATTCCACCCTGCCGATCGCTATCCAGAACGCCGGCCTGAGCGATCTGCGCATCATCGCCGACGAGCTGCAGGATGGCGTCGAGGGCTACTACTCGCAGGAATACATGGTGCTCACCGACGGCCCGATCAAAAAGATCGAGGACCTCAAAGGCAAGGTTGTGGCAACGGTCGCAGCGGGGTCCGCGGTCGACATCGCAATCCGCGCCATGCTGCGCCGACATGGACTCGAGGACAAACGCGACTACGTGATGGTCGAGGCCCCGCTCTCGGCGATGCGAGCGATGCTGGCCGAGAAGAAAGTCGACCTAGCGCCGACCGTGCTGCCGTTCGCGTTCGACCCCGAGCTGCGCAAGATCGCGCGCCCGCTGTTCGTCCAGCGCGATGTAACCGGCGTCACCCAGTTACTGATGTGGACCGCGCGCGCGCCGTTCATCGACAAGAATCGCGCCGTACCGCCAAGCAGCCGCCCGAACGCATGGAGTGGGTCTTCACCAAGCGGGACTACTACCAGAGCCCTTTGATGATGCCGGACCTCGCGGCGCTCAAGAAGAACGTCGAGCTTGCGCGCGAGCTCGGGTTTGTCAAAGGCCCACTCGAGGTTGAGAAGTTTGCCGACCTCAGCCTCATTCAGGAGGCGGCGAAGCGGCTGAAGCTCGGGGACAGTAACCGTTAGCGCCACAGCTCCTTGGAGGCGAGCCGCGCTCCGAGCGCGAGTGCTTCGAGCTTCGCCCATTGGATCGAGGGATGCACCCGGACCGTGTTCCAATTCTGCGAAAAGCCGCAGTCGGTCCCGGCGATGACGTTCTCACGGCCGACCAGCCGCGCGAAACTCTTGATGCGCCAAGCGATCAGCTCCGGGTGCTCGACCACGTTGGTCGAATGAGCCACCAGGCCGGGGATGAGGATCTTGCCATCCGGCAGCTTCACGTCCTGCCACACCTGCCACTCATGCTCGTGCCGCGGGTTGGCGGCTTCGAGGCTGTAGGCCTGCGCGCGCACCCGCAGGATCAGGTCGACGATGACGCGCAGCGGGACGTCGGACGTGTGCGGTCCGTTCCAGCTGCCCCAGCACACGTGGTAGCGGACCTTCTCTTCAGGAATATCGCGCAGCGCGTAGTTGAGCATATCGATATAGGCGGCGAACTCCTTGTGGATTGCCTCGCCGCTGCGCGTGATCAGCAAGCGGTCGTATTCGTGGGCGAGGAACGCATCGTCGAGCTGGATCAGAAATCCGGCATCGACAATCGCGCGATATTCGGTTTGCAGCGCGTCAGCGATCGCGGCCAGATATGCATCATCGCTCGCGTAGTAGCGGTTGAGGCGCACACCGCGTGCACTTTCGGGCGCTGCCACCGGTAGAAATGCCTCGACGACATCCACGCCTTTGAGAGCCGCGCGGAAGTTGGCGACGTCACGCTTTATCTCCTCGTCCTTGTAACCGATCGGGCTCGTGCATTCCCACGCCCATGAGGCGGTCGCCGGCGGGATTGCGAGCGCGGCGTCAGACTTGGCGATGCGCCATTGATAGGTCTCGACCGGCCGGTAGGCTTCGTAAAATTCCTCGAACCGCTTGGCGTCGCGCCCGGCCGTGCGTGGATTGATCGGCTCTGGGTCACCCGGGCGCGACGTGCGCGGCTGCAGCCCGCTGAGCCGAGCCCCGACGTAGTTGGTCCAGCCCAGCTTGCCGTATTCACCGTCGCTTGGGACATCGACGCCGACCTCGGCTTGCTTGCGCACCACCTCGGCGACGCTCGCTCGCAGCGTTGCCTCGAACGCGGCCTCATCAACCGGGCGCCCCAGTTCCTTGGCGGCGAGCAACTGCGCCAAGTCGTCCGGGCGCACCAGGCTGCCCACGTGCGTGACGAGAATTCTATCGGTGCTGCGTTTCACGTACCCTCCGAGGCGCTTTCTTTGTAGTCATCGACTTGAAACGAGCACGGGTAGCGGGTCAACCGTGCCTTATCGAAGTACGGCATTCCCAGGCAGCATGGTGGCAAATCCATCGCGCCCAATGCAATTTGCGCTATATGGTGGCGAATGGACGCCAGAACCGCCGAGACTCTCACCCATCCGTTTGCGACCCCGCCCACGCCGGGCGAGGTTACCGAGGTCGCACCCGGCATCCTGTGGATCAGAATGCCGCTGCCGTTTCGGCTCAACCACGTCAATCTCTATCTGATCGACGATGGGGACGGCTGGGCGGTGTTCGACGCGGGCATTGGCAACGACAAGACGCGCGAGCTCTGGGAGGCGCTTGCGCGCGGACCGCTCGCCGGCCGCCGGCTGACGCGCGCGATCATCTCGCACTATCATCCAGATCACATCGGCTTAGCAGGCTGGCTCGCGCAGCGCTTCGACCTGCCGCTGTTGATGAGCCAGACCACCTTTCTCGGGTGCCTGACGGTCTCCCTCAGCCCCGGCGCGCTCGACGCGCAGCCCTATCGCGATTTCTATTTGCGCAACGGCCTCGACGCGGCCACGACCAACATTGTCGCGACCCAGGGCCACGGATATCTGAAGATGGTGAACCGCCTGCCGCCGACGTTCAATCGCATCGTCGCGGGCGACACCCTGCGCGTCGGCGGGCGCACGTTCGACGTGCTGTCCGGGGACGGTCACGCGCCGGAGCAGATCATGCTCTATTGCGCGGCCGAGAAGCTGTTCCTCGCCGCCGACCAGGTGCTGGCGAAGATCTCACCCAACGTCAGCGTCTGGGCCTATGACCCGGCGGGCGATCCGCTTGGCCTCTATCTGCGCTCGCTACGGACGCTGCGCACCACCCTGCCCGCCGACGCGCTGGTGCTGCCCGGCCATCAGTTGCCGTTTCAGGGACTGCACGTGCGCAGCGAGGAACTCATGGCGCATCACGAACAACGCTGCCAGGCGATCGAAGACGCTTGCCGCGCCGCGCCACGGTCGCCGGCGGAACTCGTACCGGTGATCTTTCACCGCACGCTCGATCCGCACCAGATGAGCTTTGCCTTTAGCGAAGTGCTCTCCCATGTCAACTACATGGTGCGCGAGGGCCGGTTGATCTGGACCGAACCATTGAACGGAATTGCGCGCGTTGTTGCGCGAGCTTAAGCGACGAGCCGATCGCGGTCCGGGCGATGGACTACAAGAACAACGATCACTGACAGAAACGCGAGCGAGGCCTTCCACGCATCGAGTGCGGGGCAGGCTTTTTGCGGGACACGCTCTAAACCAACTTCGCGCCGCCCTCGAGATGGAGCACCGATCCAGTCGCAAATGGATTGGTCATCAGGAAGATGATGGCTTGGCCGACGTCCTCGGCGTGACCGATGCGACGCGCCGGAAGAGCTTCCGCCGTCATTTTAAACAGCGCATGACGGTCGGCGGGCGGCATGCGGTCCCATAACGGGGTATCAATAATGCCGGGCGAAACCGTATTGACGCGCGTCGGTGCGAAGTCGAGCGCGAGACCGCGGGTTAGACCGTCGATGGCGCCGTTGATCGCTCCGACCAGGGCTGTGCCGGGGGCGGGTTTCGAACCGTACAGCCCGGACACGAGCGTGAGCGACCCGCCGGAGACAATCTTGGCTGCGCGCGCGACCCGGACATACGTCCAGAACTTGCCGTTCATGGCCGCGAACGCGTCCGCCATCGAGAGGTCGGTTATCCGGCCGCGGCCGCCGGCGCCGGTCGTTGCGACCACGTGATCCCAGGCTTTGCCATCGGCGAAGAAATCCGCGACCGACTTGTCGTTGGCGGCATCGACGGGCCGTCCCACCACGCCGTGCCCGAGTTGTTGCACAGCGAGCTCGAGCTTTGCCTCCGAACGGCTGGCGATGGTGACGTGCGCGCCCGCCGCTACCGCCAATTTCGCGGTCGCAAGCCCGATGCCCGAACTGCCACCTACCACCAATACCTGTTGACCATGCAGCGAGATCATGTCCGGCCCCTATTTCTCTTGCCTGACTACCATATCGACGTGCTGTCGCGCGCGTCTGCATCAGCGCAGGCGTGGCGTGAAATCTGCATATCGGACCCGGCCCTGCGGTATCATCCGCTCGCCGGCTAGTGCCCCTTGGAGACGTCTCGATGCAAAAAGTTCTGTACTGGGCAACGGCCATTGCGTTGCTCGCGGGCGCCGCACCCGCGGCCGCGCAACAACCCTACCCGTCGCGCCCGATCACGATGATCGTTCCATATGCGGCGGGCGGCAGCGTCGACGTGGTCGCCCGTGTCGTCGCCAACGCGCTCGGCCAAAAGCTCAGCCAGAACGTCATCGTGGAGAACGTCGCCGGCGCCGGCGGGGTCACCGGAACGCAGCGCGCCGCGCGCGCCGAGCCGGACGGCTATACGCTACTGTTCTCGGTCGAAAGCACAATGGCGATCGCCAAGCTGGTACAGCCGCACGTCGTCCAATACGACAGCCAGAAGGATTTCGCGCCGATCAGCCTGATCGGTACCTCGCCGCTGGTGCTGGTCGGCAAGAAGGACCTGCCCGCCAGCACCACCGCCGAGCTCATGACCCTGCTGCGCGCGAACCCGGGCAAGTACAGCTACGCAAGCTCGGGTGTCGGCACCTCGCTGCAGGTCGCCGGCGAGATGATCAACATCGAAGGCAAGGTGCAGATGGTGCACGTCCCCTACCGGGTCGGCTCCCAGATCGTCACCGACCTGATGGGCAACCAGATCGATCTCGCGGTGCTGCCGCTGGTGATGGCGCTGCCGAGCTATCGCAACGGCAACATCAAGATTTTCGGGATCACCGAACCCGAACGCTCCGCGCTCGCGCCGGATCTGCCGGCGCTCGCCGAGCAGCCGGAGCTCAAGAACGTCAGCATGACGGTCTGGTATGGACTGTTTGCACCCGCCAAGGTCGATCCCGCGATTATCGATCGGATCTATCAGGCTCTGGTCGCTGGGCTGCGCGAACCCGAGCAGCAGGCCAAGCTGGCCGAGGTCAATCTACGGGTGGTCGGAAGCTCGCCGGCCGAATTTGCAAAATTCCTGGCCGACGAGATCACTAAGTTCGCCGCCGTGGTGAAGGCGGCCAACATTAAGGCGGAATGAAACGCACGGAGGTTTCATGACCGAGGCATTCGACACGTCGGTGCGGCTGCGCGCGATCGCGGCGGCGCAGGGCAAGGAGCCGTTCGATCTGCTCATCACCGGTGGGCGCGTGCTCGACGTCGCAACCTTGGAATTGCGCGAGACCGATATCGGTATCGTCGGCGCAATGATCGCGAGCGCGCATCCGCGCGGCAGCCTGTCGGCGGCACGCGAAACCCATGACGCGCGCGATCGGATCATCACGCCTGGGTTCATCGACGCGCACGTGCATGTGGAATCCTCGCACATGCTGCCGCATCATTACGCCGCCGTGGTGGTGCCGCAGGGCACCACCACCATCTTCTGGGACCCGCACGAACTCGCAAACGTGCTCGGTATCACAGGCGTACGCTACGCGGTCGAGGCCGCGCGCGGCTTGCCGTTGCGGTTCATCGTGCAGGCATCATCGTGCGTGCCGGCGGCGCCGGGCCTCGAAGTCTCCGGCGCTGATTTCCAGGCCGCCGAGATCCGCGAGCTCCTGTCATGGCCTGAGATTGCCGGCCTCGCCGAGGTTATGGACATGCGCGCCGTGATCGACGCACATCCGCGCATGGTCGGAATCCTGCGCGAGGCGCTGGCGTCGGGAAAGATCATCGAAGGCCACGCGCGCGGTCTTACCGGCGGCGCCCTGCAGGCTTACATGGCGGCCGGCGTGAGCGCCGATCACGAGATCACCTCGGGCGCCGATGCGTTGGAAAAGCTGCGCGCCGGGCTCACCGTCGAAATTCGCGGCTCGCACGACTATCTGCTGCCGGACGTCGTCGCCGCCATCAACACGCTGCCGGTGATCCCGGCGAGCCTGACGATCTGCACCGACGATGTGTTTCCGGACTACCTGGTCGAGAACGGCGGCGTGGTTGACGTGCTCCGCCGCCTGATCCGCTACGGCCTCGACCCGATGCAGGCGATCCGCTGTGCCACCATCAACAGCGCGATCCGGCTGCGGCGCGAGGATCTCGGCCAGATTGCTGCCGGCCGCCGTGCCGACCTCGTCACGCTCACCGATCTGCGCGAAATCGCGGTCGACCGCGTCTACGTCAACGGACGGCATGTCGCGATCGACGGCCAGATGCTCGAAGCGCTCGCGCCCTCCTCCCCGCCTCCGACCGCCGACACCATGCGGATTGCGCCTTTGACACGCGACGATTTCCGGGTGCGGGTGCCGGGCGTCCGCAAGGGCCGCGTGCGCATGCGCACCATCAAGGGCGCGCGCTTCAATTCATGGAGCGAGCTCACGGTGACGGTTCACGACGGATTTGCTGTGCTTCCGGACGACGTCAGCGCGATGACGGTGGTGCATCGCCACGGCCGTTCCAACGCGGGCCCGCAGACCGCGATCATCGAAGGCTGGGATCGCTGGGGCGGCGCCTATGCGAGCACCTATTCGCACGATTCCCACAATCTCGTGGTGTTCGGTCACGACGCGAGCGAGATGATGCTGGCCGCCAACACGGTGATCGACATGGGCGGCGGCATCGCGGTTGTGAAGGACGCGGCCGTGACCGCCAGAATCGCCTATCCGGTTGCCGGCATACTGTCGCTCAAGCCCCCGGCCGAGGTTGCGCGCGAGCACAAGGCGGTGGTGGACGCGGCCGGCGAAGTGTGCGCGTGGCAGCCGCCCTACCGCACCTTCAAGGCGCTCGGCGGCCAGAGCCTTGCCTCCAACCCTGGGCCGCATTTGACCGACCTCGGCATGACCGACGGCGGTAGCAAGGAGATTCGCGAGTTGGTGGTAGCGGCAGACTAAAGCTTTCACTCGGCCGCGACGTAGGGCTTCACCATCTTCTTCGGGTCGACGATACGGTCAAACTCCTCCGCGCTGACCATCTTGAGCTCCAAGGCCGCCTCCTTGAGCGTAAGATCATGGTCGAGCGCATAGTGCGCGGTCTGCGAGGCCTTGTCGTAACCGATCACTGGGCTGAGCGCGGTCACCAGCATCAGGGAGCGGTCGACGAAGCGCTTGATCTGCGCCAAGTTCGGCTCGGTCCCTTCGACCAGGAACTTGCGGAAGTTCGTGCACCCGTCGGTCAGGATCCTGATCGAGTTCATGATGTTGTCGATCATCAACGGCTTATAGACGTTCATTTCGAGATAGCCGCTCGCGCCGCCGAACGAGACCGCCAAATCGTTTGCCATCACCTGCACGCCGATCATCGCCAGCGCCTCCGCCTGGGTCGGGTTGACCTTGCCGGGCATGATCGACGAGCCTGGTTCGTTGGCCGGAATGTTGAGCTCGGCAAAGCCCGCACGCGGTCCGCATGACAGAAGCCGAATGTCGTTTGCGATCTTGTAGAGCGACACCGCGAGCGTCTTGCACGCCGCACTGAGGAACACCAGGTCGTCATGCGCACCCTGCACGGCGAACTTGTTGGGCGCGGTGACGAACGGCAATCCCGCGAGCTTGGCGATCTCGGCCGCGACTTCGCGATCGAACCCGGGCTCGGCGTTGATCCCGGTGCCGACCGCCGTGCCACCGAGCGCCAGCCGGTAGACGCCCTTGAGCGCCGCTTCGAGCCGCTCGACGTCGTCGCTGAGCATCCCGACGTAACCGGAAAACTCCTGCCCGAGCGTGAGCGGCGTTGCATCCTGCAGATGGGTGCGACCGATCTTGACGATGTCGGCCCAAGCCTGAGCCTTTTTGTCGAGGGCGTCGCGCAACGCAAGAACAGCTGGTATCAGCCTTTGCTTGACCCCGATGGCAGCGGCGACATTCATCGCCGTCGGGAACGAGTCATTCGAGGACTGCGACATGTTCACGGCGTCGTTGGGATGGACGGGTTTCTTGCTTCCGAGCGGCTCTCCGGCGATCTGCGACGCGCGGTTCGCGATCACCTCGTTTACGTTCATGTTGAACTGCGTGCCGCTCCCGGTCATCCAAACGTGCAGCGGGAAGTGATCGAGGTGCTGGCCCGCCAGAATCTCGTCGCAGACGCGTACGATCAGGTCCTTCTGATCATCGGGGAGACGGCCGGCCTTGTTGTTCACAATCGCGGCGGCCTTCTTGATGATCGCGTAAGCCGGGATCAGTTCCCGCGGGATCAGGTCTTTGCCGATGCTGAAATGCTCGAGCGAGCGCTGCGTCTGCGCGCCCCACAGTTTGTCGCTCTCGACGTTGACCGGTCCCATGCTGTCGTGCTCGACGCGCGTCGTAGCCATCGTCCGTAACCCCTGCGATTGTGTCGATCCCGGATGGATAGCGTCACCGCGCCCAGGGCGCGTGCGACGATCATATCGGGAGCGATGCCACCACATCGTCCCGACGCTGTCCAGACGGGGCGGCTTGGTAAGCGTGCCGCCTAGTGTCCGATCTGCGGTGGCGGAGGCGGAGGATCGGGCCTGGCCTCGACGGCCGGCAACCAACCTTGTTGCAAAACCGCTTTGGCCAACTCTTGATCGACGTGGGGCTGGATCAACTGCCGGAATGCAAAGTTGAGCTCTCCGAACTCGACCCTGCAGCCGCGCGAGCGCGCCTCCGGCAGATAGCCGATCTTGATGAGATCACCGAACGTCTCGCGATCGGCTCCGAAGGCAAGGCACATCAGATTGAAGAACCTCTGTGCCGGCGCGCCATGCTGGCTGGAGAATGCCACCAACCGCGCCGTGACCTTCGGGTTTTGAATTGCATTTCTATAGGTATAGGCGGCACCTATGATCAACCTGCGCGCGTCCTGCTTGCCAAACAGCAGCATCGTGTAGGCGGCGAAATAATCTGCCGCATCCTCGGGGCGCCCAAACAGCGGGACGTTGAGAAAGTCGAACATGGCGTGCCCCATTTCGTGCGCCACGACGTAGAAAAATTGCCCAAGCATAGCGTCAGTCGGGGTGATGCCGGACGGGGTATCCTTGGGCATGCGCGTCAGGATATCGGCGAGATATTCGTAACAGATCGTCACGGTCGGCCGCTGATACCAGGCGTTCACGATGCCGCACTCAAACGTCCGCAAGTTCAGATCATTCGACAACCGGAACGGCCCGAACATCTCCTGCATCTTCTCGAGCGCGTGCTGCTCTTTGAGCGCTTCATAGATCCGCTGGTTCTCCGGGCTCTTGGGCGGCACATACTCGATGTGGATCCGGTTCGGGCGCGCGTCATCGGCACTGGCCGGGATAGCGGCTGACATGATTAGAACGATCCACAGCGCGAGATACAGCGCGCCCCACGGCGTCAAGCGGGACCATACGTGCAGCAATACTGCCGACCAACGTGATGATTTCATCATGCTCTCTCCGATGAACGATGCCATTTTCAGATGCCGGACATGTCAGACCTGGACTGCATTTCGGACACTGGCAGGACGAATTAAGGTGGAGCAAGTTTGGATTAGATCATCAAATCAAGTCAGGCACCTCGCGCTTTACGAATTTGTACCAGCGCTAAATCAAGACTTGCGGCCCGCCCGCATCGGCACAGCGGTCGGTCAACGCTAGAGACAGGCGCGGGAACGTCAGTAGGCCTTTCTCGGTGGTGGTATTGAGTCGCTTTATCACCTCATCCGCGGTCATGGCTTGCTTGCGGATTTGACTCTCGACGCGACATCCATCTGCATGAGATCCTGCTTTTGCGCGGATACTCTTGCGGCACTGTTCACCAGCATACCTCCGTGCAACCTGTCCCGGTAGTCCATCGAACGGCGGCGCAACCGTCATCAGCGCGCTAATCCCAGGTTGATAGCTTGGGCGGATATCGCTGAACTCGAAGTCTGCCCCAATAATTCCGCGAGGTCGGATACCATGGAACAAACCAAGGCCGTTATCACGCGCGATCCGATACTCGTCGATCTTGCGCTACAGGGCGGGGGCTCACATGGAGCATTCACGTGGGGCGTCCTCGATCGTCTGCTCGAGGAGCCCTGGCTTGGAATCGACGGTATCTCCGGCACGTCGGCCGGCGCGATGAATGCCGCGGTGCTTGTCGATGGCCATGCCAAAGGTGGCGCCCAGGGCGCTCGCATGGCTTTGAATAATTTCTGGCGCCGCGTCTCCGACGCAGCTCGCTTCAGCCCTTTCCGGCGGGGGCCGCTCGATGTGCTTCTTGGCCGCTGGACGCTGGATTCTTCGCCGCTCTATGTCGCAATGGATCTCATGTCTCGCCTGTTATCGCCTTATGACCTAAATCCGATGGGAAACAATCCATTGCGAGCGATTCTAGCGGAGCTCGTCGATTTCGAGCGGCTGGCGCAAGCGCCCATAAAGCTCTTCATCACCGCGACCAACGTACGGACTGGCCGCGGCCACGTGTTCAGGAACAATGCTGTGACGCCGGACGTTCTGCTCGCCTCGGCCTGTCTGCCCACGATGTTCCAGGCCATAGAAATTGACGGTGAGCCCTATTGGGACGGTGGTTATTCCGGCAATCCGACGATCACGCCGCTCATTCGGGAGTGCAAATCTCGGGATACCATTCTGGTCCAGATCAACCCGGTCGAGCGCACAGGATCACCGCGCTCTGCTTCCGACATTCTCAACCGTCTGAATGAAGTATCCTTCAACGCCGTCCTGCTGAAGGAGCTGCGGATGATGGCCCTGCTGCGGCAGGTCGCCAATCCAGGCGACAGCGAGGGCGCGCAATGGGCCGGCATGCGTATCCATCGTGTCGCGAGCGAGATGATGGCTGAGCTCGGCGCCTCCTCCAAGCTCAATGCGGAATGGGAATTCTTCTCCTTGCTGCACGGTGAAGGGCGAAGGTCCGCGCAAGTCTTTTTGGAGGCTCACGCGTCGGATCTCGGACACCGCTCTACTTTGGATCTCGATATCTTGTTGGAACAGATCTGACGAATGGGACTTCTTGGAATTCTTGTCGCTCTGGGACTGCTGATCTGGCTGGCGTACCGGGGCTGGAGCGTACTTCTGCTCGCTCCCGCCGCTGCGATCCTAGCCGCTGGGCTGGCCTGGGAGCCGCTGCTCGCCCATTGGACGCAGACCTTCATGGCCAGCGCCGCCAAATTCATTATGCAGTTCTTCCCAATTTTTCTCCTCGGCGCCCTGTTCGGCAAGCTCATGGAGGACAGTGGTTCCGTTTCGGCTATTGCAAGCTTCATGACCGAGCACTTGGGCCCGCGGCGGGCAGTGCTGGCGGTCGTCCTTGCCGGTGCGCTCGTCACCTATGGGGGCGTTAGTCTGTTTGTTGCCTTTTTCGTGCTCGCCCCGATGGCGCATGCGCTGTTTCATGCAGCGGCGATCCCGAAGCGGCTGATGCCGGCGGCGATCGCGCTTGGGACATCCACGTTTACAATGTCGGCGCTCCCCGGAACGCCCTCGATCCAGAACGCGATCCCGATGCCGTTTTTCGGCACCACGTCGTTCGCGGCGCCAGGCCTCGGCGTCATCGCCTCGCTCATCATGCTGGGATTCGGCCTCTGGTGGCTTGCCCGCGCCGAGGCTTCCGCGCGCCAGAAGGGCGAAAGCTATGGGTCGGACACCGACGCGGCCATCGACGCCTCGGAGCATCAAATCGTTCGCGAGCGGGCGACGACGTCGAGCACATTCGATCCGGCTGAGATTCGCCACGGCCGCCTCAGCGAGGCCGATCCGTCCATTGCCTTGGCGGTGTTGCCGCTCGCGGTCGTGGTCGGCGTCAATCTCTTGATGTCGCTGTTTGTATTGAAGCGTCTCGACACTTCCTATCTGTCCGATCTGGTTTGGGGATCGACGTCGCTGTCGGCCGTCGGAGGCGTGTGGGCGGTTGCGACCGCGCTCGCGGTCGCCAGCGCCACGCTGGTCGCGGTCAACTATCGGCGGCTGCCCGCGCTCAGGGAAAGTATGGATGCGGGCGCCAATGCGTCCGCTCTACCGGTGTTGAGCGTTGCCAGCCTTGTCGGCTTTGGCGCGGTCGTTGCGGCGCTGCCGGCCTTCGCGACGGTGCGCGACTGGGTTCTGTCGATCGAGGGTGGCCCGCTGATTTCGCTGGCGGTAGCGACCAATGTGCTCGCCTCACTCACCGGTTCGGCATCGGGGGGATTGACGATCGCGCTCGACGCGCTTGGCAGCACCTACATGCGCCTTGCGGCTGAACAGGGCATCGACCCCGGGCTGATGCACCGCGTTGCCGTGATCGGCGCCGGCACCCTCGACAGTCTGCCGCACAATGGAGCCGTAGTCACTTTGCTCGCGGTCTGCGGCTCGACGCATCGCGAAAGCTATTTCGACATTGTGATGGTTTCTATCGTCGGCGGCCTCCTCGGGCTTGTCTCTGTCATTGGGTTTGGAACGCTATTCGGGTCGTTCTAAGCGGGCGCGGCTCCAAATAATGCGGCGTCGCGTTGGCCACCCAGGAGGTGGCGCTTGACGGCCGACGCCTGGGAGTGGCGTAGTTATCGAGGGTCGGATTCAGATCGAGGTGGCCATGGCCCCTTGCACTATCTATCCGAAGGCAGGACGCGGCTTAGCAAGCGTCTTATTGCTTTTGCCGGTCCTCGCCACGTTGCTTGCCGGCTGTGAGCGGGAGACGACGGTCAAGGCCCCTGAAGCGCGCCCGGTTCGGACGGTCACGGTTGAGAAGGGTGACGTCGGCGAGCTGGTCGTACTGACCGGACAGGTGATGGCCGAGAACGAGGCCGCCCTCGCCTTCCGCATCGGCGGTCGCATCATCGAAAGATTGGCCAACGTCGGCGATCGCGTCGAACCAGACCAGGTGCTGGCGAAACTCGACCCACAAAACGAATTGAACGCACTGCGGTCGGCGCAGGCCGCTCTCTCCGCCGCGCAAGGGCAATTGGTGGAGGTGAGTAACAACTTCGATCGCCAGAACACTCTTTTGGAGAGAGGGTTCACGACCAAGGTCCTGTTCGATCAAGCGCAGCAGGCGCTGCGCACCACGCAATCCAGGGTCGACGACGCTCAGGCGCAATTGCACATCGCCAAGGACCGCGTGAGCTATACCCAGCTGAAGGCAAACGTTACCGGAGCAATCACCGCGAGAGGCGCCGAGTCAGGCGAAGTGGTACAGCCCGGACAGATGATCTTTCAGGTTGCCCGGCAGGATGGGCGGGACGCCGTTTTCGATGTGCCGGCTCAGGTGATTCGATCGGCACCTCCTGATCCCAAGATCGTGGTGACCTTGACTGACGCTCCTTCGGTGACGGCGATAGGGCGCGTGCGGCAAGTCGATCCGCAAGCCGATCCCATCACGCGAACTTTTCGGGTGAGAGTGAGTCTTATCGATCCCCCAAGCGCGATGCTCCTTGGCGCCACGGTTACGGGGCGCATGCAGGTGGAGTCCGCCCCGGGCTTCTCGATTCCCGCCAGCGCTCTCACCAAAATCAATGGCCAACCTGCGGTCTGGATCGTTGACCCGTCGAACTTAACGGTATCGCTGCACAATGTGGAGGTGCAGCGCTTCGACCCCGGCACGGTTGTGATTTCGCAGGGGCTGGAGGGTGGAGAGATTGTCGTGACAGCCGGCGTTCAGGCGCTCTATCCGGGTCGCAAGATCCGCCTGCTCGGATCGCCTTCGTGATCGGCCCCAATCTGTCCGAATGGGCGCTCAAACATCGCTCGTTCACCGTATTCTTGATGATCGTGGTGACTGTCGGCGGCCTCGCCTCCTATTTGCGGCTCGGTCGCAACGAGGATCCGGCTTTCACCTTCAGGACGATGATCGTGCAGGCCTCATGGCCTGGCGCCACTCTCGATGACACGCTTTCGCAGGTGACCGAGCGGCTCGAGCGCAAGCTGCAAGAAACCAAAGGCCTCGATTTCCTGCGCAGCTATACGAGCCCCGGCCTCACGACCATATTCGTCAATTTGAAAGGGGAGACGACGGCCGCCCAAGTTCCCGACATTTGGTATCAGGTTCGCAAGAACATAGGCGACATCCGCCACACGCTGCCGGCTGCTGTCATTGGTCCGGGTTTCAACGACGACTTTGGCGACACCTTTGGGTTGATCTACGGCTTCACCGCCAACGGATTCACCCATCGCGAGCTTCGCGATTATGTCGAGGATATCCGCTCGCGACTGCTGCATGTTCCGGACGTTTCGAAGATCGAAATCATCGGCGCTCAGGATGAGCAGATCTTTGTCGAGTTTTCGACACAGCAACTCGCTGGGCTTGGAATTGATCGAGCGGCTTTGCTTGCCGCCCTCCAAGCACAGAACGCCGTCAGTCCGTCCGGCTCCATACAGACGAGTGACGAGAAGCTTTGGCTTCGCGTATCTGGCGCATTCCGGTCCGAACAGGACATCCTCGCCGTTAATTTCCTGTCGAACGGGCGGCTGATCCGGCTCCGCGACATCGCCGAGGTGCGCCGCTCATTCGCCGACCCCCCGCAGCCGATGTTCCGTGTCAACGGGCAACCCGCAATCGGATTGGCCATCGCCATGCGCAATGGCGGCGACATTCTGGCTCTGGGCCGGAACGTTAGCCGCGAGATCAACGAAGCCATCGCCGATCTGCCCCTCGGCATTGAGCCGACGCTAGTCTCGGATCAACCCGCTGTCGTCAACACCGCGATCGGCGAGTTCATGACGTCGCTGTGGCAAGCAATCGCCATCATCATGGCGGTGAGCTTCGTTACCCTCGGCATCCGAGCAGGCGCCATTGTCGCGCTTTCGATTCCGCTGACGCTCGCCATCGTATTCCCCATCATGGAAGCGCTAGGGATTGATCTCCAGCGCATTTCGCTCGGTGCATTGATCATCGCCTTGGGGCTCCTCGTCGATGACGCCATGACCACCATCGACGTTATGACTACGCGTCTGGCGCGCGGCGACAACAAGGAGCAGGCCGCGACTTTTGCGTATGACACCCTGGCCTTCCCGATGCTGACGGGCTCGTTCGTTACCGCGGCGGGTTTCGTGCCGATCGGTTTTGCGCGGAGCGCCGCCGGCGAATATACGTTCTCGATTTTCGCCGTCGTAACAATCGCGCTGATCGTTTCCTGGTTCGTCGCCGTGCTTTTCGCGCCGTTGCTCGGCGTGGCGCTCCTAGCCAAGCCGAAGGCGGCGGCGGCGGACGAACCGGGCGCGATCATGCGGATCTTCCGCGGGCTCCTCGTCGGCGCGATGAGGATGCGCTGGCTCACCATTGCAGCGACACTGGCGTGTTTTGTCGCCGCGGTTCTGGCGCTGCCGTTCGTGCCGCGACAATTCTTCCCGGCCTCCGACCGTCCCGAACTCGTCGTCGACCTCTCCTTGCCGCAAAACGCCTCGATCTTCGCCAGCGATCAGGCCGCCGCCAAACTCGATGCCATCCTCGGGGGAAATCCCGATGTCGAACGTTGGAGCACCTACGTGGGGCGCGGGGCCATCCGCTTCTACCTTCCGCTCGATGTCCAATTGGCCAGAGACTCTTTTGCCCAAGCCGTCGTCGTCGCCAAGAGCGTCGCAGCCCGCGAGCGGCTGCAAGTGGGGCTGGAGAAAGTGCTCCCAGATCAGATGCCCGGCGTCGTCGCCCGCGTGTCGCCGCTGGAACTCGGACCCCCTGTCGGATGGCCGGTGCAGTACAGGGTCCAAGGCCCTGAGATTGCAGAGGTGCGGTCGATCGCGTTGCGCCTTGCCGAAGTCCTGGGCGCCAGTTCCGATGTGAAAGGGGTTAATTTCGACTGGATCGAGCCATCCCGGAAGGTTCGCATCAGCATCGATCAAGATCAGGCACGGCTTCTGGGCCTGAGTTCACAGACGCTCGCGGCGACTCTGAACGGCGTGATGACCGGGACGCCGATCACCAAGGTGCGCGACGACATCTATCTCGTCGACGTCATTGCGCGGGCGCAGGACGAGCAGCGCATCTCGCTATCGACCTTGCGCGCCCTGCAGCTTCCACTCCCGAACGGGCGCACAGTGCCCCTGAGCCAGGTCGCGAGCTTCGATTTCGAGCAGGAATATCCATTGATTTGGCGGCGGCAGCGCGTTCCGACGTTGACGGTGCAGGCCGACGTCGCCTCCGGTTCAACGCCCGAGAGTGCGGTCCGTGCGTTGGCTCCGGCGATCGCGAAGCTGAGCGAAAACCTTCCAAAAGGATATCGCGTCGACGTGGGCGGGACGGTTGAGGAAAGCGCGCAATCACAGGCCTCGGTCTTCGCCATGGTTCCCGTGATGCTGCTCCTCATGCTCATCTTCCTGATGGCTCAGTTGCACAGCTTTAGCCGTCTGTTTCTCGTCATGAGCGTCGTCCCAATGGGCCTCATCGGGATCGTGCTCGCACTGCTCATCTTCCGCCAGCCGCTCGGGTTTGTCGCGATCCTCGGCATTCTCGCGTTGCTCGGCATGATCGCCCGCAATGCGGTGATTCTCATCGAGCAGATCGAGACCGAACGGGCGCAGGGGCTGCAGATTTGGGACGCGGTGGTCGGAGCGACCCTCTCCCGCTTTCGTCCGATCATGCTGACGGCGATTTCCACGGTGCTCGGATTTATTCCGATTGCCCCGACCGTATTCTGGGGGCCGATGGCTTTCGCGATCATGGGTGGTTTGTTCGTGGCGACGGTACTCACTTTGATTGTCTTGCCTGCACTCTACGTCACTTGGTTTCGCGTCAAGGAGCCTGCGCACGAGGGCGTTGCGGCCTGAGTGGAGAGGCCAACGCGACGAGTACTTCCGGCTGCGCCTGTGCGGGAAGACGGCCTTGGATTGATTTAGCGCATGATCTTGTCGGCGAACCACTTTGTCGGATCATGCGCTAGGTGGCTGCTTCCTGGGAAAGCCCCTCGCCCGCAACAACAACCCGTTGCGGCTGCAATAAGCGCAGCTGCCGATCTGCGTCGATCGCCAACGCGTGGACGTAGAAATAAGTCGCGGCATCGTCAGTCGCGTTCATGACCGGAGACGGCGCGGAAACAATCATCAGTCCCGCGCATTGCCCAAGCCAATCAATGTGACGATGCCCGTGCATGAGCACCGCACGGCCGGCCAACGATTTGAGGCCGCGGATGAACCAGCTTCCGTTGATCAGCGCCGTGCCGATACGCTCGGAGAGCGCCTTCGCGCCCCAGGGGTACTCGACGACATGATGGTGCAGCGCGATCACCCAGCCGGCGCGCGGATAGGCGGCACTCACGATGTTGATTGCGCGCGCCTGTTCCGACGAAATCATGCCAAGTGCGTTGGTGAACGAAAAATGGGTGTCCGCGTTGGAGTTCAACAGCATGATGCCGAGGCCATCATCCTGTTCGGGCGGCAGCAGCATCGGAAAGATCCCGTCCCACAGATCGGCGAGCTCCTTGGTCAACGACGGCTTTCCCGCGTCCGCAAACGCGATCATGTGCGGTAGGTGCGGCTCCAAGGTTGCGGCCAAGCTTGCTCCCAAGCGCCCGCCTGCGCGGTCGACGATGCGAACGCGCTCCCCCTGGATCGCGGCGAGCGCAGACAATGTTCGGACCTTGCGCAGTCGCTTGTTGGGACTGGTGGGAAGATCAAGGCGCGCCGGATTGGCGCGATCAACGATGTTGACATCGTGGTTGCCGGGCAGGAGTAAAATTCGACCGGAGAGACTTGGGTGATCCGCGATGGCGTCAAAGAATTCAGCCCATTCACCCGACCTGCCGGCGTCAGTCATATCGCCGGTGATCAGAACCACATCCAGCGGCTCGCTCGCGTGGATCAGCTCCAACTGGTCGAGCAGGCGGCGCCACCGGCCGTTGCCGCGCGGACCGGACCGGCCGCTCTCAATACGAAACCCATAAGGTTCGCCCACGATATGAAGATCCGAGAGATGCGCGATGCGCCACGTTCGTCCGGCCGGAGAGACTTGCCCCGCCAATTCGAGGTTGCGCGGCTGGCTTATGGCCGCGTCGGCAACGCCCCATACCAGAACGGCCACCGCCACATAAGCGCCAACCAGTACGACGCTGTTGGCTAGCGCGACGATTGCCAAGTGCTTTGGGGAACGCAGAATCGTGATGTCGCTGGTCAGGTAAGCTTCCGGCCATACGAGCAGCACTACCCCGACGGCAATCGCACATAGAAAGAGGGCAGACGCAACAGCGCTCCCGGCATACGTCGCCGGAGACATCCGGCCACCGACGAGGTGACGCAACACCTCGCGGCAGGCCGTATAGCAAGGTTGCACAATCAGCGAATTAAGCGACCAAAAACTATGTTCCGCAATTTGGAGCACTCGGCGGCCGCCGAACCAGCCGATCGCCGCCAGCAGAATGACGACGGCCAATGACCAGACGCCGGCCAGGGATGAAGTAAATTCGTCGAACACCGAGTTGAACCAGATCGAGGCGACAATCGGTGCAACCCCGAGCAATAGCGCCGGGAGAATGACTAGGGAGAGCCAAGCGGTGGCGAGCTTGGTGATGCTGATCTCGGCGAGCAGAGAGCCGGCGAGCGACAATAGCGAACGACGTTTGGAGCTCGAAGCGTCGTCTTCGATATCACCCCACCGAGGATCGATCGCTGGCCTCAAGCTCCGCCTCCCAACACGTCGATCCGGCAAGGCGACCCCCCCCCGATTGTGCGCGACGATGCCCTATCACCAACCTCGACGGGCCAACAATATACTGTATCCTACGCTGTCTCACGCTGACGTCGAAAGGCCACCGCCATGCGCTGGGTCCACCTCATCATCATCGGGCTGTTTCTCGCCGCCCTCCTCATTTTCGCGGGCCAGAACTTCGAGACCGCGACGATGACGTTCCTCGGCTTCAGCGCGCGCGCGCCGCTCGCCCTACTCGCTGTCATCTTCTACCTTCTCGGCATGGTGACCGGCGGCAGCTTATGGTCATTACTGCGCCGTTCGTTGCAAGGGGCAAGGCGCGCACCTTAAAGACCCTATTTGGCTTTGGAGGACACCAATCAAGCGGATCAACCTGCTGTCGATCGATTAGCACTGTGCGTGCGAGGCATCTGTTAAGCATCGAGTAGCGCTCGGAGAGCGCGCCGCCATAATCGCATACCGACAGCGTCGTCCGCGATCCGCGCAATCGAGGGGCTGATCATGGCTGCGGCTTCCCAGGTCACGTCCGAGGGCAATGCTGTCTCGTGGTTCGCCATATCGGCAGACGATGCGGTCAAACGCCTCGCAAGTAACGGCGCGAACGGCTTGAGCGTCGCCGAAGCCTCGCTCCGGCTACAGCAATACGGTCCCAACCGATTGCCGGAAGGCAAGAAGACCGGGCCGTTCCAACGGTTCCTATCCCAGTTCAACAATATCCTGGTCTACGTCTTGCTCGGCGCAGGCTTTGCCAAGCTGATGTTGAATTTATGGATCGATGCCGCGATCATCTTGGGCGTCGTCATCATCAACGCCCTGCTCGGTTTCATTCAAGAAGGAAAGGCTGAGAAAGCTCTGGACTCGATCCGCAACATGCTGTCGGCCGAGGCGCGCACGATACGCGGCGGCGATACGCGCATGATTTCCGCCGACGAACTCGTGCCGGGGGACATCGTCTTGTTGGAGTCGGGCGACAAGGTCCCCGCAGACTTGCGACTCACCGACGTTAAGAACCTGCGCACCGAGGAAGCCGCGCTCACCGGGGAATCGGTCCCCGCCGACAAGACCGTCGACCCGGTTGCCGCCAACGCAACCGTCGGTGATCGGGAGAACATGGCGTTCTCGGGAACCATGGTTGTCTCCGGCCGCGGCACCGGCGTTGTGGTGGCGACTGGCAGCGAAACCGAGCTCGGGCGTATCAACCAGCTCCTCGCCGGCGTGAGCACGCTTGAGACGCCGCTGCTGCGGCAGATCAAGAAATTCGGCTATGCGATCACCGCGGTCATCGGTGTCGTCAGCGTCTTGATCTTCGCCTATGGCAGGTGGGTGAAAGGCATGGACTTTGTTGAGTTGTTTCAAGCCGTCGTCGGCATCGCGGTTTCGGTCATACCGGAGGGCTTGCCGGCGATCATCACCATCACCCTCGCGATCGGTGTCCAGCGTATGGCTCAGCGTAACGCCATCATCCGGCGCCTTCCGGCGGTCGAAACCCTCGGCTCGGTATCGCGCATCTGCTCCGACAAGACCGGAACGCTGACGCTGATGGAGATGATGGTGGTGTCGGCCGTGACTGCCGATTCGGCCTACCAAATAACGGGCGAAGGCTACGCGCCCGACGGCGAGGTTAGTAAAGGCGGCAAGCCGGCGGGGCCAGACGGCGTGCTCGAGCTCATGGGGCGAGTGTCCACGCTGTGCAATGACGCCGAGCTATTCCAAGCAGACGGCGTCTGGAAGGTCGAGGGCGATCCGACCGAAGGGGCGCTCTATCCGTTCGCGGCCAAACTGGGGATGCAAAGGCAGGTCGAGCAGGACGCGTATTCCCGCGTTGACGCTATCCCGTTCGAATCGGAACACCGGTTCATGGCCACGCTGCACAAGACGCGTGACGGCACGCAGATTCTGCTGACCAAAGGTGCCCCGGAAGTCATCCTCGGCCACTGCGATCGCCAGCAGACGACGGGCGGCGGGCAAGTACCGATTGATCGCAAACATTTCTCGGAGGCGTCCGACAGGCTCGCAGGCCAGGGCGAGCGCGTTCTGGCACTGGCGTGGATCGAGAACCCGAGCGTCAGGGCCGGCGCGCTCACGCCCGCGGACCTTCCGAAGAACCTCGTGCTCCTCGGTCTCGTCGGGTTGCTCGACCCGCCGCGCAAGGAAGCCGTCGAAGCCGTCAAGGAATGTCATGGCGGCGACATTCGCGTCACCATGATCACCGGCGACCACAAGATCACGGCCGCTGCGATCGCGAAGATGCTCGGCATCGGAGATGGAACAACCGCGATCACCGGCGCCGAGATCGAGGAGATGGACACCGCCACCCTTCAGGAGCGGGTGCGCGACGTAGACGTCTTCGCGCGCGCAAGCCCCGAACATAAGCTCCGTTTGGTGAAGGCGATCCAGGCTAACAAGCAGATCGTCGCAATGACCGGCGACGGCGTAAATGACGCTCCGGCTCTCAAGAAGGCGGACATCGGCGTCGCAATGGGCATCAAGGGTACTGAGGTCACGAAAGAAGCGGCCGAGATGATACTCGCCGACGACAATTTCGCCTCGATCACCGCGGCCGTGAAGGAGGGTCGCACGGTCTACAACAACATCGAGAAGGCCATTCTGTTCATGCTGCCGACAAACGTCGC